>JASFEF010000083.1:0-10751 GCA_050124975.1 Candidatus Thorarchaeota archaeon | reverse complement strand
GTGGTATATCTTCTTCAACATTATCCACTACATAGCGAGCCAAGACCAAAGCTCCACAGTTGAGCTCGAAATCAAGGCGGATCTTACTGAAGATGGAGATATGGTTCGGATAGAGTTCTTAGACCGAGGTCCTGGAATTCCCGATGAACACAAAGACCAGATATTCCGAAGGGCAGGAAGTCCTGAGGAGCAGTTGGGTGGGAAAGGTCTCGCTTTGACTCTTGTCGACAGATACTTAGAACATCTTGGTGGACGAGTCTGGGTTGAGGACAGAGACCCTTCTGATTTCTCCAAAGGAAGCAAATTCATTGTGCTCCTGCCAGCTTGGAAGGAAGAACTCAAGATACCCCCCATCATGTTCTACAAATCAGATCATTGTGTCTTCTGTGGTCCTGTTCTCGAGTCATTGACTGCGGTCTTAACAGAGATGAGCATAAGTCCATCAAACATTCAACTCATCAATGTTGATGACCCTGACTCAGAAGTTAGTGAAGATGACCTACCAGCGCTACCGACGATTAACATGGGGAAGAAGCAGTTGGCTGGTTTCATATCTGAAGATGACTTACGTGTAGAAGTCACCTCTCTTCTTCTAATGTCTGGTTGATTTGGACCGTATTCAAACAACCCACTAAACCTTACATATCTAGTTCAACTCATTTTTGTTGTAATTCGAGTGGAATTTGCTATGTCTGAAGATGGACCAATACTGGCAGAAGAATCGGTCTTCCAGAAGATTCGCTATCTTCTGATTGAACCTTCAGAAGCGATTCGCTCTGATGTTCTTCGAATGAAAACTCGTCTGTTATCATTTGCACTACTTCTAATCGTCATAGTCCTTCCAGTAATCCAAATCGGACTTGGCATTCTATTTGCAAATCTAGTCCTTTTCACATATGCAACAGGCCTCTTCCTCATGATTTACGTAATAAGTAGAACAAGATACGCTGTACTTGCTGGAATCATAACAACACTTTGCCTAGCCGCTATGCCCTATCTCTTCTTGCTCGTGGAATTCAACAGATCGCCGATGAGGTTAGTAATGAATCTGATTATCTGGCCAGTGATTGCTGCACTCTTTGGTAGTCAGTGGTTTTCGGCGAAGTTTGAAGCACTATTCATATCTGGAAACACACTAGGATTGCTTGTCTATTGTAATGTCCATCCTGAGATTGGACTTGCTCTTGCATTAGAACCAATCATCGACCAAGCAGCTCTTTCCCTTGTTGTTCTCATATTCACATGGTCATTGAATTACTATGTGACCCAACTTGAGGAGCATAAGCAGTTCCTTGAACAGCGTCAACGAGAGCTAGAGGTCTATACTTCTGTACTCACACATGATTTGGGTAACGACATGCAGATTGTGAGAGGTCATATTGAACTCCTTAGTCAGATAATAGATGTCCCAATTGACAAGGAGTCTTATCTCACGACATCCCTCGCAGTTAGTGAGAGAATGTCCAGGGTTATCAAATTGTTCTCAGTTGTAGGGAGGTCAGCCGCATATGATTTCCTTGAAACTCTTCAGACGATGGCTAACAGAGCTAGACAAGCTAACAGTGGTAAGGTCAGTCTCCTGTTTGAACCTGACATTCGATCAGCAGATATTCGCCCAGGCATCCTTCTTCCACTTGTCCTAGAAAATCTTCTGCGAAACACAGCTGACTATGTTGGAGAGTCCGCAGTTGTGACAATCCGTCTAGGGCTTGTAGAGAAAACCCTGATCATAACTTATCGTGACAATGGACCTGGTATTGACCCAAGCATCAGACATAGGATTTTCCAGAAGGGTGTGACAACAAAGGGTGAAGGAAAGGGTCTTGGTCTCTATCTATCTAAAAGGATTGTAGAATCATATGGCGGAACAATCGAGCTGTTGGATGAGAAGGAGAGAAAGGGAGCGGCATTCATCATCTCAGTTCCAGTCCTTTAATTAGGACGAAGTATATAGAAACAAGATATGGGGTTCAGTTTTCGCAAGTATCCATGGACCACAATCAGTGTGTCTTTTATGATCATCTTCTATTGTGTGTTTACGATGGTCTCTTGGGCATTCTATCCTGACCCATATGGTCCAGCCACTCATTATCTCAGTCGCTTGGGTAATTTCAACTATAGTCCGTTTGGAGCACACTTCTACAATTGGGGGTGCATTCTTACAGGCATTGCTCTAATTCCATTCTTTATCGGTTTGAAGGATTGGTGGACAGAGAGTACAATTCAAAGAATCATCATGATAGCAGGTCAGATTCTTGGCATTGTTTCAGGTTTTGCTCTAATGGCAATCGGTGTGTTCTCTGAGGACCAAGGAGATCCCCATATGACCGCTTCAAGTACTTTCTTCCTAATCCTCTTCTTCGTTCTCATCCTAATCCTCATTGCGCTTTTCCTGAATCCAGTATTCAACAATATTGTTGGTCTCTATGGCGTTGGAATCACATTCTCTAGTCTAGCGTTTGCACTAACGGTAGGAGGTCCTTTGACCGAGTGGTATACAGTCTTTGGATCTTTGCTCTTTGTTGGACTTTTAGGAATCAACACCTTGAGGATAAAACAGACAGAATGATGATTCATCAAACTCAAGTTTTATCAACCCATAATGTAGTGTAGAAATCAACTATTGTTAAGAGTGATGGTATTGACAGAGGAATCTGATGTACTGATCAAGTTGCCGAAAGATAAGACCGCCACCATATCATGGTCTCCAGACGGTAACACACTAGCAGTTGGCAAGAACGATGGAACTGTTTCAATTGTCCAAGCCCGTAAAGAAATCGAGTATGCAGACTCACATACTGCTGAGGTTTCTTCGCTAGCTTGGAGCAAAGATGGAGCAACCCTTGCCTCTGCGGGTCGTGACAAATCAATAATGCTGTGGAAGAACAGTGAATATGTGACGACCATGATGGGTCATAAGACAGTGATCTATGCTCTTTCGTGGAATCCGGTGTCGGAACTGTTAGCATCTTGCTCAGGTGATAAGACTGGAATGATCTGGTCTGGTCAGGATGTGTCCACAAAGCTAACTGGGCACAAAGGAGCAGTGACCATGATTGAATGGAACCCTGAAGGGTCAATGATTGCCACTGGTTCGGTGGATAAGACTGTACGTCTATGGAGCGTGGATGGTGAACTTCAACACATCCTTGAACACAAAGGAGCTCTTGCATCACTCAAGTGGAATCCACAGCAGGAGAATCTGCTAGCAACTGGTTCGTATGATAGGACCGCTCAACTATGGAGGAGGGACGAATCAGTGGCGCTCCTGAAGGGACATAGAGACCGCGTATTCGGTCTTGGTTGGAGTAGTGATGGGAAGTCACTAGCAACCTCCAGTGGATTCAAGGATGGAGAGATCATCGTTTGGGATGATTCGGGAGAAAAAGTCACATCCTTCGAAAATCATACGAGCTCGGTCTACCAAGTGAGCTGGAACCCTACGAGTGACCTATTGGCATCTGCTTCGTTTGATGGAACTGCTCGCCTCTGGAATATAGATGGAGAACTCGCTGTGCTACGTCATCCAGGTCCTGTATTTGCCGCTAAATGGAACAATCAGGGGAATCTTCTAGCAACAGCTGGAATGGGCATAGTTGCAATATGGGATGCGACCAAGTTCTTCTAATCAGTCTACACTTCACGCTTCTCAGTCGCGTGGGTCGCTCCACAGTAGGGGCACTTTATGCTGAGAGGACCAACCCACTCAATTTCCTCTGAGCTCAATGAAGCACCACAATCAGTACAGAAACGGGGCGGCTCGTGTACGTAGGATTTTTCCTTTGGCGCGTCATTAGCAGCTGTCCCCATCATACCAAACAATCCAAACCCTCTACTTGGTAATGAATCCTTCATGCCGTATATCATGATCCCAGCTCCAATAAAGAAACTAATCATTGGGACCACCATCACGTAGAGTAGGATGGTCCCGACATCATGTGTATCCATCCAAAAGAACTGCATGAAGCCACCAAAGAAGCCGCCAATCATGACAATCATGCCTATGACCATGGTTGCGATTTGTTTACCTGAGGACATTGTGGATGCACCAATACATTGTGTTTGAATCCTCTCTCTAGTTTCAGGATATAGGTTTCACTGGGATGAACTGGGTACTGCTATGATTACATTCATTTGGAGCGTAGAGCTAGAGTTCAATCATGTTCGGAGTATTGACAGCTTCGCTAAAGAACTCGATTAAGGGAAAAGGCATTCACGTTGATCCACTTGTGGCTTTGGAAAATCTAACTGCTGAGATGGCTGCGAAGATACCAGAGCAGAGTGAACATTCATGCTGGCACATTTTGAACCACATTGTGTTCTGGCAAGATCTGATGCTTGAGGCTCTACGAGGTAAAAAGGATGTAAAATGGCCGAAAACTAACGAGCCAAGCTGGCCAAAGGAGCTTCCAAATGACGAGAAGAAATGGGATGAGCTTGTTCAGCACTTCAAAGAAGGACTGGAAGAAGCCTACAAGATGACAGAGAATATCGAGTCACTTGATGAACTCCCGTCATGGCCAAAAGTTCCTGCATTCAGAGCTCTCATTGTCTTTGTTCAACACAACGCATACCACATAGGCGAAATCGTAGCGACTCGACAAGCCTTGGGTTACTGGCCACCCTCACCAGACCACAAGACGTTCTAGGTCTTGGACCGCCTCACACGTACGAGGACTGAGTTAAAGCCAGGCGTATGACCATAGGCAGTATGAAGGTCTTTTGTCAGTAGATTGATGTTCCCATCTTCTTCCCACCATCCGTCTGACGACCAGACAATTCTAGGATCTATGTCTGGAGTCAGGATGAGTTTCATTTTCTTGACCACTCCTCTTTTTGACTCAACGTCAACTCTGTCGCCATCTTTCAGTCCTAGCTTCTCAGCTGCCTGAGGGTGCATGTTCAAGAACGCTCTTTGTCCACCAGCTTCCTTTTTTGTTGGCATCTTGATTGTTTCAGTCACAACATCATATGGACAGACATCAATGGCGCACTCTCGACAACCAATGCACTTGGTCGAGTCCCAAACCGGGACCAAAAGACCTGTGATGTCTGCTGGAATATTGAGTTTCTCCTCAGACACTTGTACTGCTAGTCCTCCAACAAGTTCTCCGAGTTTCTTCCTGAGTTTGGCCTGTTCTTGAGGAGCATGTTCCACATCCTGTTGCATTAGGCTTGTACTCGGTGGAGTCATTGTTATTGCTTCATCCGGACAGTCTTCGACACATTTCTTGCATGTTGTACAGTGGGCATAACTTTTGACAGTTCCACCAACTTCAACTGTCGTGTACTGTGAGTGCAAACGTTCCCGGAGACGTCCAGTGATCATAATCAAGGGATATTCCTCGAATACCCAGGGTGTCGAAACAGGGCTCTCCAAAGGCTCTTCATGAAAAGGAAGGGGATCTATTCCATCATCCTCTAGTTCCGATGCATAAAGATGAACCCTCCCTGTCCTGGTCTTGAATTTTCGGTTAGAGAATGGGATGCCTGAACTTCTTGTTCTGATTCCTTCAGGTCTCTCGATGAGCTTCTCAAGTGTGATGTCTTTGCAGTCATTACTTTGTAGCGCAAGTCTGATTGCATCTAGCTCCGTTAACTGGAAGTGTTCACCAATGCCTAATCTCTCAGCTAATCCTCTCCAGATGTCCAACTCACTCTTGACTTCACCCAGGGGCTCAACCAGTTTGGGTGCATACTGAACAATCCTATGCAGTTCTGAATGAACCAAGTTATGATGCTCAAAGATGAATGTGGCAGGAAGTACGATGTCGCAGAGTCTTGCAGTTTCGGTCATCTCCAGGTCAATGCACACCTTGAATGGGATTTTGTCCAATGCTTCCTTGGTTTTGTTTGTATTTGGCCATTGAGTCATTGGGCTTGCAGCCTGGATGACGAAGACCTTGAGTGGACTCTCTTCGTGTCTGAGAACGTAATCAGGCACATAGGTACCAGATGGAACTACTGGTTCCACTGACGGATCAAGGAGCTCAGGAAGTGCAACTGCAGCTCCATTGAAGGGACTGTTGTCTGATGAGAGGTACTGAAAACCTCCCCCCGACACTCCAAGATATCCGCAGATAACAAGGAGACTGTGAACTGCTCTAGCAGCCCATGTTCCATTTGTGTAATGATTCATTCCTGCGGGTGCAGTTGTGATAAGAGCAGGTCCGTGAGTAGCGAAGACAGTTGCAAGCTCTCTAATCATACTCTCCTCGACCCAAGTGATTTCACTCACTCGCTGTGTGTCGTACTCAGAAACTCGAGCCTTGTACTCTTCAAAACCGTGAACATACTTCTTCACGAATTCGTGGTCGTAGAGGTCTCTTTGGATTATCTCATTTGCCATCCCCAACGCCAATGCACCATCAGTACCCGGTCTGATTGTCGTATAGAGGTCTGCGACTTTTGCGTATGGTGTCTTTCTTGGGTCGATGACAATCAGTTTTGCCCCGTTGTCAATTGCCTCTTGAATGACTCTCTTGCAATGAATACTTGACTCGAACTTGTTAGTACCCCATATCACGATACACTTCGAGTTCGCCCAGTCTTGAAGCTCGTGTGGAGGAAATGACCCTACGTTGAAACGAGCCCCCTCATACGCACCCTCGAAGCATATCTCAACGATACCTGGAATCATTCTACAACCAAAGGCGTTTGAGAATCTTGCTGCATATCGTGGTGCCATTCCATCGTTTCCGGACCCGGAATAGATACCAACACTCTGAGGTCCATATACATCTCTTGTGTGTTTCATTCGTTGAGCAATCTCATCAAAGGCTTTGTCCCAAGAGATTCTCCTGAAAGACCCATCAGATTGTCTTGTCTGAGGATAGAGCAACCGGTCTTCATAGTACATTCTCAAGACATGAGCATAGCCCTTGGGACAACACCTCCCTTGTGTGTATGGATGGTCTGGATCTCCCTCGAGTCTTGTGATTTTCCCATCCTCAATATGAACTATGTACGCACAGATGTCCGGGCAATTCAGTGCACAGGCTGAATGATGCTTCTCTATCGCCATTGAAGTAACATTTGATTCCCATGACATTAACATTTCTGAAATCAAGTGAGAGATATAAGGAACAAGCCACTTCATTTGGTCTGTTTCACTTCAGGTGAGGTTTATGACAGACAATCTTGGTTCACGACTGAAGGTCGCATCTGTGTTCATCTTTCTTGGTTTTATCATGACACTGGGAATGGTAGCTACAATATTCCTCAACCCCGGTGGAGGAAATCTATACGAGGTCAGACCGATTGCTAGTGTGATTGCTGATCTTGTTGCAGCCAGCGCTCAGGACATCAATATCAAACTCCTAAGTCTGGTGTTTGATACTTTCTTCATGATTGGGTATCTGAGCATATTCTATGGGCTTTTCCTGCTTACTAGAGATAAGGAGAAACTCATTGCGAAGGTTGCCTTTGCGCTTGGGAGTCTAACATTCATATCAGACTTGGTTGAAAACTCATTTCAAATAGCCCTCCTGCACGGTGTTCCGAATGGTTGGGTACCAGCAGACAATGTCTTCTCTTCACTTTGGGTGGTCATGTACATCAAGGACATATCCAGTTACATGGCGGGTTTCACCTTCATCGTGTTGCTGTTGTTGTCCTTAAGCGATCCTCCAGAATTCCGGCTATCAAAAATCGTCTTCGTCATCCTGCTGGGACTCTATGTGTGCTTTGGACTAGTTGCGCTAATTGATCCTCCATTGCTTGTGTTTAGGAATCTCAGCTTCATGGTTGACTTAATCATTGCAGCGATACTATTTCGTCAGATGGGTAGTAAGTTGGGATAACATCACTGTCAGGGGGAATCTGGAGTGTCAGAACGACCGAGTGAACGGTACTACCGCGACACTGCCAAGTTCTATGATCCGTTTGCACATTGGCCTGACGTAGAGTTTTTCAAAGAGATGGCTAAGAGGTATGGGTCTCCCATCCTTGAGCTGGCCCATGGGACTGGAAGAATAACTCTTACGCTTGCAAAGGAAGGCTATGAGATTGAAGGAATTGAGCTGTCAGCTGATATGTCAGAGATTGCTGGGGAGAAACTAGAACAACTTCCTGAGGATGTTCAATCACGAGTGACTCTCCACAAAGGAGACATTACTGACTTCGACCTAGACAAGAAATTCGTGTTAATCATAATCCCAACTTCTTTCAAGTTCCTTCTGACGACTGATGACCAACTAGCATGCCTGAGATGTGTAAGAAACCATCTCCAAGATGATGGTGTCTTCATACTAGATCTTTATCCTGGTGAGGCTTTCGAGGAAGATGGGGCCTTCACAACCGCTTCAGTGGAGGTTGAAGGTGCAACTGTCACAAAGTCTTACAGGCACTCCAATGATCTGAATACTCAACTCCGTCGTTGGGATGTTACAGTAGAGGTAAAGAAACCGGATGGTGAAGTCAAAAGGATTGAAACTCAATCAATAACTTCACTCATCTTCCCCCGGGAGATAGACCTCCTAGTGAAACATGCAGGTTTTCATGTCTTCGAAGACTATGGCAATTGGGACTTCAGCCCTTACAAACCTGACACATACCGAAGAATAATGGTTCTAAAGTCGCGCATAGATTGAGTGGCATTCAAGACTTTGGTATCTTCATCAACAATACCACTAGGATGACATTGATACCGAATGTGATGCTATACAATACCATCGGAATCAACTGACTGAACAAAACGTACCAGAAGAACGCCATTCCAATGGAGAACATGTAAGTGAACGTGGCGATGGTAAAAGCAACGAGGATGCCATTTCTCTCCCTCTGCATGACATATCTCGTGACTAGCAACTGGATGAATCCAAGGCCATAGAGAATTCCTGTGACTGTCAACCAAATAACATCAGAACTCGGTGCTCCGAAAAACCATGTGCCTCCTATAATGAGGATTGCAGAGGTCACTTGTAGCATTAGGGCATAACCCAAGTTTGACCTCAGCTCAATAGACAGTCTAGCTTGCTCAGTCATGGATGTCAACCTCGTCTTAGAAGTATCCATGGTTCTCTTTAACATTCCCACCTGCGCTAATTCTCCTCACTAAGCGACATTTCGGTAATTTCCGTTTAATCAACTATTTTTCGAACATCGAGTGGACTTATATCAAAGCTATGGTTAGAAATTCAACTACGCAGTTTGCCAATGCATCGACAACTTTGGTCATTAAAATCGACTTCAAAGTCGGGGAGTTTCTGTGACCTCTAAGACTACTTTTGGTTTCGTGTGGAAATGAGAGATGTGAGAGGGATGGAGAGGAGCGGCAAACATAGAATTCTTCTCGAAATCTGGGTGGGTAGTATGGATCTGATTGACAAGCGCATCATAGCCGAGTTAGCTAGCAACTGTCGACTTTCATACAGACATTTGGGTAAGATGCTAGACATATCTGCAACAACTGTTCAAAGACGCGTTGCAAAGCTCAGGGATATTGGACTGTTTAGTCGTCCATATGTGATTCTGTCTCTTGCTATGCTTGAGGCTGAATACTGTTGGGTTGATGTAGAAACAGATGCATCTGAGAAGGATGAAACAATCATCACCGAGTTTGGAGTAAATCCAAATGTCATGGCTGTTGCCCGAATGGGCCCCCGAAGATTTTTCATAATCGCTGAGGTCTCGGGTGCAGCTGGTCTCTATGAGCTTGGGAAGTTCTTCCGCGGTTTCCCCTGTGTTCAAGACATCATGATTCAGTTTATACAACCACTATCTGCAACACCTTCCGTCCACCTTCCATTTACTCAGAAATACGTCTATCTTGGTAGAAAGATTGACTTGACAAAACACCACTTGGCGATATTGGAGCATTTGATTCACGACGCAAAGATGCCCGCCACTGAAATTGCAAAGCTAACGCCCTATTCCTCTCGCCGTGCTCAAAAGATAATCCAGGAGCTGCAAACTAGTGGAGCGTTCTACTTCATTACGTTTCTCAGATTCAGTGCCGCTAGCATTGTTCCTTTCTGGCTCAATATAGTCTTCGACGAGAACAAAGTAGCTCCTCATGAGGTGGTTGAATGGGTTCAAGGGAAGATACCTATGGAGTATTGGAATGCGTTTCTATTCTCCCAGGAGCCCAGAGTACTGCATTTTTGTACGACCAAGGATATTCAGACACTGGCGGCTATCACTAACACGCTGAAGGATGCACCATTTGCAAAGCGAGTCGAAACATACGTGCTTCAACCTCAGAGTCATTTTGTGGGACGGGGATACATTCGCCTTGCTGAGATGCTAGGAATGAAAGTGAAGAATCACGTTGTTGAGTACTACACCGACTAGGTTCAGTGTTGTTGAGTTTGATGTCAAAGCATGAATTTCGTTCTGCCACTTTCTTTTGAAGCAGAATGTCATTCTTGTCACAGTAATTCTTCGTTGTTGCAGTTAGGTATGTGACATGTGCTTAAATCAAACATTTTGCATATTATTACTACTACACAGTTAAGCTTACGAAAACTGACAATGGGACCTACGGTTCACGACTCAACGTGTTTCGAATCTAGAAATCTTGGATCTCAAGTAGGCTCAATGTGGGACTCCCTGCAGCTTCATGTGGGGGGATGGAGGAGAGAATATGAAAAAATGTAAAATCAGAATACTCGCCGTATCACTGTGTTTCATTTTTTGTGTGTCAATCGTTGGTCCTGTAGCCGCGAAACATCATGGCCACCATACCTTCGTGGTCGCTCCATCTGGTGACACAACTGGATTCACAGACACAGGCAATATTCAGCAGGCGA
>JASFEF010000082.1:0-10834 GCA_050124975.1 Candidatus Thorarchaeota archaeon | reverse complement strand
CCATTAACCAGTTTTGAAGACGGTGAGATGAAGAAGGTCTATGATAGTTCGACCTTCGGTGTAGCATCGAACTACAGTAAACTCAAGCGAATCCTCTTACACCGACCAAGTGAAGAGCTCAATGTGGTCAAAGAGGACCCAGTGTTCTGGCTCTGGGATGGAGTACCGGATCTCGAGGTTTCTCGAGAGGAGTGGGATGCATTTGCCAATCTTTTCAAGGAGAACGGTGTTCAGGTGGAAATCCTGGAAGAGGCTTATCCTCGTTGTGCTAAGCAGTATTTCTGCCGTGACCAAGCAACCATGACTCCATGGGGTGTGATAATCAGCAGGATGGCACTAACACAGAGATGGGGTGAGGAACAGCTTTTTGCAAAGAAAATGTGGGAACTACAAATTCCAGTTCTCATGATGGTCACAGGACACGGAATTTTTGAGGGAGGAAACTACATTCCTCTAGATCGTAACACAGTGGTCATTGGTAGAGGAATCAGGTGCAATGACAGCGGCATCAATCAAGTGAAGAACCTACTTCAACTAATGGACATAGAAACGATTGTGATTGATGTGCCCTCCTATCTTGAACACTATGGGGGCTATGTACATGCCGACGTGTGTCTGAATCCAATTGACAAGGATTTGGCTCTGGTTTATCCTGAGGGTCTCCCATATTGGTTCCTGGGTGAACTGAGAGACCGTGGATATGATATGATCGAGGTCGAACGCGAAGAAGTCCTGAGAATGGGAACTAATGTTCTCCCCTTGGATGCAAAGAAGGTGATTCTTGCTAAGGGCAATCCAATAGTGAAGAAACGGCTTGAAGATGTTGGAGTGAAGGTTCTTGAAGTCAAGCTCGATGAACTGAGGAAGGGAGGCGGTGGACCCCGCTGTCTTGTGATGGAGATTCTCAGAGTCTAGGCGAGGTGGTTTAGGATGAGGTCATTCAAGAACAGAGACTTTCTCACGTTGATGGATTATTCTAAGGATGAAGTGCTTGGAATCATTGATCTTGCTGATGAGCTGAAGGAGAAACGGGCAAAGAGAGAGCCACATGCATATCTGCAGGGTCAGACTATTGCTATGATATTTGAGAAGCACTCAACTAGAACTAGACTCTCATTCCAAGCAGGCGCGGCTCATTTGGGTCTGCAGGCATTCTATATGGATCCATCAACGATGCAAATCTCTAGAGGCGAGTCGTTAATGGATACTGCAAAGACCATCGATCGATATGCTGATGCATTAGTGATTCGTACTCACGAGCAAGCCATTGTGGATGATTTTGCTAAGTATATGGACCGTCCCGTGATCAATGCCTTGACCAATGAGTCCCATCCATGTCAGTTGCTTGCAGATATTCAACATGTTCGAGAGAAGAAAGGCCGACTGAAAGACCTCAAGATTGGATACGTTGGAGATGTCTGGAACATGGCCCATTCGTGGGGTATTGTGAGTTCGATGTTCGGATGGGAGATGATGTATGCACTTCCCAAGAGTTACGAACATCTGTTCTGGCCACGAGCAAAAGAGTTCATTGAGAAGACCAACAAAGAAACTGGTGGCAGTTTCATCATGACGCAGAATCACAAAGACGCGATGTCTGATGCAGATGTTGTGGTGGGGATAACATTCGTAAGTATGACTCGTGGCGCAACCGAGGACGATATGAAAAAGAAACTGGCTGATTTCATGCCCTATCAGATTAACTCTGAAGCGATGAGTTGGGCAAAGGATGATGCAATCTTCATGCACTGTCTTCCAGCACATCGTGGAGAGGAGGTCACAGATGAAGTGATTGATGGTCCACAGTCATTTGTCTTTGATCAGGCAGAGAACAGGATGCACACAGAGAAGGCACTCCTGGCTTTACTTCTTGGAGGAGTTGAGTGAAAGAGTAGAATTCACGACCATGGCTCAAGAGTGGCAATGATTCGATCTACAGCCTCGTTTATCTTCTCATATTTCTGTGCATAAGAGAGCCTTAGAAAACCCTCACCACCTGAACCGAAAGAGGCCCCTGAAGCAGTTAGAACCTTAGCGGCGGATGCCAGATACATCATGGTTAGTAGTGAACCAGACTTATCGAAGTCTTCAATTCTGAACAAATAATCTGGTATCTGCTTTAGGAACTCCTTGCCGTCATTCTTGAAGTAGTTCCGCATATCTTTCTCATGGGTTTCTAGAAGCTCCTGAACATTGGCCATCAAGAAGAAACTTCCCTTTGGGAGAGTCGTACTGATGAAAGGAACCTCTTTGTTGATGCGACTGACCAACAGTTTCCTGCGTCGATTGTATTCTTCTACCATCTCCTTAACACATTCTTGAGGACCATTCAATGCGGCAACACCAGCTGCTTGAGAGGTCGCAGGTGCACAAATCGTGCTGTATTGATGGATCTTCTTGAACCCTGCAATTATTTCCTGTGGACCGATGACCCACCCCAATCTGAATCCAGTCATAGCATGACTTTTTGATAGTCCATTTATTGTGATGGTTCTCTCAAACATACCACTGAATGCAGCAGGACTTGTAATCTTTACACCGTCATAGACAAGCTTCTCGTAGAGTTCATCAGATAGGATAAGGAGGTCGTGGTCGACAGCGAGATCAGATACCGTCTTTACACTCTCGCGATTCCAAACTCCGCCAGTTGGATTATTGGGCGAGCAGATGATTATCATTCTAGTTTTCTTCGTGATTGCTTCTGCAATCATATCAGCAGTTGGCACAAAACTAGCCTCCTCGGGACCTGGCACAGTGACTGGTTTTGCTTCAGCGATACGAATGATTGGTTCATATGCCAAGTAGGCTGGAGTAGGTATAACGATTTCTTCGCCCCTGTTGATGCTTCCGAAGATTGCTCCGAACACTCCGGGACTAGTTCCTGCTGTGACCATCACTTCGGATTCGATATTAACGTCAAATCCGTTGTCGCGTTTGGTCTTGTTAACTATTGCCTCTCTAAGCTTGAATGTTCCGGGATCGGGAGTATAGTGAGTATCACCCGCCTTGAGAGATTCTATTGCGGCTTTTACTATGTGTGAGGGGGTCTCAAAGTCTGGCTCTCCAATCCCTAGACTCAGAATGTCCGGATTTTCTCCTACATGCAAGAGAAGGGCTATACCACTTGCTGGAAGGTTTTCAAGACTATCTCGAATTCTCATCAATCACATCACCATCGTCAACAACTGATTTTGTCTTCTCAGTTGTATCGACCATTTTGAATCATAATCTATCCTACTTCTTTTTAGCTCTCTTTCTCCTACGTCTTCTTCTGCGAATGAACCAGATGACTATCAGGAGAACGAACATTACGAAGATAATTGCTCCGTAACCAAGGAACGCATACTGATTGAAGTATGCTCCAATGACATCTAACACAGGTAGGGCTAGCAGGAAGTTGTTCAAGGCTTGAAGGGCAACATCTAGTCCAATTGCTGAGGCAAACATCCCAATGCCACCTGCAATAGCGCCAACGATGGTCGTGAGGTAGACCCACGTGATGAAAGTAGACTCGAAGTAGATCAGATACATCATGAGACCAAAACTTGCGAATACTACTAAGATTCCACCATAGTCTCTTGCCTTGAATGACATATCCTGAATATATGTCCGGTCCTTTCTGGCACCAAAAGCTCTGGCATTGATAGCTACTTCTAGATCCATGGCTCTGCGGAACATGAGGAGGAGGAGTGGCGTGATAATGGGGATATATGCTCGTCTCACTTTGTCTACATATCCTGCTTGGTCCAAGTCAAACCCTCGGATTTTCTGAGCCTCTATAATGTTGTCCATACTCTCTTGGACAAGAGGAACAAATCTGAAGGCAGTCATAAACATGAAGGCCATCTTCTGTGGGACACGAATCTTTGCAAATGAAGCTGTGATATGGGCAATTGAGGAGGTCATTGTGAAGATAGGAATCACAGTGACAACGGACACTACACGCAGGGCAATCAGGAGTCCATAGAGTATCCCTCCAACTGTCATCTCACCATAGTTCGTGACTTCCAAACCTGTACTCTGATCTATAATGGGCCAATGGAAGAATTTGAAAATGACAGTCTGGTCTCCGAATCTGTAGGTTAGTCCCTGTACGATGAATAGGAAGACGAATAGGAAGGTTAGAAGCTTCAGTAGGAATCCGAGACTCCTCAGCTCCACTTTCCCGACGATCCACCATGCAGTAGCAATGCCAATCCAAATAATCAGTAGACTAATACTCTCAACATTCCATACCTGAATCACTAGCAACAAAGCCAGTGCCATATAGAGGAGTTTCACTAGTGGGTTCATTCTATCAAGAGGTGTGTCCTTCTTTACATACTCAAACGCCATGATTATGCACCTCCTGCTTTGAATATACTCGCCATCTCGTCAACTGTCACGAGATTTTCCTCGATACCATAGTCGGTCAATCTCTGGCATAGCTGGGTTATCTGAGGAGGTTTCAAGTCTGCTTGTTTTAATACATCAAGCATTCCGAAGACCTCTCTTTTTGGTCCATCAGCGATAATCCTAGCATCGGACATGATAACGAGTCTGTCAGCGTAGGTTGCTACAAGGTCCATGTCATGAGATATCATGATAATGGTCTTGCCCTGGTCCCTCATTCTAGAAGCTATCTGACAGAGCACGTGTCGACCCTCAAAGTCCTGTGCAGTGGTTGGTTCATCAAGAATTAAAATCTCTGGGTCCATAGCAATTCCTGCAGCTGCGGCAACCTTACGTCTGTCACCAAAACTCAGTCTGAATGGAAAGACATCTCGAACATCCTCAAGACCAACTTCATCCATTGCTCTATCGACCCGTTCCTTAATCTCTTCTTCCGAAAGACCGAGATTTCTTGGACCAAATTCGAGTTCTTTCTCAACACTTATGCTGAAGAGTTGGTAATCAGGATTTTGCAGAATCAGTGCGATACTTTTCGCAATGCTCCCGACGGTGAGTTCACTTGCATCCTCTCCTTCAATCCGAACGACTCCTTCACTCGCCTCAAGGAGACCAAGGAAATGTTTTACTAGAGTTGTCTTCCCGCTACCGTTTTGACCTATGATTGCGATATACTCACCCCTGTGAACTTGTAAATTGATATTCTTGAGGGCTGTGACTGGTATTCTTGCGGGATATGTAAATGTGACATTATCCATCTCAAGAACAACCTCTTCAGACATCGGAGGCGCTGCGGGAGGAGTCTTCCAGTCTACCTTGAGAATCCCTTCATCAAGTGCTTTCTTCAGGAAAGATTCAGCCTCATCTACGGTGAGCGGTATTCCTCCCGTTTTCTCATACCTTTCTTTTAATCCGGGTATCTTTGCAGCCAGCTTTGATGTTAAGGAAGTGACCGATGGAGGATTTACTCCAATAGAATCGAGGAGGTCAGTCTTTGCAAAGACTTCCCTAGGAGGACCAAATTCTTCAACTTTACCCTCATTCAGAACGAGAACTTTGTCCGCTAGACGAGCAACCTCATCAGTCTTGTGACTTGTAATAATAATCGTCATGTTTTCCGTATCAGCTAGGTGATTAACAACATCAAACACCTCTTCTGTTCCAATAGGGTCGAGCTGAGATGTTGGTTCATCGAGAATGAGAACTTCTGGAAGCATTGTGAGACCAGCAGCAAGAGCCACTCTCTGTTTCTGCCCGCCGCTCAATTCCTGTGGTTTTCGTTCCTCCAACCCAGTGATTCCGCAAACCTCAGCGGCCCATGTAGCTCGACGGAAGATCTCATCCCGTTCTACAGCAAGATTCGCTGGTCCGAATGCAAGCTCAGACTCCACGTCAGTTGTCGTGAATTGCGTTTCAGGATCTTGAAGAACCATGCATGCTTTCTGAGACATCTCCAGAATTGGTGTTTCCCAAGGATCAAGCCCACACAGAGTGACCCGACCCTTCTCTGTTCCAGCGTATACAGTAGGAATGATACCATTAAGATGAAAACAGAGCGATGTTTTTCCAGCCCCGTTTGCGCCAAGTACACCAAGGATTTCTCCTTTATTAACCTCAAAGGTAACATTCTGTAGAGCTAAGGGTCCTCTTTCATAAGTAAATGTAAGATTGTCCACCTTAACGGTTACATCTTCAGCCATCGCTCAACTCTCCAAACAAATGCTAACCAACTTAATGCGGCTTAAATCTGTTTTCTTTCAAAGGGAAAAAAAAAGAATGGAGCACTAGCTGAAATCAGCCAGTGCATTAGATGTCTACCAGATTGCTCTTGGAATCCTTGGCAAACCACTTCTTTTCAGTGCCTCAATAACAGGGATAGCAATCACTGTTGTAAGGACTGATAGAACTGGCCACCACCACGAATATCCAAACATGTTTGAAGTGAAGGATAATTCAATCGGATATGCAAAGATCTGCCAATATGGTGCAGTCCACCAATAGTAGAAGATCTCAATCCCTGCAAGGACACCTAGAAATACTCCAATGTATCTCTTCTTCGGATCATCCAATCTCGACCATTCAGGCACCCACGTCTTCAATACTGGAGTAAACAGTAGAATAAGCCAGGGTAGCCAGAAGAATGTAGTCGAGAGATAGAACAAAGCGTCTGGTGTCTGACCAGGAACTCCTGGAAAGATGTAGGGGTAGACAAACCACATGACTGTGGTGAATAATACTGCGAGTACGGTCAGAATGTACCACCGATTGTCATCAACATTCATGAACAGGGCCACGAATACTGCTGGCAATATTCCTGTAAGCACAACATCCAAGAGACCTAATGGAAACATCGCAGGGCTAATGAACATCCCGATGAATCCACCAATTACGGCCGCTATGATTCCACCTATTGGTCCTAGAACGAGTGGACCAATTGCAGTAAATGCTACAGAAAGGGGTACGAAGCCGCCTCCGCCCACATATGGAAATACAGGGACGAGGGCTAGAACACCGTTTATCGCACCATAGACAGCGATGAAAGCAATGCTCGCACCACCATAACCTACGGTAGCTCTCTCTCTAGTGCGTTCTTCTTCTCCCATTTTAAATTCCTCCGATTCTCACGAATACGGATTCCTTGTGACCCAATATTCAAACAAACTCCTATTTATGACTTCTCAACCATGTGAAATGCGTCAGAATTCGAATTTACGGTTAAGAATTGAAACTTGTCGATGTAGCATGTCGCATGTAAAGAGGAGTGGTCAAAGAGCTACGTTATTATTGTCGTGTAGTATAATTTCATTTGGTCAAGATGAAGGTCGATGTTTACTACAATGGTACAAACGAGGAAGTTGAAATTCCTGATTCATTCAACACGGAAGTAGTTGAGCCAAAAGAAGTGACTCTCACCGTGTCCGAGGATGATCTCATTCTAGGAGCTATAGGAAAACCGATTGGCGCAAAGCCCCTAAAGGAGTTCATCGAAGAGAATGAATCATTTCTTGTCATTGTGAATGATCATGCAAGACCAACACCCACACCTAAGATATTGAAACATGTGATGCCACTCTTGAAGGGAAAACGATTTGGTTTCATTGTAGCTTGTGGAACTCACGGACCACCTTCAGAGGATGATCTTCGAAACCTCATTCTTGGAGAGTTCTATGACGAGCTGAGAGAGGGTCTAACAATTCATGATTCCAAAACTGCAGATTTTGTAAATCTTGGGAAGACAGGTAGAGGAACATCAATAAATGTCAATAAGATTATCAACGAGTACCAAGCATTCATCCCAATCAACTCAATCGAGCCTCATTATTTCGCAGGGTATACAGGCGGGAGAAAGAGCTTCTTACCTGGTATCTCAAAATATGAGTCTATAGAGGAAAACCATTCGATGGCACTTCTTGAGGAAGCCAAGATAATGTCACTGCAGGGTAATCCACTTCATGAGGACTTTGAAGAGGCTACGCGGATAATCCTTGAGGGCCGCCCAACATATGCCATCAATGTGGTTCTAGATGGAAAACACAATATTGTGGGGGCTTATGGAGGTGACATCTTCAAGCAGCTGTATGAGGGTGCGAAATTGGCAGAGGAGATATACTCTCCGGTTGCAAAAACATCACCCGATGTGTTGATCTCAGTTGTTCATTCTCCACTTGACCAAAACCTATACCAAGCACAGAAGGGTTTCGAGAGCTGTTTGCTTGCAGTTAAACCCGGAGGGATGATGATTCTCGTCGCGTCATGTTATGACGGAATAGGTCCGGAGGACTATGCAGATATGCTGCAGGCAGGGAAATCTCCTGAAGATCTTGCAGCCAAATTTGAGGAGATAAAGGTGAACTATCAACTTGGCTGGCACAAGGTTGGATCGATTCCTCCCTTCCTCATAGATAGGGAACTCTGGATGGTGACAAAGCTCGAGCAAGATACTCTCGACAAAATGTTCATGAGTGGTTTCAAGACTGTTCAGGAAGCAATCGATGCGGCTATTGAGAAGAAAGGACCAAACATCAATTTCCTAGTTGTCAAAGACAGTGGTAATGTGTGCCCCAGAATCAAATAATTCTCAACGAGCACATTATTATTCAGGATTGACACGTGGTTCCTAAGGGAATTCAATCGATTATGTCAGACTTGGTCATTGGCACAATCATCGGTCTGTTGAGCTCAGCTTTCTTTGCAATTCAGAATGTACTCATTGGGGGAGAAAAGGAGGAAGTAAATGCACTTATTGCCAACTCTATCAAGATGTGGGTTTCGTTGCCACTCATGCTTTTCTTGGTTCTATTCCCTTGGAGAATCCATGAATTTCTCCTTCCACAATCAGTACTACTTCCTCTTGCTATATCGATAATCCTAGGTGGAGCTTTCGGGGATGCCATCTATCTGAGTAGTCAGGAAAGAATAGGGGTCTCTCGAGCCTTTCCCATTGCGAATACATTCCCAATCATTACATACATAGCTGCTCTATTCTTGTTGGATGAAGTAATGAGAATAACCACAATCTCGGGAATCGTTCTAGCAATAATCGGAGTTGTTCTTGTTTCAAGAGAACTTGAACCAGTGGAATCGGGTGAAGAATCTCTTCCCTATGACTGGAGGGGACTCGCGCTAGCATTTCTGTCCGCTATCATGTTAGCATTTGCAACAATATTCATGGATATTGGAGTTTCTGACATTGATCCTATTGATGCCAACTTGTTTCGGATGTCAATAGGCTCTATAGTAATGATCCCAATATTCTCAGTATCCTATCGACAACGTTCCAGACAACTCTCAAAGAGAGCAGTAAGAATGGTAGCTGCGGCAGGATTCTTTGGAATGGGACTCGCATCCCTTCTATACATCGCTTCAATCAAACTTGTAGGAGCCACCATAGGAGCCGTAATAGGTTCCACGTCCCCACTCTTCGCTCTACCTTTTTCTGTCTTTTATCTAAAAGAGAGAATCACATGGAAAGGTTCACTCGGGACAATAGCGACAATCCTAGGAATTTGGCTTGTTGTCGCAGCTGTATAACAGGCTCATCTTTTCTTTGCAAGGATGAAGACAATGATTACCACCACACTTGCACCGATTCCAATTAAGCCGATTGCAAGTATATTGGGACCTGTCATTGCACCATCAGTTGGTGTTGTTGATTCCGTACTGGGAGAGGTTGTCGGTGTACTAGGGGTTTCTGTTTCAGTAGGTGTTTCAGCTTCAACTGTAACTTGAACATCATCTGAAATGAAGTTACCAGCAATATCAGTCAGGATAATGCTGAAGATGTAGGTCCCTGACACTAAACCGTCAAGAGAGTATTGAATATGAGTCATGTCAGGAACCCAATCTCCAAGCTCCACAGATATTCCATCAACGAAGATCTCATAGCTCACAGGGTTGCAATCAAAAACATCCCAGATAATTTCGCGACCAACTTCCCCCTCAAAGAATACAATATCGACAGGTGATCCAACAAATGGTGGGATACTGTCAGTTACAAATATGCTAAGGCTCTGGGTGACAAAGTTTTCATAGGGGTCGTACGCTCGGACTTCTAGATGATAAGCGCCGTAAAACAAAGCGGTCATATTCTGCAATAGCCCCTCATTTATGCTGAAGACACTGTTGTTTACCCACCATTTACTGATACCGTAAGAATCAGTTGCAAGAAGCTGATAGGATAAGGATTCACCACACTCAATGACCTGATCCTCAGGAACCTGAACCCATTCAGGAGTGGTCGTATCCTGAACAGTCAAAACCACTTCATCAGATGCTGCTACACCACTCCTTGTAGATACAGAAATGGCAAAAGTGTAGGTTCCAGGATCAAGAGAAGTGAAAGATTTTGATATGACATCACCATCCCAGGCCCCTTCTTCGATTTTGATTCCATCGATTGTTATTGCGAAATGATCAGGTTTGAATGCCGACGCCGACCAATTGATGAAACCACTTGCCGGTGCTTCTAATGTCAGGTCAGGGGGCGAATCTAAATGGAGAATATAACGAGGATTATTGTCCACACTACCTCGATCTCCAGAGATACTATAGTTGGTAGAACCCCTATAATCAGACCAAGCATTCGTATCCCAATTGTTGAACAGTCCTTTCGCAGCAGAGCCAACAAAGTCTGCAGCATTCACACCTGTGTTGAAACCTATCTCATTGTTATTGATTGAGTTTCCAGTGACCCCGGATAGAAATATCCCAACTCCCAAGTTATTGAAGACCGTGTTTGATGTAACCTCGACATTGCGACTGTCCTTGAGATGTATCCCGAAGTCACGGTTTGTCTTGACGAGATTGCTAGAGATGAACCCACCATCTACTTCTAACAATGATAGACCATATTTGTTCCCTGTTATCTTTGATGAGGTTACATTGCAATCCTGAGAATATGCAAGGTACACACCATATCTAGAATTAGATACTACGTCTCTTAGTG
>JASFEF010000081.1:0-10958 GCA_050124975.1 Candidatus Thorarchaeota archaeon | reverse complement strand
TTTGTAAGAATAAATGAGGTTAGAGTCAAACAAGCAATCATCACTCTTTCTCTGGCATTACTCATTGCTGCTCCATTAGTTTCGTCAAATCAGAGAGCAATAGAACCTCGTGTAATTGTGGAAGAGTATCAAATGGAGGGTTCAACAGGTTATACAGTTAGCAAAACCTCTTGTTCCCCTCAAAGAGAAGTTGTAGTCTATAATGGAACCGTCAATGATCCAAATGCAGACTGGTATTATGATAGCCAGCATAGTGAAATCCATAATGACGAATCTGGCGTTGATGTAGAGCTTAGTGGTAATGTGAGTGTGACTAGTTGGCATTCGGAGCTCTCACGGGTGAGATTCTATGGCAATCCCACACTACCTCTTTTGAACTATTCCGAAGTGACTGTTTCAGTCCCTTTCAAATCTCTTCGAGGTTCAGCTAACGTAACTGTATATGTATATCCGACAGCATGGCCAGATACCGAATCGCATGATTACTGGAAGATTACTACACATATAGAAGAGGGCAGCTTTGAAACTCTGGTGTTGAATCCTTCCATTAACAGAACTTTCAATATTGGTGATGGTTGGATTGTTCGCTCCAACATACTTGTGGATATCATTTCATCAGAAGAGTCACTAATTCAAATTGGAGAGGTAGTAGTATCAGTTAGGTCAACCGAAGATCTCTATCCAGTCACATTTGATTTTCAAAGTCCTGATGGAGAAAGCCTTCTTGTTAACCCATACATGTACACGCTCCGTGAAACAGACTCACATACTGTCAATGGAGAGTTAGCCTGTTATCCAGCGCTGGAATTGACTCGTACAGGAAACATCACAGAATCCTCAATTTTTGTGCAGCGAATCTTCAATGAAACCCTCTATCTTGCAGCAGGTCAGTATGAGGGAATTGCAGGATGGTTCACTATGGACGAAGGGGTTTGGGGATGGCCCCATACGAGTCTTCATGATTCAACATTCAATGTCAGCTTCACAATCGAATCTGGAGATGCAATACTTGTCGAAATCAGAATAGCCGCGTACCGTCTATCTATTGACCTATCCCCGTCATTCACCTATAGTGTGGTCTGGATAAGAACTGACTTAGTTGTTTACAATGGCCACTTTCCCTTAGAAGAAACCGAGTATCTATTTGTACCAGGGAGCGACTTATGCTATATCCGTCTAGGATCGTCATTCTTGAAGAGTACTAATGTCTGGATAGAAACTGAAGGCACAACTTGCGTCAATGTTTCGATTACGTATCCGCACTTGTCTTTCTTTGGAGTGATACTCGATTGGGGACAGGTGAGTGGATTAGTTGGAGCCTCATTGTTGCTTCTATTATTTGTATATACGGGAGTAAAGAACAACTTCGTTCGATTGAGAGAGAAATGTAATCATAAAATGAGTTTCCTCCCTGTTTCTCTTTATTTCGTGACAATGTTCTTGCCATGGGTGCATTATACATACGAGCGATCATTTACTAATCCTGCATTTACTGCATTAGCAACAATTGTTGTCCCATTATTTACTACATTTTTCTCGAGTCCGACGAGTCAAGTTACACCGGTGCAACATAGCAATCCATTTCCAAATGCAATCCCTATCATTTTCCTCTTTTGGATTCCAATAATCTATCTTAGTTACTTGATAGCTACAAGTAGTAACTGCATCATTCATGATCTGTCAAGAAATGACATTCATCCCATACTAAGAATTCTAGTCATTGGAGGTCCATTCACTATTGGTTGTTATTATCTATGGCTCTGTATATCGGGATTGTATTTCATCGATATTGGACTAGTTGCGGCACTTCTAACACTACCATCATGGCTCATCGTTCTTAGATTCGAAAAACAAAATAGTCAGGTTCAGTCAGTCGATGACAATTCTCAGTAACCAACAAACCTGTAAAACATGGAAATCCAGGAATCGGTGCTACAAAGTCTTCGGCTTATGTACCACTGAAGTAAATACTTGTTTCTTTTCCTCGTATTGTGGAAAAGAAGCCTTATCCATCCTTTTTCATGATCTTTTCGAGGAGTTCATGTACCTCATCCCAATAAGGAGAACATAACACTGAGAAGGTCCAATCGAAGTTCATCAATGTGAAATGGTCCTATCATTCAAAATTCAGCTTCTTCTATACCGTTTGAAAATCCCTGCTATGATTAGGAATGTAATAGCAGTTGGGATGGATACAATAGCAACTAGAAGAACTACATTCTGAGGTTTAGGAGTGTGGTCTATACTCTGTGCATTACCAGGTATGATATACAGTCCAACCCCCATATAGTCACTATACCAGTTACTATTCCAGATGTTATCAGAACCATCGTCACGTGCATTGCAAAGGATGCTTTCTTCTATTCTGTTGAGAGTTATTGTGTTGTTTTCTGAGAGTTCGCGTGCATAGATCCCAATATAATTCTGTGTGATTGAATTGTTTTGTACTAAACATCCAATACCTTCAAGGGATACAGCAGACCCATAGTGTCCAGTTATTGTATTATTAACAATGATGCAATACCATGCGGGACCAAACGCAGCAATCCCAGTTTGGCTGATTCCTTGACCCTCCACCACATTACATTGTGCAATTGAGTAATTACATGAATCAAAGTATAATCCTGCTCCTTGGTGTTCATGTAATGTATTAGACGAAACAGTACAATTCCTAGATTCCTGTATAATGATACAGGCATCATTTCCCTTTATATCGGAATCATGGACCCTACCCTTCTCACACTGATACATATACACCCCCCAATATCCTACATCAACGTTGCAATCAATCACATAGCAATTAGATACATTCCATAAGTAGATACCAAATGCAAATCCTTCAGAAGTCTGTGTCAAAATACAATCTTGAATGATGATATATGCAGTCGTTCCAGTGATATTGATACAGGCATCACTGTCACTAATAGAAAACCCCTCTATTCGATACGGATCATTCTGTGAACCACTTCCAGGTAATCCCATTGTAGTGAAATTATCGTTGTGGTTAATCACTATTGGAGAGCGAGGTGTCGTTGTGCTTGTAAAACTGACTTGATGGTTCTGTTGAATATGAAATTGAGGTCGCATCGAAATATTTGAAAATAGTAAGGAACTATAGAGCATAATCACTATTGCAAGAAGAAATACCCGCTCCTTCAACGTTCTTCATGTGAATTGTTTACCGTAGACATCTATACTTTTTGTCTTTTAAATGGAATCTCAACACAATGGGTAGTGTTAAGCATGGAAACCCAGGAATCGGTGCTACAAAGTCCTCTGCTTATGTATCGCTGAAATAATGGGTGAAGGGGTCAAAGAACCCCTTCTTTCACATTTCTCCTTCAGTTAAGCGGCATCTGACAAAGGAATCGGTTTTACCCAATCTCTAGAATAACGCCATGAACCAAAGGTGCAGCTGGGCAATAATTGGTAGGAACAGTGTTGCTGTGAGGGATACAACAACAAGCAGTGTGTTGATGGATGGTCCTGCTGTGTCCTTGAAAGGATCGCCGACCATGTCCCCGGTCACAGAGATGTCATGCACCCTGTGCCAATCTTCTGTCCCCTGTTCATACTTCGTGTATTCTGGAGACTCGATAATCTTCTTGGTATTGTCCCAAGCGCCACCGGCATTGTCCATCAGTAGCGCCAGTATCAAACCAGACATTACAGAACCGCCAAGATAGCCAGCCAGAGCTTCGAGTCCAAGAATCACACCTGCAATGATTGTCACTGCAATCGCAAGTAGAGTCCCAGGCATCAGTTCTCTAATTGCACCGGAGGTGGCAATTGCGATGCATCGGTCATAGTCAGGTTTTGATGTTCCTTCTAGGATTCCAGGGTCTTCTTTGAACTGCCTACGAATTTCAACAATCATTCGTTCGGAGTTACGTTCTACCCCAAGAATAAGAATAGCTGAGAATGCCACTGGCACAAGTGATCCTATAAGAGCTCCAGCCAGAACTGAGGGTTGAGCAATATTCACCTCGAGGAGACCATTGATTTGTGGAATATTGAGTGTGTCAGTCGACTCGATGAATGCTGCAAAGAGCGCGAGAACTGAGATTGTTGAAGCACCTATTGCAAAGCCCTTAGTGATTGCCTTTGCAGTGTTTCCGCTTGCATCTAACTTATCGCAGGCTACAATTGCTTCCTTCGGTGCTTGAGCCTGCTCGATGACCCCTCTCGCATTGTCAACAATTGGACCGTATGCATCGGAGCTCATTATCATACCGTTTGTAGAGAGAAGACCGACTGCAGCTATTGCCACGCAATAGATACCACCCTCCCATCCTTCAGAACCAAATCCAAGAAAAGTACCAAGTGTGTATGAAACCACCATAGCTATGGCAATCCCAATTACAGAGGGCAAGACGCTGAGTAGTCCGTATGAATAACCGGACAGAATCAGATTTGCAGCACTCTTGTCTGCAGACTCGACCATCTTAGGGACAGGTTTGAACCCGCCCAGACCCCTTTCACTAGTAAACACATCACTCGTGAATCCGATGAAGACCCCTGCCACTAGACCGACAATGGCAGAGATTGCAATGATCAGATTAAGGTTTAGAATGACAATAGTAGTCACCGTGAAAACGGCAAATAGAATAGTGGTGATATAGGTCCCCCGATTCAGAATTGGACCAGGGTCTTGACCTTGTTTCGGTCGAACCAGGAAGACACCTAGGACAGAAGCAATTGTACCGAGTGCGGCAATCATCAGTGGTAGTAGTCCAAAAGGCACTGTAGTGGAAAAATGTAGGTCAATTCCAGCACCAAGAATTGCTGCAGCTAGAATTGCTGCTACATTGCTGTCGTAGATATCTGCACCAGTCCCAGCCACGTCTCCAACATTGTCGCCTACTGCATCTGCTATTGCAGCAGGATTTCGTGGGTCATCTTCAGGAATATGATATTCAATCTTACCTACTAGGTCCGCAGACAGGTCAGCTGTCTTCGTGTAGATCCCTCCTCCTGCCTTCGCAAATAGAGCCACAGTACTAGCTCCGAATGAGAACCCAGTTATGATTTCCCAGAGTTCTGGTGCCTTCGGAATATCAAGGGCTACGAAGAGTGAGTCTGGAAGAACAATGTTCCAGAGCCAGTATAATGAAGAGAGACCAACAAGTGCAATTCCTGCAATCATAAGACCCATGACCGACCCTGCACGAAATGCGACCTTGAATGCAGGGTTCAATCCATCCACTGCTGCTGCTGCAGTACGACGGTTCGCTTTCGTTGCTACAACGATTCCGATGTATCCAGCAGCCATGCTTGCTATAGATCCCAAGATGTAAGAGATTGCAATTGGTATACCAAAGGTTCCAAACACAAGTGCAATCAGAATTGCTAGAATGACTGTGAATATTGATAATATCCGATATTGCACCCTGATGAATGAATAGGCTCCTTCTTCCACTAAACCACTTACCTCTCTCATTCTGTCGCTGCCCTCATCTGCCTTCATCACTTCCCAATATATGTACAAAGCAACGAAGATTGCAAACAGACCTGATATGAGCCCAGCTGAGAGAAATAGTATCATCGACATAGCGCTTCGACCGAGTGATTGAGAACCTCATTATAGAGGTTACTGTTTGTTAAAACAAAGGGAGAAGGTGGCAAACACGCGGGAAATCGTGGTAGGAGGGGGGAGTTTTCGTATGAGGGCATTGTTACGAAAAACAAACCCGCGTGCTCGCCTTTGGTTTTAACTAGTCATCAAAAACAACATGTCCATGGACATCGTTCAGATCGATGAGCTGGTTATACGCCTTTGCTGATGCCTTCTCAAGATCATCAATCCTAAGGGAGTCACCAACTCCTTCCAGAAACATTCTCCTGAAGCAGGAATTCAGGTATTCATCAAGCTCTCGAACTGATCTGAATGTTACTTTAAGACTTACTTTATCCTCACTATGTTGATACACCTCTACTCTTGCGTTACTCTGTGTTTGTTGTTTGCGTAGCTCTTCCACGATTGCTAGAGCGTTCCTGATGTCCTCCCAGACTGTCAGGGTCTTATCAAGAAAAAACAGGCCCTCAGTGTCGGGTGGTGTTGGCGTGGCATTATCCCTACACATTTTCCTATGGTATAGTCTACGTAGAATGAGATAATGATGTATCTCGGTGAGTCCGAGCTACTGGAAATATTGGACCTCAGTTCCAGTCGATTCTACCAAGATGTGTCTTGAGACCAATCGGGACCTTTGATTGTGTCTTTAGTTTTGAGGATGTCGTCAGAATCACATCTGCGTCTATACCAAACTTGACAAGGTTTGGACAGAGAAAAAGTGGTGAAATATCAACTGTTTCCAGCTGATTCTTCTCAAGTGTCAGATTTCTGAGTTTCTTGCATTTACTCAGGACAGAGAGATCAATACTCTCGAGCTTGTTTTCATAGAGATGAAGAGCCTTGAGGTCCTTGCAGTGCACTAATGGCATGAGATTGATTGTTTTGATTCTGTTGAAGGACATGTCAAGATGCATCAGACTTGTGCACCCCTCCAAGGGTATCAGGTCAATCTGTTCAATCTCATTCCCGCCTAGTGAAAGTTCAAGAAGCATATCACATTCATGAAGAGGTGATAGGTCGATACTCTGAATCTCATTCCCTGAGAGTGTCAGTGCCTCGATGTTGGAGAACTGTTTTAGAACCGATAAGTCCGTCGTACCAATTCTCCTATCACTGAGATCTATGCTGGTTGCGTTTGGAGGGAACCGTTCGACCACTTTGCCGCCCTTCTTGGTCTCACTCCAGATGGTTATCTCTTCCATTTCTGATTCATCCGATGTCATCACAATACATTCCTCACTTATAATCTGGTATGGATGGTGTATACTAAAGCACATCTAATTCTCAGAAGAATCAGCTGGAGTTATTTGGAGGGGGTGGATTGAGTCCCAGAGTGACTTACGGAGTTGATTGAGTGAGTCTGAAAGGTCCTCTACGTGACAAGAAGGGCTACATTAAGACAATCTTGGAACCGCTTGATGTCCGATTGCAGAGTCTGAGGAACAGGACCGTTGGAGATGCGATTGCTTACTACGAGATTATTTGGGACACTCCAGCCGCTGAACCTCGCACAGGTGAGATAGAGGTCATACTAATGTCGCGGTTTGATGATTTGTTATTCAGAGTAGTGACTGAAAGTTTGACAACTCAACGGGTGGTACGTAGGCTCACGAGTCGCACTACAAGAGTCCTATTTAGACACACGGCGAGTCTGGAAGTTGCTATAGACACATCTGCGGTCTGATTATTGGTTCAGTTTTCTAATTGCTATCAAATCTTCAATGAAGAGCAACCCAAGTATCAGGTCTCCAGTAACAAAGCCCACAACCAAGATTGATGCTTGTCCTAGGATGAACCAAATTACTCCTACAATGAAGACCCAGAACTTCTCAAACACAGCCATCTGGATGAGACCGTGGTTTTCCTGTACACTTTTACTGACAAAGTAAAATCCCAATCCAAAAGCAAAGACCAACCCCATGAAGGAATCGAACCAAAGCATCGTGTTTGGAATTGCAAGACCAGTAGCTAGAAAGTAGTTTATGTCAATCCTTGGGAGTATCAAGAAACCAATTGCCAGCGTACAGTTCCATATCGCGGCGACAATGAACATTAGTCGATGATATCGTTCTCTTTCCAAAAGGGATACACCGACTCATGTTTAGAAAATCCAAGATATAACTCCAGTGTCTTGCCAGTCTGATGTGATTCAAAAGGGATCGGTCCTCTGAATCTACAGCATGATATTCCTGCACTCTGAAACGGCAAAAAAGATTCTCAATGCTATTCAAGATGGCACAGAATACTTGAATCTCTCATTGGATCTTGGAGTATCACATACCCGAATAGATGTCAGTAATCCAATTTGGGACGCTGATAAATTGGAAAAGATTGTGAAGGATCCAGATTCAATATACTTCATCAGAGATGGAGAAACATACAAGGCAGCACTCAGTAGGGACCATTTCTACAAATTGTACCCAACAGGTCCTATTACTGCACCAGCACTATTGATTGATGGTGTGTTGATGCATCGTGTAAAGGATATTGATCCAATCGAAGATGCAACAATGAAAGCGGAGCTTTGTGCTCGTAAAGGCATAGATATGTTGGAGATATGTACAGGTCTTGGATATTCAACAATTGCATGTCTGAAGAAAGATGTGAGAAGCATCGTCACAATCGAAAAGGACTCCTCCGTGATAGAATTGGCGAAGCTGAATCCATGGTCTAGAAACCTTTTCTCAGACAATCGTGTTTCTGCTCTTCATGGGGATGCATCAAAGGTAATTGAGGATCTTGATGACGCTTCATTTCATGCGGTTATGCACGACCCACCGAGATTCTCAATGGGGTCCGAACTATACACATCTGAGTTTTACTCTCAGCTGCATCGTGTCTTGAAACCAAAAGGAGTACTATATCATTACGTTGGGTCACCAGGCTCGAAACATCGTAAGCGAGACCTTCAGAAGGGTATCATCACGCGACTACGAGATGTGGGGTTCAAACAGGTTCAAAGGAATAAGAGAACTCTTGGAGTGGTTGCAAGAAAGGGGAGAAGCTGATTAGAGGAGTTATAAATAGAATTGACACAGGAAGGATAAATCGACCCTTCCTGCATCACTGTTTCATTGTTTGGTAGATTAGCGGAACTTCACAAAATAGACCACAAGCACGACAGCACCAATTGCTATACCTATAACGGCACCAACTAGGATTGGGTCAAGAATTAACTCAGGAGTCCCGAGTGATATCACAAACTCTGTGAAGCCTGTGTAGTTGTTTCCGACGAGTATACTGAAGCCAGAGTCAGTCAGGTCTTCTGAGAGCATGATCTCCGCAGGATTCGTAAGCGTCTGAGCGGCACCTACCGCAATGGTTGTGTCCAGAACGCTACTAGCTATGTCAAGGATGTATATACTCTCCTTACTACCTAATCGGGGACTCAGACATTCGGTCTGAACAGAGAATGAGAGAGTATCACCAGCGTCTAAACCTCCTGAGAGAGATGAAATTGACACATCAAGTCTTGGAGTCATCTCAAGAAGGTACTCGAATGCTAGAAGTAGTTCTTCCCAGAGCTTGTTGATTTTCTCTTCAACTGGATTGAAGTATCCATAGATCTCCTTCCATTCACGGATGATGTGGGTATTGTTGTTCTCGATGATGACATGAGATTCCTCTGTGTCTGAAGAACCATTGTGATACACCTCGAATGTGACAGGCACTGTAGTACCTCGTTCAAAGTACATCCATTCACCCCAACCACCACTCAAAGCAGCTTCATGTGAGGAGGTTGAGGGTAAATAACCAAGATGCTCGTTGAAGCCGTCTGGTAAGATTTCGTTATAATCAAAGGTCATGTCATAGTAGAGTTGGGGTTCGACCCAGTCATCAGTGGCACCAGCGACGAAATATGTCGTGTTAATCCCTGAGTGCAACGAATAAGCCATAGCAAATCTATGATTCAGGGCGAAATCACGGAATGCTTGAGTTTCGGGCTCTGAGAATGAACTGTTTCCACAGTAAACCTGTGTTTCCGGAATAAGCAAGTCACCACCTGCAGCCCCCCAGAATGTGGCATAGTTACGATTGAGGTCGACATGTCCAACTCCATCCTCATTTATTAAACCATCACCATCATTGTCATCCCCTTCCCAGTACTCCCAGTCATAGTCGTAATAGTGAGGCTCATCACTTGGATTATCCTTCAGGTATACATAGTAATTGGATATCCATCCATCACCATTTGTATCTTCAACACCATCCTCATCAAACAAACCATCCCCGTCATTATCGTATGGATGAAGGTTCTTCCGTAACCAGTGATTCCCCTCATTGACGACAACATCTAGAGCATCAGGATTGAGCGTCGGGATGATGAATATCTCCAGTGTGTCAATGTATTCGGTGATTGTGTCGTCGACACCATAATTGTTGAGCAGATGAAGAATGAATCTTAGGGCCATCTCAACTGTGATCTGTTCCCTTCCATGATGATGAGCGATAACCAGAGTTTTGGCTTTCTGAACAGTGTTCTGCTCGTTTGTGATGCGAAGACTTGTCAGATTGTGTCCTAGGTAGCTCTGGCCAATTACTTCTAGGTCTACCAACTCAGGCACAAGACTGTGTATGTTCTCAATCTCCTCATCGGTTTCATTAGAATCATGGAACTGCCCATCATAGAGCAGTGTGATTGGATCCCAGGTCCGAGCCACCGAAGGTGTAACTACCTTCTCAATGACCGGGACTGATCCTGCTGGCTGTGAAGCCATCACTTGGACAGGGGCCAGGGTCAGAGTTAGAATGAGTGTGAGAAGTATAATCCTTGATTTCGTGTGTGTGATCTCAGTTCACCTCGTGTTTTGCGCTAGCTCTGAGGTCCACAGACATATTTCCGGACAGTTTTGCATTCTGGGACCTGTTAGCGGATTGTCACCGTATCCCCAGTCCCTATAATAGCCGTTTAGTTTCACGTAATGTCTTGCGGTTTTTCATAACCATGGAAGGCTCTGGTCCATGAAACAATGTAAATAAGAGGGAGAGAATGAGGATTCATTCGGCGACGACTCATGAAGAAAGCAATCATCGTCTACGAAAGCGTCTATGGAAACACAAAGAAGATTGCAGAGGCAATCTGCGAGGGCATCAACAAAGTCGAGGGTGTAGAATGCATTGTCAAGAAGACTGGAGAGATTCATACTGATGACCTCTGTGATTATGATGCCATTATTCTTGGATGTCCAAATCACAACCAAGGACCAGCACTAAACTTGGTCAAGTTCATAGACAGAGCTTCAATTGTCCATCTGAAAGGAAAGATAGGTGCTGCTTTTGATACATACACAGGTGGAAACAAGGGTGTTGCTGTAGCTAAACTGGAAACCAAGATCCGTGAAAAACTTCCAGGAATCGAGTTGATAGATAACCTATCCACCAA
>JASFEF010000080.1:0-11276 GCA_050124975.1 Candidatus Thorarchaeota archaeon | reverse complement strand
CAAGTAATGGAGAAGTATTCCTATTGTGAAGAAACCAAGTAGATTGTTGGATCCTGACCAGAGCCTATCCATTGTTTGTTTATCACCATGAATTTCGTATAACTCAAGCATTGATGGAGCGAGAAAAGCATACCAGACTGCTAGAAATAGGAACCATGAGTCTGGATAGACTAGAAGAATCAGGAAGGTCATGTCTGTGAAGTGATGAAGGTAGTTCTTCTCTCCTGAAGGTGTTCTAACAAATTTAGCATAGCTTCTTAGAAAAATGAAACCTCCAAGGATTACGATGATGCCAATTTTGAGAATAAAGATCTCCTGCAATGGTACAAATGCCAAGATGAGTTTCGTTAAACTCGTACTATGCTGTCCCGCAAGTTCTTCGAAAAGATTCACCTGGATGAGTTGATCAAATGCGTCTGGATAGACACCGAAGTAAAGAATGTTGGGGACCATGGAGAGTAGAAAACCCACTAACGCCCCAGTGCATTGCTTCACTGGGAAAGAAAATTGAAAGCGACCTGTCATAGTTAGTGGAAATAGGAATGGGAAAAATAGAAGGAAGAAAGGCTTCAGAGTCGTAGATATTCCAATTAACAGACCTACTAGAATACAGTATTTCCATGAATCATGTGCAGAAGATTGAAGGAGAAACAATGCAAATATAGTACAGAGGATTGCGAGCTGTGTGAACTGTCCAAACATGATGTTGATTATATGTTGAGGAGTGATGAAAACAATGAGAAGTGTCTTCTCAAAGTTCTTTGTCGTTATGGTGACGCCTCTCTGTAGACTTACTTGGTAGGCAAAGTAGACTATTCCAACATTGCAAAACATCATCAAAGTAATGTTGACCAAATAGAGACTGACCATTGGTGCGCCTACGAACAGTGCCATGAACATCGCGAAAGATGGTAAATATCTGAAGGGTAGTCCATTCGGATTGACTAAGTAGATATCTGCAGGTGAATTTATGTATTCCAAGCCAGCTTCATAGAAGACCTGAAAATCCACAGTAAAGACTGTATCGAGGTATGTTCCCTGAAGAAGTAAGACGACGAATCCAATTACAACGCCTGAGTAATAAAGGAGATTGAAAACTAGACCGACCCTAAGGAGGCGAGAATGTCTGAAGTAATCCATGAAGGATGGGTTTGCATCAAGTTTCTCCGTCACCAAATTGGAACACCCCATAAGAGAGCTTCAGCAACAATTAACGAACCTCCAGAACCTATGAATAGTCCGATGATAAGAATAGCTTGAGGCCACCTATAGCGTTCTGTCCACCTAACATCAACAAGAAAGAATGGCAGTAGCAATCCAATAATGATAACAGTCATCAGAATAAGATTTGGAGGTTGAATATAGTTACGTGCACCCATGAGAATCATGTAGATTGAAACAGCTACAACCGGAGGATGAAGTGTGATTCTTTCAACAATACCCCATCTTCTATTCGTTGCCCAATGATCCTGAGACATTACCCGTCGCATGAAGTTAATGTCCCAAATTGAAGTGACCACAAGAATTGGAAATGCAACAATTACCATTACATTGAATGGCCAAAATCCTAAACCTAAAACAAGAGCGAGGCACGTGTAGTACGAGAAGAAGCGACTGAAATATCTACGTCTGAACTGGAGTTCCTCTACTAGTTTGAACTCCACAATCCACACTCGAAATAGGAGGAAGAAGATCCCTAGAATGATTATGTACAAATATTCAAACCTCGATATTCCAGACTAGTGAACTCATGCAATGATAAACCTCTTTAAATCACTTGGTCATTCACTTCTTCAAGATTCTTGTTTGTAGGAATTAGATTGGAGAGATTACTATGGCTGGAGTTATTGAACTATCAAGATCCACAGGGAAACGTTTACTGACCTGGAGTATTGGTAGTCTCATAATTGGGATAGTCCTATTGTTTAGTTCACCAGGCACTATTTTTGGTGGGATTGGTGTTCAAGCTATAATCTGGGGTACAATTGACGTATTTTTTGCAGCATACATACTCCTGAAACAGAAAGAACAATCAGTGGAGAAGATAGCGAGCACTGTTTACAAGAATATATACTTGGACATTGTCTATCAAGTTGTTGGCTTTTTCGTCATTGTGGTATTTTTGCATGACCCGTACATAATGGGTAATGGAATTGGAGTGATCATTCAGGGATTCTTTCTGCTCTTACTTGACCTCTATTACTACAGAGCACTCAGGAATCTGGAATAGATAAGTAACATAATTTAGGACATTTCGTAACGTTAAATAATAATCTAGAAGTTTCCTACGACATTTGAAAAGACTTCGATTGGGTGACTTATGTGAGTAAGAGGAGATACATAAGGCAATACAAATGGTCCAATGTATATGCAATGATGAGAGGTGGAGGAGGTAAGCTCCAAGAGTGTACTGATGATTTCGAAGGACGCTTAGTGGTTATCACAGGTGCAACTTCAGGAATCGGATATGTAACTGCAAGAGAGTACGCTTCACATGGAGCGAACCTCTTGGTAATCAACAGAAATGAAGAAAAGTCGATTGCCTTATGTGAAGATATCCGCCAGGAATTCAATGTGGAGTGTGATTATAAGATCGCAGATTTTTCACGATTGTCTGAGGTGCGCAAAGTCGCAAAGGAGCTTCTGGAATCAGACCTAGAAATCGATGTTCTTATCCACAATGCTGGTATCTATTCAACAGCCAAGATAATCACTGAAGATGGTAATGAGCTGGTGTTTCAAATAGACCATCTTGGGGCTTTTGTCATGAATTACGTGCTTAAGGATAAATTGAAAGCAGAAGGAAAAGCGCGCATCATCTTTGTCAATTCAGAAGGCCATCGGTTTGCTGTTTGGGGCATAGGACTTCATGATCCCACATACGAAAAACGACGACACTCCGGTTTAGGGAGTTACGGAGTAGCGAAGACAGCCCAACTACTTTCGATGATTTCATTTGCGGACTATTTCGAAGACAGTGGTGTTACCATAAATGCCATGCACCCAGGAAATGTCAAAACCAATAGTGGTTCACAAAATGGCAGAATCTATCGTTGGTACAAGAGGAACATAATCAATCGAGCCGCGAAAGACCCTCAAATATCCGCAACAGCATTGTACTACCTCGGAGTTTCGAAAGAAGTCGAGGGAATAACAGGGAAGTTCTTCAATCTTACATCCGAAATAGAACCCGCACCTCCAGCATTGGATCGGGAAGTAGCAGAGGAGCTCTGGCATAAATCAATAGAGATGGCTGGTTTGGAATGAGCGAGAACAATCATCGAACCATAATTGTCGGCGCAGGCATGGCAGGATTGACCGCTGCTTCGTACTTAACGAAAGCAGGTCATGACGTCCTCTTACTTGAGAAGGGCAAAGAATGTGGTGGACTCCTTAACTCCTTTACTAGAGATGGATTCACATTTGATGCAGGAGCAAGATCAATCCTGAATGCTGGAGTAATTCATCCTATGCTTAAAGAACTCGGAATTGAGCTTGAATTCCTAGATAGTCCCGTTTCAATAGGAATTGAGAACGATATCATCAATCTATCTCCGGAAACTGGCTTGGATGACTATAAACGGTTGCTAGAGAAATTGTATCCTGAGAGCGGCAACGACATCGACAAGATCGACTCGAAAATCAGGAAGATAATGAGAGACATGCAGGTTTTATACGCAATTGATAATCCCAACTTCAGAGAGCAGAAAGACGGAGCATATCTCAAACAACTCCTTGGCTGGCTGCCAAGATTCCTCCCTGTCTTGCGTAGAATGAGTAAACAAAACGAACCCGTTGAATCGTATTTAGGAAAACTGACCACAAATCAGTCCCTCATTGATGTCATAGCTCAGCATTTCTTCAAGAAGACACCAACGTCTTTCGCCTTGGGATACTTCTATTCCTATACCGATTATATATACCCAAGGGGAGGAACGGGTGAGTTACCTAAGGCGATGGTGCAGAGAATCATTGAATCAGGCGGGGAAATCAAGACAGAAACCGAAATAATCGAAGTCAATCCTGCTGGAAAACTAGTGAAAGACAGGGATGGTAACTCGTATTCATATGATAGTCTCATTTGGAGTGCTGATTTGAAAACGTTATACAGGATATTAGACACAAATGAGTTGGATGAAGAAGTCACTGGCAAAATATCGGAACAGAAGGAGCTTCTTCTCTCAAAACGTGGTTGCGATTCTGTTTGTTCCTTGTTCATTGGCGCAGATATGCCCATAGAGGAATTTAGATCCATCTCAAATGGACACTTCTTCTATACACCATCGAAAGAAGGGTTGGGTGAAGTACACTGGTCGGAACTCGATTCCTTGATTGAGAATTTTGAAACTAAGTCAAAGGAAGAAGTTCTAGAGTGGCTAGACAAGTATTGTCAATTGACAACATATGAAATTTCAATACCAGCATTCAGAGACCCCTCATTGACCCCTGAGGGTAAAACGGGTTTGGAAATTAGCATGCTCTTTGAATACGATCTTGTGAAGAAAGTCAAGGATGCCAATTGGTATGAAGAATTCCGAACCGAAATTGAGAACCGTATGTTGGATACCCTCTCGAACTCCATCTATCCAGGTTTGAAGGACAAGGTAATCTTTCAATCATTGACAACACCACTCAATATCGAAAAGATAGCAGGAACCTCGGAAGGGGCTATCGTGGGTTGGTCATATCTATCACCCGTTCCTGTAGTACACGAACTACGGAAGATTCCCAGTTCAGTAAAGACACCGATTCCAAACGTATACCAAGCAGGCCAATGGGCATATAGTCCAGCGGGCATACCTACTGCGATCATTACGGGATGGAATGCTGCGAAGAATGTGATGAAGACAAAGAAATGATATGTTTCTCTAGTCAACCATTCATTTGCTAAACTTGCCTTAGGATTGACAACTTGGGAAACATATTTTCGAATCTGCAACTCAAACCTGATTCTCGTTGAAGAAAGAGAAAGGATGGAAGGAAGTCGACAAACGCACTCTTGGGGGGTGTGTCAGACCCAGCCCGTTTGTTTACGACCGTGCCTTCATCTGCCACCGGTCACTATCTTCTTCCTGACAATGTCACGACCCTCATCGTCAACCACAATGAATTCAATCACATTTGGAACCTTGATTGCCGCTCTAAGTGACTCTCTCAAGAAACTTATTACAGTCGATATCTAAGCCAGAGGAATGGGGAGATTCGATGTTGCCAGAGAGATGGTTGAAAGTCATCAGTGCGTTTCTACTAATTGTGCTAATGTTAATCACCATCATTTCCATTTCAGAGAGTAGTATACCGAAAGCAAGTTACGATCTTATAGTTGGTCAGGCTTTAGAAGAGAGCGAAAGCTTAGAAATCTCAAGCTCACCTCAAATTCCACTAACATCAGCAGTTCTTCTCAATGATTCCTTGTCGACAGACAATCCCAATTGGTTAGTAGAACCAGACATTCGTCACAATTCAACCACTTTCTGGAGATGGATTCAAATCCCAAAACAGAACGTATCTAGCCTCATTTTTAGGCTGTCTTCCTATATAGTATCAGGACCTCTAGAAATCACAATGGGATTTGATGAAGAAGATTACAGTAGTGTTGGTAATAATGGTGAACACATCGAGATCGAAAGACATACTTCACCAAGTGAATTATCGAGTGGTGGATTAATTGAACTCATGGCACGCTTTGATGGGATGGATCGAAGCGTGATTGATCAGCTAATCTACACAATAGAGCTAGAGTTCACAACTGGAATGTGTCCCCTTACCGTAGACCTGCAGAGAACAGATGGAGAAAGCATGTTTCTCTTACAGGAATTTCTCACACTAAACAGATATGAAAGACCTGTACTGCTACTCAATGAAAACAAATTCCACCTAAATCAAGCCAATGCAACCATCTTTGTTCCTAATGGAATCTACTCTGTATCTATTGATTGGTCGAATTATGAACATTCGTTCATCAATATCAATGTCACAAATGAATCGATAATTCTTGAACTTCGAATAAAATCTATTCGGCTTAAGGTTGAATCAATTCAAAAAATTCCTGGTTTGGTTGTAATGGTTGGGAGTTACATATCTGACTTCTATTACTTTGGGATTCTTGTCGCAGATGAGCCAACTTTCTACCTACCTTCAGGAAGTTACGAAGAAGTTAGTGTTAGAGGAAACATTGATAGTTGGCATTATCCGCGTCATTTCAGAGTCGATCTTTCACAGTATGAAAATCGTAACATAACTCTAGTTGTTAATGAAAATTGGATTATAATCAGGAATGTGGCATTCACACCTGGGAGATTGATTACGCTAATCGCTATTATGTCAATAATTATTCTCACAATACTGCTCTCGAGAAAAGAGCTTGCAAAAAGCTCTGCATATGCTCCATTCATTCTCCTCTTACTAGGAAACAGTCTTCCTATTTATGCAACGACTCAACTAAAGGGGACTTATCCCCATAGAATTCCCTTGTTTTCTAACTATATAGAAACACAAGCAGTGTGCTCAGGAATAGGTACATCCATATCTAGTATGAGTGGCACAGCTACTGCGATATCTGGTGCCGAATATTCAGTGGCGTCCAGTATAGGCATCTATTCGTTCATGTTGTTGTTCATCGTCTTTCTCACAGTGGTCTATGAATATGTAAGAAAGGAATATGATCTAGAAACTTCCGATTTTTTGATAGCTGCACCCATCCTTTGTTCATTGATTATCAATTTGGTATTTATCGTTAATGTGTTTATTTCCAATCTGGGCTTTCGAACTATCACTTTAGGTCCTGGTTTGATGTTTACAGCATTAGCATTACTAGTGTGGATAATTCAATACAGACGACAAGGAAAAACAATCCTCCAAACTAACTGAGATTATCACATATCAAATCCACCAAAAGTGAAAGGATGGAAGGAGGTGCGAGTAGCGCTAACCCCCTATTCAGAAAAATCTAGACTTGTCTAATATCGTGGACGACTACCGTGATCTTCAGCAGACATGTCCATTTCTGAGTTCACTTCATCGATTGGTTCCTCAGCTGCTGCAATCGAGCCAAACTTTCCCAATTGAAGTCTGAGATTGCCCCTGAAGAGACCTGTATATCCATTGGAGAGGTTGTAAGTCACTCCTTCCTCAATTTCGTCAATGGTTTCATTCCAGATAGGCATCAGGATTACACCTGTTGAATCGCCAACTTGGGCGTCTACTACTCGATATGTTTCACCAGTCTTTCGTGATTCAACCTCGCGTTCTTCACTTGTATTCATGACCTTGAAGGTTATGTTTACACTTTTCATTCCGGGCTTAAGCTCGGCAATAGTAGCCTCAACGGCTTCTGTTTTATTATCATACATTGTATATCACTCGCTTGTGCGAATTCAGGTCATTCAAAACTAGGGTAGTCCTCGTGTGGAAGTAGAGAAAGGTTGTTAATCTTCAATAGAACCAGTTAGAAGGTTTGCATAGTTGCTATGCCTGTGGCTCAAAGACGCGGGAGTTTGCTTAAGACATTATGCATATTGCGAAAAAAGAGACAAAGAACGGGAGGATGTAAGATTTGCACTCGCTTCTATATGCATAAAAAATCGACATCTACCAGTTATTGAATTCTTTAGTAGACATGTCGAGTTGCGTGTTCACTTCAACTATTGATTCTTTAGCCGAAGCGATTGACCCGAACTTCCCCATGTGAAGTCTTAGACTACCTTTGAAAAGACCTGTGTATCCGTTGGATAGGATGTAAGTTTCTCCTTCCTGTATTGAATCGATAGTTTCATCCCAAATGAACATCAGGACTGTCGCTGTTGAATCACCAACCACAGCATCTACTACGCGGTGTACTCCTTCTGATCTTTTGGAGTCGACTGATCGTTCTTCACTGGTACTAATGACCTTGAAGGTAATGTTGACTTTCTTCATTCCGGGCTCAAGCCCTGCAATTGTAGCCACATTGGCTTCTGTCTTATAATCATTCATTGTTAATCACTTGCTATTGCGAATTCAGGTCATTCAAAACTAGGGTAGTCCTCTGTTGGAAGAATAGAAAGATCGTTAATCCTCAATGGAACCGTAAGAGAAGTCTGCATAGTTGCTATGCCTGTATTACGAGAACGCGGGAGTTTGTTTAAGGCGTTATGCATTGGACAGAATAAGAAGAAAGGATGGAAAGATTTGTGATGTATGCATACCAACTCATACCGGAGGCGATTGAATCCAAGCACATGTGTTTTCACCTTCGAACGACGAGGATGAATCCAATGAGATTGAATTCAATATGCACCACAATAGAAAGTAAGAGACTTCCCGAAAGTGTCAGAAATATCCCAGCAATCAGTCCAAGGATAAATGCAGATGATACAAGGACAGGAACCGATGCAGCAGTTTGTCTTGCCGGTGCAATATGTACTATTCCAAAGAGAAGTGCTGATACTATTGCGCCACTTGAAATGGAGAACCACCCGAAGTCAATTGCTAACAGAAGTGTGTTGTCAATGATATTTTGAACAAATCCACGAAAGAGGACCTCTTCTGATATACTTGCCAAGAGAACAATGGCAATGAAGAAAAAGATGCGACCTCTTGTGTCAGATGGTGGGCTCATCTTTTCTGGTGTTGGTGAGAAAGACTCGCTTGCTAGAACAACAAAGATTCCCATGATTAGACCTATTATGCTAAGCAAGCCCACAATTTCTAACGGAGGTAACTGAAACCCCCAAAAAGGCAACATACCCGAGCTCAGAATGAAAATAACCAGAAGTGAGAAACATAGGACCAAAGGACTGACAATCATTGATGACCGCCATGGGGAATCCCGGATAACTTCTGCTCGCTGCTTAGCCCTTTTTGCAATGGCAACCATCAGAGAAAAAGATACGAAATAGATCACCATGGAAATACCAAGACCGAGAATCAATGCGCCTACCCACTCAATCACAGAGATTCACACCACACTAAACGAATGAGCAACTACCCACTGATAATTATACCTGAGAAAGGGAGTGGCTGAAAGGAGAAATGATGGAAGGAGGTGCAACCTGAACCTATTCTAAGTTTTCTGAATTTTCCAAGAATTCATCCAGTAGTTTTCTGATGCCAAGTATATCACATGTTGACTGGATGTAGTTGAAATCAAGGTTCTCAGAATTTCGTTTGAAGATGCCTAAAGCATCCCTAAGGTCTTGTTCTCCTTGAAATAGAATCTTGTTGACGAAAGTATCTTCTGCAGAACCAAGTCTAATAGTAGTGCCAAAAAGATCAACCAAGATAGCCCGGTCTAATGTCATCTTATCAAAATCAGAATTGACACCTTGAATATCAAGGCGAAGTAGAGTTTCTTTGAAGAATGATGTACTGTGTGATTTCTCATTGAAAGCTGATTGAATGTCATCAATTGATGCTGAAAACCCATTCGTATTCAAGAAATCCGTGAATGAGGAGATTTGCTCCTGTTCCAGTTGAAGTATGATGTCAATATCAACAGTGGTCCGAGGAACACCATGATACATTACTGCTACACCACCTACGATGACATACTCAATCTCATTGTCGTTCAGATAGGTGCACACCAATTGGAGTATATCAGGAAACTCTTCCATTTATCGTTCACCTGCTACGCGTATTGCGAGCGCGGAGAGTTTCAGTCCCATTACGAGAGTTTCAAGTCCCGAATAGCGTCTTGCTTCTATTGCTGTTCGCACCTGATCACGGTCTCTACGAAGTTTAACTTTTTCAGAAATTGAACTCTTCATTCTCCTCTCGAAATGATAGTACTTACTCTGCTCATATATTCTACTATTCTTCGATGAGTGAAAAGAGAAAGGATGGAAGGAGGTGCGACCAGCGCACCCTTGCGGGGTGTGTCAGACGCGGCCCGTTAGTTTACGGCCGTGCCTTCATCCGCCGCCAGTCACAAGCTCCTTCCTGACAATCTCGCGACCCTCATCGTCAACAACGACGAAATGAGCGCCGCAGGATAGTCAGCAGTCGTAACACCGAACCACCATCTCGATGAGGTTCAGTATTCCTTCAGGAATTTCTTCCGACATAGTTCTTCACGTTTCCTTTTGTTCTTTATAATCATGAGGTATAGTCGTTACCTCTTCACCATGGGTTCGGGGAGGGTAAGGCTCTCATGGGCCTTGTCCTCGAAGATCTGTTTTGCTGCAGTCATGAGACTCTTCTCAATGCCAGCAATGTTGTTATTGGTTGCTACAACCAGATTTGCCTTGGTAAGCATTCCTTTTTCATCAGACACATAGTTATGCAATAGGATTCCTCGCGGAGCCTCAACGATACCTACACCATTTCCAGCCTTAGGCTCAACATCTGAGACCTTCACATCAGTATCACAGATGTCTGGATCGTTTAGGAGTCCAGCAATCGCCTCGAATGCTTGGACAGTTTCTACAATCCTGGCATAGTGGAATGCAAAAGTGTGATGTGACGGTCGACCAATCAGATCACGCATCTCCTTGAGAGCTGCGTCAGCAAGTGGTGTTGCCATCCTCTCGTTCACGTTGCATCGTGCCAGAGTGTTTGCCCTCCAGATACCTTCAGGGTATCCAGCTGGCTTGAAGTACATATGAGTTGCATAGCTATGCTTTGCTACATGTTCACCGTAGTACTTGGTGTAGTCCTTTGGTTCGAAGTCAGCAACAATATTGCCTTCAGTGTCCATCACTCGAACGGTTCCATCATAGATGTCGAGTGTTCCTTCGTTTGAGAGACCGATATAATATGTAGGAGTTACTGCGACCTTTGTAATGACATCCAAGTAATCAGTGACAACTTTTTTTGCAAGGTCCACTGTGTTCAGAGTCAGCTGTTGAATCTCCTCAAGTCTGCCGAGGAAGAAATCACGGTCCTCTTCTTTGAGCGAGGTCAACAATCCACCAGGGATAGCAGTTGTTGGATGGATTGCCTTTGCGCCAACTGTCTTGATGAGCTCCTGTCCAAACTCCATCATCTTGATGGCCTGAACTGCAACATCGGGGAGGTCTCTCAAGACTGCAGCGACATTTCTGTCAGCTGGGTTTGCAAATGGACCATATACAAAGTCGGGAGCCGCAAGAGCATAGAAGTGGATGACATGAGATGAGAACTGTTTCGCCTCAATCATCAATCTTCTAAGCTTGATTGCAGTTGGTGTAGGTGTGACATCCCATGCAGCCTCGACAGCTTTCACCGAAGCTAGATGGTGTGGGATTGGACAGATTCCACAGATTCTGGGAGCAATTCTAGGAGCCTCCTCCATCGGACGTCCCTCGAGGAACTTCTCA
>JASFEF010000079.1:0-11589 GCA_050124975.1 Candidatus Thorarchaeota archaeon | reverse complement strand
GAGTCCCGAGTTGTTCTACGGAATACATTGACGGCTCTTCGAGCAGTCACACTCCAATTTGATTCTCGCGCTCTTGAAATGTCACTAATCAGATTCCACAAAACAAAGGAGTTCACTGAGTCTCTCAAGACGGTGAATCTATGGCGAGAAGTCATCACAAGATTGGATGCCACCCGCTTTGGTGATTTTGGAGGAAGACTTGCTCGGCTCTACGAGGAAACTGAGGACCTCTCAGAAGTGGAGCTGGCAATAGAGGACTACATAGCTCAGAGAGTGAAACTACAGCTGACAGCATTTCCATTTCACCTTGGCACAATCATTGGATTCTTCTCACTCAAGCTTTATGAGGTAAGAAATATCCGCTCGATTGCAGTCGGTGTTGAACGAGGACAGTCAGCTGATGAAATTAGAAAAATGATCACAATTTGGTGAGATTTGGAGGAAACGATCACATGAAAATCGACAATCGGATCAAGTTCATTGCCATGATGATGATTGGGGTAGTGCTACTCACACTAGCAATATTCGCAATTTCCTTGGCTGATGCTACGACGGTTCTAAGAGCACTGGGTGCACCAGTTGATACTGGTTTCGTACCTGCGCAGATAGGCGACGGAGATGGTGTGGCCATTCTCGGTCTTGGTATTGGAGCGGGTCTCGCACTAGGTCTTGCTGGTATTGGTGCTGCCCTAGGTATGGGTACAGCCTCTGCGGCCGCACTTGGAGCCATCACTGAGAAACCTGAAACTTTCGGAAAGAGTATTCTATACGTAGTGTTCATTGAGGCTGTAGCTATCTACGGTTTCGTCATTGCATTCCTTCTTGTAGGATACATTCCAACAATTCTCGGTCATTAGAAAGACTCAGAGAAACCAGTAGAGGTGATCTTCCTCCCTCTACTCTTTCTTTTCTTCACTACCGAATAGGATTGATGAGATAGTGTCCCGTATCTGACTTTCGTAACGCTCGAGTCTTGCCTCAAATGTATTATCGACCCACCTGGTTGAATCTTTGTTCCTCACAATTACTCCACCAGTTGCACGTACCTCATCTTTTGAAATACTTAGCTTGCATTTCTTACCAGTAGCTTTTGTCACAGCTGCTTCAACAGTCTTTAGGTCAATGTTTGATGAGTGTCCCTTTGGTGCAACAATCTCAAGCTCTGTTTCTTCTAGTGAGGCTGCTGCATCAACAATCAGTTTCTCGAGAGTCTTACCATAGGCTTTCTTCTTGACATGATCTTCAAGATGTGTCCTCACTGACAACAGAACATCCTCTATAATGACCTCTTTCGCCTCAAGAAGTTTGTATTTGGACTGCAGCTTGGCACTTGCCTCATATCTGGAGACCTCGGCGTTTGACTCAATCTCAGCCTTCCCAGTGATTGATGCAGTGATTTCTTTTACCTTTGCACGTGCATCGTCTAGCTTCTTCTTCTTCTGTGCCTCAGCCTCAGAAAGGATCTCTTTCTCTTTCTCCGCAGTCTTGGAATTGATTATCTCAATTATATTCGTCATCCCACTCATGGTATCATGCCTCCCCCAATAGGATCTTTACGACTGCTTGATAGGCTTTATCCTTCTTCTGCTCAGCAGTACCCTGTAATTTCTCTATTGTCTTCTCTGTTTTCTTGAAAACCGACGACTCAATCTCTCCCTTTCTACCCTCGATATCTCTGAGCATTTTTGCAGCTGTGTCTTTTGCCTTTATCTCAGCAGTTTCGATGATCCGTTTCGCTTCATCATCAGCATCCTCATGGATCTTCCGCGCTTGCTTCTGAGCTTTCTCGATTCTCTCTTGAGCTGCTTTCTCAGTTTCATGGATTTGGTCGATTTCATCGTGTGCCGCACACATGACTATTCCTCAGAGGTCATGATAATATTTCATCACCAATACCTCCCCCCTTTAAAGATTGACATTCATTGTAAAGTGGACAAACTTGATATCAATGAGGAGTGGAAAATCTGATGATAATGTTGCAATACTATGCTCCTCGAATTAATCTTGGTATACTCGTTATTGGCATTACACTTCTAGTTTTAATCGCTGTAATCTGTGGCTATAGAAAAGGCGCAAGTGGGATTCGTTATTGGACTCTTGCAGCAGCCAAGGTATCTATCGCGTTCATTCTCTGGCAAATCTTGTCTTTCTTTATGTTCCCGATTATAATGGTCTATACAAGTGGACCTGGAGAACTAAGACTGTTTCTAATAGATATAGCAAGCCTGATTATCTTCATAGTTCTGAGTTTCATGTTGATATTAGTGGAGTCCCGTCGCAGCCCGTAAAGGTTATTTGGAGCATGGGAAGCATCACGTACTTACACAGCTCGGTATTTTGAACCCATCCGAGACACCAAATTCGGGGCTGTGGTACTGGAGATGACACGATGGTTCGAATGAGTCCAGAAAAAATGATTGTTGCCAAGGTTGTTTCTCACAAGGATTTCGAGAGACAGGTCTTGATGTCAATTGAGGAGTTTTCGCTCTTTGAGTTCATTGACGTTCGACGACAAGCTGGACTTGTTGATGTGAAGCGGACTCGTGATGAGGAGACCGTATATTCTGCTCTCGAACGCTTGACCAAAGTGCTCGAGTCGCTTGGTATAGACCAAGCAAAAAGAACAGGATTCTACACTGATGTTGATGACACAACACTTGAGAATTCGCTTACTCTTGCTTCAGAAGTCATCTCTGCAGTTGAGGAAGAAGTTCTTGACATTGATTCTAAGACAACAATTGCTCGTCTTGAGATAGAACGTCAGAGGGGTATTGCTGATGTTGCTGTTTCCCTGAAGCCTCTTGGAATAGATCCTAGTCTAATTGGTACAACCGAGTTCACATTCACAACAGCTGGTATAGTTCCCGCTGGAAGAGAATCAGAGCTTGAATGGAGTATTGGTGAGGTCACTGACGGTGCCTTTACTATTGGCACCCTGCGTCTAAAGAGAGGTGGTTCCGCATGTGTTGTTACAGTACCAGTCGATATGAAAGAGGCGGTAGAACGAATTCTCTCAGCAATGCAGTTTGAAGCATTTGCAATCCCTGAGGACTCTGCAGGACGTCCTGAGCAGATTGTGGCAGATGCTGAAGTAAAAATCAGCGAGCTTGAGGAAGAGCTTGATCAGCTGGAGAAGAGGAAGGACCACATTGCACTTGAATGGGGAACTAGAATCCTCGCCGCCTGGGAGACTCTTGACATTGAGCGGAAGAGGGTTGACATCAAGAGCTATATTGTCTACACTGATCAGGCGATTAAGATGTGGGGTTGGATTCCTGAAGGCAGAGAGGAGGAACTTGAAGCTCTCCTTCGTGAAAATGTAGGACCTGCACTGGAGGTGACCTTCGACAAGCCTGATTTCGCAGAAGTCGAAGCTCCTACCTATATCTCGAATCCTTCGTACATGAAACCAGCTGAGGATGTCGTCAAAGCCTTTGGTATCCCCTCTCGTCATGATCTTGACCCTACAAAATTCATGGCATGGTCTTTTCCGTTGATTTTTGGTCTTGTTTTTGCTGATGTTGGACAAGGTTTCTTGATATTCCTAATTGGATATGCTGCTTATCGCGCAAACAAGAAGGGGCAAGATTGGGGCGCAATTCTTGGATATGTTCAGAATGGTGCCCAAGGCCTCATGATGATGGGTATCTTTGCTATAATGGGTGGATTCCTCTTCGGAAGCTTCTTTGGCGCAGAAACTGTCATCGAACCATTGTGGCCAATATTTGCACATACGGACCCGAACCGTGCGACGCACATGCTCAAGCTCTCAATCGAGGTTGGAGCCATCCACATCTCATTAGGAATTGTCTTGGCTCTATATAATGAACTGAAATACAAGCACATGCGAAAGGCTTTGATCAATCTGTCCTATCTTATCATGTATCTTGGTTTCATTATCCTCATCTTTGGAGTAAGTTACAACAGTGTTGGAAACTGGTTCCTTACTTCTGGAACTGTATCTTTGTGGATCCCCATTATCGGCATTGGGTATGGAACAGGAACGCATAATCCATTCTACCCAGTACTCCCAATTGCTCCCCTGACATTCACACTCATGATGTTCATTATTCCACTTGTCATCATGCTTCTTGCATCATTCAAAGGTGGAATGGATGGTATCGTACACCTTCTAGAGAGCGTCATAGGGATGATTAGCCACACAGTTAGCTACGCACGTATCTTTGCATTAAACACTGTTCACATCATTCTAAGCGGTGTCTTCATCACCCTGTTACCACCTATTGTCAACATATACTTCCCGCCATTCTCACTTTTTGGAGTGGACATAATCCCAGAAGTTGTGCACACAGCCCATTACACTGGACCCCCTGTGATGCCAATTCTAGGTGCATTCATTGGCACATTGATTGTGGGTATCCTTGAAGGGCTGCTTGGGTTCATGCACACGCTCAGGTTACACTTTGTGGAGTGGTTCAGCAAGTTCTATCATGCTGGCGGGGTTGAGTTCCAGCCTTTCTATGTGAAACGTCTGCACACTGTTAAAACCACTCAACAGGCAGTCGCGGCAAACATCACGACGTCATGACGAGAAAACTGTCAGTCGGTATCATGCTTGACCAAGGTATAGTGCAATCAGTTCAGCTTCGCCCTTTTCGCTTGGGTCCTGATCTCGCTCAAGACGCTGTCTGTTGTCCCATACGCTCCTAGCAAGAAGATCTGTGGTCTTCGCCCGACCATCCACGTTCTGAGCCGCCTGCGCATCTCCGACCTGTTGAAAGACTTGTGCTGCTACAGTATAGTTGCCCACAGCTTCTCTAAGCTGGTCATTCGCATCTGAATAATGCATCTTAGCCTTTGATTTCTTGCCGGTCTTGAACATATACTCTGCCATGAAATCGCTCTTGGCAGCTATAATTCGTGATAGGTCTCCTTTGAACTTCAAAACCACGCCTTGAAGCTGTTTTACCTGTGCTTCAACATTGTTCTTCTGGCGTAAGTCATCTCCCCTGACACTATCAAGTTCATTGGCTGCAGACTCAAATGAGGCCACTGTCTGCTTGATCCTTGCTATAGCTCCATCATGAATCTCTAATGCATCCTCGATAGGGTCATCCTCCTCCAGCTGTGCAAGCTCATCCTCAAGTTTCTGCATCGCATTTACTCGCTCAATTTGAGCTCTGAACGACCATTGTTCAGACTGTCTAGAATAGACCTGTGCCTCTGAGGCGAAAGCAGTTGCTAGAGCCAGTCTCCCCAAATCTGTAAGCTCATCAGCTGGACCCTTTTCTCCTAAGACTTTGTAGTAGGATGCTGCCTCAGCTGCATGTAGATTCTCTAAGATGCGTGACATGATGAACTTGACGCCATGGTCTAAGTTTGCACTCAACTGAAACTGAATCATGTATTTCACATTGTTGAGGAGAGCCAACGTTCTATTTCGAAGACTTCCTACCTCCTGGTCTTCTGCTTCGAGGCTCAAAAGAATGCCCAGGCTGTTCAAGCCCTCACGTATCGAGTCTAGGGCATCAGCTGGATTACTGGTCATCAATGCGGCCGCCTCATCGAGTTCCTTACTCACATCTTGAATAAGACCAGTCTTTCGGAGGTCCTTTGCAAACTCAATCTGGTCAATGATGCTGCTAATGTCGTCAGTCTTCTTCTTCTTTTTCTTAAGGAGTTCCTTAACGAATGAATATGTCTTGAGGTCCTCTTTTATCGCACTAGTCAGCTCACGTGTCTTTGCGAGTTTCTCTGCCCTCTCTAACTTCTTGAAAATATCTTTCAGAACAAGTTTTGCCTCAGTCTTGTTGTTGACCTGAATCAACTCTGAGAGAGTGTATACACTCGCTTCTACGCTACAATACAATGATTGCGCTTTCTTCTGTTCTTTGTCAAGTCGCGACTGTTCTGCATTGGTCTGGAGTGCAAGCACCTCTCTAAAGCACTTCTCAGCTCTTCCAAATGCATCGGACGCTACTTGATACAGTTTTGAGGCGTCCTCTAAGTTTCCCGCACGCATCTGTGCATCAGCTATGTCAGTATAGGTCATAGCAAGATACACTTCACTGAGACCGGCTGTGTTCTGTTTCCAGGACTTCATCATGGCCAGTCTCTCCTTGTGCTCACGTTTCTTCTGGAAATGAGGAATTGCTTCATTGTAGAGGTCCGTGGCTTGTTCAAAGATGAAGGAGCTAATGATGTCTCTCCATATCAGTTCGTCAAACGGATTGAACGCCTGTCTGAAAGTACTCTCTTGACCAATCAGTTCGTTTAAAAACTCGTCATAGAACTCTGCCTCTGCACTCTTGTTCTTTCCAAGCATCGAGGTGAGTTCTGAATCCTTGGCTTCATGGCTTTCTTTGAGGAGAAAGTACGCTTGCTTACCTAAGGCCACTCGCCGGAGTTTCTGTGTTCCATCAACTTTCTGGGGAGTTGCTGAGAATGGCTTCTCTAACATTGTATAGACTGCTGCAAGGTGCTTTGAGGCATTCTTTTCTTTGTCTTCATGTTCTTCCTCAACAAATGGTCCACTTGCAGCTGCGGCTTGATGAAGCCAAGCCATTACCCGTGCCATCCACACATCTGCCAATGATGTCTGAGCTTGGACCTTGAGCTCCTCAAGTGCGGCTTCGAGTTGCTCCTTAGCTTCTCCCTCGCTCTGAGCCGCTCTGTTTCTAAGATATGCAATATCAAAGTCATCAATCATAATCTGTTCGTTGAAAGTGGCAATAGTGTCGTAGAGCTCCGTGAAAGCATCATGCATATCTATCCGCTTTCTCTCAAGGCCTTCCCTGTCATCGATGTCATGCAGCGAGAACTCTCGGACTGCCTCTTGCGCCTTGATGTTGAGCTCAAAGAGTAGACTGGTAAAGATAGATGTTTCATCAACATCCTTACTTTCCTGTTTGCTTGCTTTCTTCTTTGAGCTGGGTAGAACGTTACTCAATAGAGCATCCTCCTCTGAAGTCGCTCCTAATGCACAAGCATCTAACTCTTACTTAAGAGTACTTACGCCAGACAATGTGTCAAATGGCACCTAGCCTACATCCTATTACTACTCAACAAGATATGAAGTGGTATATGTGTCGGTTACTCTTCAGCTGTTCTGAATCGTATCAGTCTTCCATCCCGAATCTTTACGAGATGCCCCTCATCAACAAGCTTGTTCAAGACCTCACTTGTCCTCGATCGTGATCTTCCCCACTTCTCAGCAAGCTCTGTGGCGGTGAGTCCAAGATGCTCTTCCTGTAGGAGGTTCACAAGTCTATTCCAGCTGATGTCGCCCTCAATGGCTATGCTACGGTTACTGAACACGTTGTACTGCCCAGAGTCATATGGTGAACCTGCATCTGCGGTCTGTTTTAACCTACTAGTGAGCTCTACAATAGTGTCCTTTAGAGTGTAGACCGTCTGTCTTAACTCCTGGACTTCCTCTCGAAGCTCTTTCAGTTCGTTATCTTTTGACAAGATTTGCCCTCCTAATCCTAGCTCTTCTCGTAATCCGGTCTGAACTCGACATAGTTCCTTCTCTTTTTCTTCTTCTCCAGGTTGTCCTTGACTTCTTCAGCCTCGACATCAATCTCTTGCGTTGACTCGTATGATTCCATCTGCTCCATCGTACTTTCTTCACTTGACAAGCCATCGGCTGAATCCTCATGTTCTTGATCAGGTGGCTTAGAAGTAGACGATTCAGTAGAAGGTTCTAGAATCTCATATTCGGACTTCTTCATATGAAGGATGTTATCGAGAATCTCTCTAGTTTCCTTCGCACAAGAGTCTCGTTTATGATGGTACGTCATGGACACCGACAACCGTCGACAATAATCAACACATTTACGAATCATTTGAATATAAGCCTTTGGTTTGATGGGTTTCCTTACTCTTCTCCAACCATTGTGCGAGCAAACGTGATATATCCTGTGTGAGCTACCATCCATGTAGTGGGTCGGGTTTTGTTCTCACGGACCATGATCTCTCTTTGCAAGACCTCGAGAGTCTTGATCATTCCCCATTTTCCTTCAGTTCCAAGAGCTTTGCATGTCTTCATAGTCTGCTCGATAGTTGGACTATAGCTTGCGATGTATCGACTTGGCTTCAGTACTCTGTGTGTCTCATCAATGAGTTCCCAAGGAGTAGCCAGGTCTAGAACTACAGCATCCAAGTCCTCCTCCTTTATGCCCTCCAAGATGTCCAGGTTGTGCATTGTGATGTTCTTAGTGAGCCCATACTTCTCCAGATTCTTCTTCGCTCCATTGTACATGTCTTCTCTAATCTCGTATGTGTAAACATGTCCAGATACACCAACAGCTCTCGAGAGAATGCCAGTGAGGGCACCTGAACCAGTACCAGCTTCTACAACTCGGGACCCCGCACCTATACCCGCCTCTACAAGAATGGTTCCAGCGTCTTTTGGATAAACAATCTGTGTGTTCCTCCCCATGGCAATCTGGATGTCTGTGGGGCTGGGTCTGTGGATCTGGAAAATAACACCCGAATGACTCTCCACCCTAATTCCGAAGGATTTGCCAATAAGGTCATCATACTTGATAATCCCCCTATTGGAGTGGAACTCCTCACCAGCTACGACTTTCCGTATCCAGTTCCTCTTGGCATCTAGGAATATGAATACATGACTACCATCCTGAATCTGGTCTTGCATACCGAGTCACTGCTGAGTTGTTGTTTTGAGTGTTGCTGACAATCAACTCCTACGATAAATGGAATCGCGCCGAGCTACAAAGCTTTATCCGACGTCAGATTTGAGTCGTCCGGAGGTGCTCGTTTGAGAAAACCATCCACGCCAGATGAAGACGAAATCGACGCCGCCAATCTTGCAGACAAACCTGTGGAGCTTCTACCAAAGTCCGCGCTCCCGTACCACCCACGAGTAGGAGACCCACTTGATCTGCTTGTAGACCTCAGTGTTGGGGTCGTGCTTGGTCGCTCAGAGTCATTCCACCGCAAGTACTACACAGGGGGTCTAGGGATCATTGGAGGGATTGCAGAAACCTCTGATGACATTCTCACCTCGTTGATGGGGATGCCTGTCAACCTTGACCTGATGAGTCCTCACGTGATGTTTGTAGCTGGTAAGAGAGGCTCTGGAAAGAGCTATACTCTAGGTATTATTGCTGAGGAACTCGCACTTGCTATGGAACGAAGGGAGATTGAGGTTGCTGCAGTTGTGGTTGACACTGTCGATGTGTTCAGGCAGATGGTAGATCCAAATGATGAACAGTCTGATCTTCTGAAGAAATGGGACCTCGAAGCAAAGGGATTCTCAGTGGCAGTCTACGTCCCTCGAAGAACCTATGTCGGGCTCCCAGACGAGGTCAAGAAGAAGGCTCGACTGTTTCCATTGTCCATTGGACCCAGAGAACTGACCGTGTCAGATTGGGGCTATGTGCTTGAGAAAGGAGGGTCTCTAAGTACCACCATGGAGAACCTCATTGGGGAAACCATTGAGAGTGTTCGAAAAGGATACACACTGGAATCTGGTGAGAAAATCGCCCTCAAGCGTGATTTCAGCATCAAAGATATGATTCGATGTATTGAGATCAACCCATCAATTAACGAACTTTACAAACCAGCCACAAAGACTGCACTGATTCAGAGATTAAAACGGGCTGACAGATTAGGCGTGTTCCATCCCGGTGGAACAAGTGCACAGGACCTCGCAGTCGCCGGGCAGATAACGGTCATTGACGTCGCTCCTCTTGGGTCTGATGCAGAGGCAGTGTTGGCAATCCTGACGAACATGCTCTGTCGCCAGGTTCTGACTTATCGGATGGCTTGGACAGAGGAAGGAACCAGTGCTCGCGAAGAACTACCTCCAACTTGGTTGATTATTGATGAAGCACACACCCTTGTCCCTCGATCTGGCCACACACCTGCAAAGGATGCAATCATAGGATACGCGAAACTAGGTCGCAGGTTTGGTTGCAGCCTAGTTCTCTGTACACAACAACCATCAGCGGTTTCTGATGACGCTATATCTCAGGCTGATATTATTCTCTCGCACTCGCTGTCACATGATAATGACATCAGGGCGCTCCAGCAAAGAGCTCCTGCTGTGATGCCAGAGCAGTTCCGTGACAAGGTGTTCATCAGCAGTCTACCACGTGGAGTAGCCTTAGCATTTGATCAGAGCACTGAGAACAAACGCGGTTTCATAATGCAGGTGAGACCCCGACTCTCACAGCATGGAGGGACTGATAGACTCTCTGGGTTGTTCGAGGCTGTGCGTCTTCTCATCCCCGAGGATGTTGAGGAGGAACCTGAACCAGAAGTCGTTGTTGAAGAGGAGATTGAGGTTGTCGAGGAGGAACCTGGCGAAGACCTCCCAGAAGTCCCGAGACCGCCGCTAAAGCTCAGTAAGGAGGACTGGAAGGTCTTGGATGGCTGGATGAAGGACTACATCAAGACGCTCTTTGACCAACAGAAACAGGAGTATGATATCACCGACGAGCCAGCTCCTCGAGTTGAGGAACCTCCACCAACACCAAAGTCGACAGACATGGAGTGGGAACTAGAGCGTGTTCCAATCACTGAGCTTGATGTCGATCAAATCCGCATTCGACGATTTGGCCCATTATCTTCTCTGCTTCTCGGGAAAGCCATGACCAGGCAAGTCCTCTATAGTCGTGCATCACACGAGTTTCTCTTCACATCCGAGAAAGATGCTAGGGAAACTCTTCTGGTCGAACGAGCGGGTGTGGATCCACTCGAACTGATAGAGGAAGTGACTTCAGGACTACTATCTGTGGGAATGGTACTGGATGAACTCATTCATGAACATGATTTCACTTTCGTGTGCTTCAGATTCAACGGTCTTAGAGCGGCATTCACTGTGGGTGTCAGTGAGGAGATGGTGTCAGTTCCCATTGTTGTCATTGGTGGAAACAAAAACGCAGTTGGAAAACTTGCGGGTCGTATCAAGGCAGTTCATCCCTCATAGAGGAATTTTGCACCTAATGCTCGGGCTTATAAGTCTCTGACCGAAGTCGGCTCAACGGTGCAAGAACATGTCTAAAGATGATGTGCGACCTCCTGTTAACCTCAAGATAGCCTCAATGACTGATTTGGCCCGAATGCTTGTGTCATGGTCTCAGCGAGACCGCCCTGCTAGTATGTTATACTTCGAACATAATGGAAAACACATCTATGGAACATTGATTTCAAATCACGGTTATTACGAATTCTATGGGATGCCGCTCTGGGTTCATACAGAAGGCGATGGTCCGCCAAAGGGTAGTTTCCTTGCCTACAAAGCTCGACCAAAGGAATCTTTGGATTGGGTTGACAATCTTGAAGGCTCAGAACCAATGACTGTCCATCTACCTATCATCAAGCTCGCTCAGAAGCTTGAGATTCTGGATATGTAGTTCATTGTACTTAGAACCCAGTAGTTCTTGGAGCATCTACGATACTGATGGCTCCTTCAGGACATCGATTGATGCACACACCACACCCAAAACAGGTCTCCAAATCTATGGTTGCTCTAGACTCATCCTTGTTTAAAGAAGCCGCCTTGAAAGGACACACTGATTCACATGTACCACAACCCGAGCACTTCTGTAGGTCCACAGTTGCAGCGTAGTGCCCTTTGTGAAAGGGACTGTCTAT
>JASFEF010000078.1:0-11856 GCA_050124975.1 Candidatus Thorarchaeota archaeon | reverse complement strand
TGTTCGGTTTACCAGAATACCTTATCCTCGTCATTCCCCTGGCTGGTTCACTACTAGTTCCACTTGTGGGAAGATTCAATGAGAAACTCAGAGACTGGACTCCTGCAATCTTCATGGGAATCACTATGATTCTATGTTGGTCACTACTTCCAGACATTGGCAGTCCCAACCCAACATGGAATTGGATTAACATTCCTCACATACTCGTCGTGCCATTTGGGATGCTCCTCGATTCGTTATCAGTAATCATGGGAGTCCTCGCTAGTACACTGTGTTTCCTAATCTATGTCTATTCCACTGAGTATATGGCACATGAGGAGGACCGTGACAGGTTCTTCTTCCTAATGTTGGCTTTCGGTGGTGGAATGCTCACCCTCGTCTTGAGTAACAATCTGTTAATCGGGTTTATCGGATGGGAGATAATGGGCTTCTGCTCCTATGGTCTGATTGGGTTCTGGAATGACAAGAGGAATCCCCCTGAAGAGGACCCGACTGGTTATGAGCAGACTAATCCTCTACTTCAGTTCGAAACCGAGGGTGCATACAACTCTTACTGTGGAACAAAAGCCTTCATTGTTACTAGAATCGGCGATGCTTTCATGTTGGGAGGAATCCTTCTCCTGTTCATGTTCACCGGTACCTTCCTTTTCGAGAACACCACCCTTGGTGTGATAGATTATACTGGAATGGCACAGGACAACACATGGTGGACAGCACTTGCTGGTGCTGGTCTATTGATTCCAGTGTTCCTACTCATATTTGCTGGAGCAATTGGCAAGTCTGGTCAAGCTCCCCTGCAGGTATGGCTTCCAGAAGCCATGGCTGGTCCGACCAGTGTCAGTGCCTTGATTCACGCAGCCACCATGGTCAAAGCTGGTGTGTACATTACAGCAAGGTTTCTTGTCACTATGGTTAGCGCTGCAAATGCAGGTTCCGGAAATGGAGGTGAAAATGCCTTCACAGCGGCACAGGCGATTGGATTTGAGGCTGCACTCACCTTCTTCATAATCGTAGCTGTGATCGGAGGTATCACAGCTCTAATGACAGCCACAATGGGAATGGTTTCCAACGAGATGAAGCAGATTCTTGCATTCTCAACACTGTCCCAACTTGGATATATGATGTTGTCCCTTGGTGTAGGAGGGCTCCTTCAGGCTAACCATCTCCACTATGACCATGCCTATTTGAGCGGAGTTTTGCATGTAGTTTCGCATGGTGCTTTCAAAGCTCTCTTGTTTTTGGCTTCAGGAGGAGTGATACATGCAGTCCATACGAAGTACGTGTCTAAGATGGGAGGTCTTGGAAAATTTATGCGGAAGACGCTTATCGTTATGTGGGTTGGTGTCCTCGCATTAGCCGGTATCCCACCGTTCTCTGGATTCTGGTCAAAGGACTCTATAATTGAATATACGTATGAACTTGCCGCTCACTGGACCAATCCACTTGGTTGGATTCTGTTCCTCTTTGCTGTACTAGCAGCTGCGTGTACAATATTCTATAGTCTACGGTTGATGGGGATAACGTTCTATGGGCCTTCACAATTCGATTCCCATGATACACACGATTCTCATGAAACAGAGGCTGAAGAACATAAGGCAGAGGAGCATCATGATGATCATCAGACCCCTCACGATCCAGGCCCAGCCATGATGGTGCCACTGTATATCTTAGCTGCATTTACAGTCATTGCCTTTGTCGTGTTTCCATTCATTCAGAACATCGTGTTGAATGAAACTCACACTTGGGCAGAAACCATGACTGAAATGATACTTGTGAAGCTGACAATGCCTGGAATCATCCCATTCGTTATCACACTCGGAGCATTGGCGATTGGTGGAATTCCTGGCTACATCATTTACATTAGGGGTGCAGACAAACCAAACACAATCATCGGTGAAAAGGGAGTTAGCAGAAGAATCTACAACTTCCTCAAACATAGATGGTATATCAACGAGGCGTATCACTGGCTCCTTCGCAAGTTCCTGAACTTTGCAGAAATGTGGAGAGTCAGAGTGGATGACAAGATAATTGATGGTATCGACTTCAAGTCTGCTGATGCAGCGATAGCTATCTCAACAAAGGTACGCTGGTTTGACGACAATGTAGTTGATGGATTTGCTGAGGGCATCTCAACACAAAGTGTAAGAGCTTCTGAAACCAGCCTGGCTGAAACTCAAACGGGACGAATCAACGACTATGTGAGCGTTGTGATATTCGGTATAGGAATACTGGTTATCCTTGCGCTGGTTTCTCTTGGGGTGATATAGAATGCAATTTGACTTCGCCTTAAACATCCTGAACGCATTGCCCTTTGGACCATTAGGGTTCATGTTGATCTTACCACTCGTTGCTGCATTGATTGCATACTTTGCAGGCAAGGGAGCTCGAGTCATTACTCTGCTAGTCACATTTCTTGAGCTAGGTCTATCACTCCTACTGGTCCTTGCAGTTGATACCAGCGAGATTCTTGCTACAGACACAGTTGCTGGAATGCAGTTCGTCGAGTATTTCGTCATGGGTACAATTCCTGTTGGCGCAACTGAAACAGTATTCCAGTTCATACTTGGTGTTGATGGTCTATCAGCCATAATGATTCTACTCTCGAACCTAGTTGTGTTCATTGCAGCAATCAGCTCAAACCACATTCACAAGTCGGAAGGGTTCTATTACTCACTATTCATGCTTCTACAGGTAGGTCTCATGGGCGTGTTCATGTCCATGGACTTGATCGGATTTTTCATCTTCTGGGAGCTGGTTCTCATCCCGATGTTCTTTATCATTGGGAGATGGGGCGAAGCAGGCTGTGAGCATGCGTCTGTTAAGTTCTTCATCTATACCCATCTTGGTTCGGCAGTAATGCTGGTCGCGTTCTTTGTAATGTACCTCATCGCTGGTGACGCAACTGGTACATACACCTTTGCCATGATTGGTGCTGATGGATTGAGAAACACTCTACCAACACTAGCACCAATGATCCAGATTGGTTTTGCACTAGCCATATTCATGGGCGCAGGTGTAAAGCTACCTGTCTGGCCTTTGCATAACTGGCTTCCATGGGCACATGTGAAAGCACCAACTCCGGGTTCTGTCATACTCGCTGGCATCCTACTGAAGATGGGGGGATACACTTTCATCCGTCTAGGACTCTGGTTGGTGCCCAGTGCTTTTGCTAGACTGAGCATCCCATTTGCTGCACTTGCTATCTTCACATGTATCTACGCAGCATTCACAGCAATGGCTCAGACGGACCTGAAGAGCCTCGTGGCGTACACTTCGATTAATCACATGTCTTGGGTTCTTCTTGGTGTTGCAGTTGCAGCGTTTGGAATTGGTCTTGACCCACTAGTCGCAGAGAATGTAGCGTACATCAATGCGGCAAACCTGGCACTTCAAGGCTCGATATTCATGATGTTCAGTCATGGTACAATAATCTCTGTGATGTTTATCATGGCTGGACAACTCACATACTCTGCTGGTACTCGTGAGATTCCGGATGTCAAGGGTCTCATGACGAAAGCACCAAAGCTCTCTGCTATCCTAATTCTAGCGGCCTTTGCAGCCTTTGGCCTCCCAGGATTCAGTGGTTTCATTGCTGAAGCACTAGTCATCTTTGGATCAGTTGTGATTTACCTCTGGGCTGCAATCATCACATTTGGTATCTTTGTAACAGTAGGCTATATCCTATGGATGTTGAACCGCATTGTGTTCAGTGATCCAGACCCAGAGAAGGAAGTCACAGAGGCACCCTGGAGTGATCTCATCGCTCCAATCCTCATGATGATACCTGTCATTCTCTTGGGAGTATGGCCAGACCTTGTCCTTAACTTCACACAAGCAGTTGTCACTTTCATCATTGGAGGTGTTGTACCTTGATGCTACAACTAGGCCAAATTGCAGACACTATTCGTGGAATTCTCGCACCAATCACTGATCTACTGCTAGACATTGTCCCTGCTGGTTGGGTCATGTCTTTGCCTGCTTTGACTTTGATACTATTTGCTATCCTAGCCTTGGTTGTAGGCTTAAGGTACAATCCACTTGGTATCAGCTTTGTTGGTGTCATACTAGCTGGACTCCAGATGGTGATGTTTGACCCGACAATTTTAGGTGCAGATTCCTTTGGAGGTCAGTTTGTTAGAGACCCCATGGCTGACTTCTTTATCTATATCATTCTCATTGTTGCATTCCTAGTTCTGATGTCATCTACTCTATATGGAGGTGACAAGGGTCCATACAACTTTATGTTGCTCATATCCTTTGCAGGAGCAATCTGGGTTGTAATGGCTACAAATCTTGTTGGACTTTTCCTCGCTTGGGAGTTGATGTCAACACCAACATACATCCTTGTCGCATTAGGTCCAGGTAGAGAAGCAATAGATGGAGCTACGAAGTACTTCGTCATGGGTCTTTTAGCAACCATGCTGATGATTTTTGGAATTGCACTTGTATATGGAGTCACAGGTTCAACTGATCTTGTATTGGTAGCTGCTTCAGTTGATAACATCTGGAGCATGTTCGCAACCACTCCTAATGCTGCTTACACAATACTGCTGGCAGTTGTCCTGTTCATTGCTTCCTTCGGCTTCAAAGTGGGAGTATTCCCTGGCTGGCAATGGGTACCAGATGCCTATGCCAGTGCAGATGGAAGTGTTACTGCATATCTTGCAGGAGGATCCAAGAAAACGGGCGTTGGTGCTTTGATGAGAATCCTCGTCATTGGATTTGTAATAGCCCAGACTCAATGGACGTATCTCATTGTGGGAGTTGCAATCCTCACTATGATAATTGGAAATGTCCTAGCCCTCGCACAGAGGGATATCATGAGAATGCTAGCATACAGTAGTATTGCCATGATGGGTTATCTCTTCATAGGTATCGCAGCGGCTAATCCAAACTATCTAGTGGCTTACAACTTAGGTGTTGGCGCCGCACTCTTCCATGCGTTCACACATGCACTGATGAAGACTGCAGCGTTCATCCTAGTGTGGGCACTCTCAATCAGACTCGCAAAGAGGATTACCTACGACGACTTGGCAGGGCTTAGCAAGCGTGCACCACTGGCAGCTGGACTGTTTGCAATTCTGATGTTATCACTAGCTGGTATGCCACTCACAGTCGGGTTCTGGTCTAAGCTGGTGCTCTTCCAGAGTGCGGTTGTAGCAGGGATGTGGTGGCTTGCGCTCATTGGTCTGTTGAACTCTGTGTTCTCGCTGGGTTACTACCTCAGAGTGTTGAGATACTCGTACATGATGGATGCACCTGATGATGCTCAACTCAAACTGCCGACAGTCCCATTGGTTGCAGTTGTGATCTGTGTCATTGCAGTTATTGCACTCTTCATCTTCCCAAGTGTCATCTTGGACTATGCATTCAATGCAGTGCCTGCTCTGTCACCCTAGAATAATCTCAAAGCAGACTTGGCTATAATTCTCGACCAAGTCGCTCCTCTTCATTTCGAATAGCAGTTTCAACACACGTGCTGAACATCTTTTCTACATTCTCTCCAGTCTTTGCTGAGGTTTCAATATATTCAATATTTCGCCAGTGACTGAACATCGTCCCAGCCTCTGGAGGTACCATACGATCATCCCTGTCAACCTTGTTCGCGACAAGAACGACGACAGCTTCGGGGGACACACTCATGAAGTTGTCATACCATGATCCGCAATTGAGAAACGTTGGAGGTCGTGTCACATCAAAAACAAGAAACGCGACAGATGCTCCAACCATGTATCTTGAACGAAGATCCTTGTAAGTTGGTTGTCCAGCAAGATCCCAAAGCACGATTTGTGCGGTAGCTGGTTCACCTGGATGGACCTCAACCTCAATATCCTTCACAGCAATGTTAGTTCCAATTGTTGCCTTGTATGACTCTCCAAAACTATTCTGGGTATATCGCATAATGCAGCTGGTTTTGCCTACAGCCCCATCACCAAGTGCAACCATTTTTAGCACATATTTGGGACCTTCTTCTTCCAACACATACCCTTCCTTTATCTACACATGGTGCACATTTCTATGATTTAACCATTCTGGGAAATGGGTTGAAACGTTAATAGACCGTTAACAACCATTGGGGAGTTTAACTACAAATCGCGTGCCTTTCGTGAAGTCTCCTTTTACACGATTCTCTATCCAAATGGTCCCTGCATACTGGTTGATAATCTGTCTTACAAGAGTTAGCCCCACACCAGACACTCTGTGAACCCTATCTTCAATTCCAGTAAGGATGCTCTCTTTCAGTCTATCAGCTATTCCTTGTCCTCGGTCATCGAAATCAAAACGCAAGAACTCGCCATCATCCACAAGACTTGTGGTTACGTCTATGCTGACCTCATCGCTCAGTGTGAACTTTACAGCGTTATGAAGCAGATTGTAGAAAACATCCTGAAGGAATTCATTGGACATAATGCAGTAAGTTCCGGATTCCAAGTTTGTCGAAATGGAAATCTTGCGATTTGGAAATGACTGTTTCACAGTCTGAATTGCAGCAGTCAAAGCATCTGCAGGATCTGTCTTCTGAAGAACAAGCTCTTCTTGGTTTACCATTGAGAACTTCTTGACATTGTTGATGAGGGAAACACTTCGATTGACCTGCTTAATGGCACTCTGAGCAATGTTTCTGAGATGCTCAGGGAATTCATCATCTTCAAGAATCAACTCCAGACTAGACATTATTCCTTGGTGTAGATTGTTGATGTCATGTGCCATTAGGTCTGACATCCAGATTGCTCGAGCTCTCGCTTCCTCACGTTGTTTCTCAGCTTTAACCTGTTCAGTGATGTCAATAGAGAAACCCCCAATAAGTGGAGATTTTCCCTCACGAATGATGGGAAATTTATGTGTTCTAAAAGTGACAGGTTTCCCGTTTCGAGTGGTTTCTTGAACTCTATCAATTGGACCCTCTTTTAGGACCTTCTGGTCTTCCTCATTGATAACCTCTGCTCGATCTTTCTGAAAATGGTCAATCGTGCTTGTACCTTCCCAATCATCTTGAGATGGTTTTGGTGCCGCTTCACGCATGTATCGATTGATGAATAGGACCCGAGATGCATCATCCTTGATATACACAGGACCAGGCATGTTATCTGCAAACGCAGTGAAACGGTCCTTGAACTCCTGTAGTTCTTGTTCTGTTCTTCTTCGCTCAAGGATTGTAGAGAACATTCCCGCAATAGTAGCAAAGACGGTCCTTTGTTCTTCTTCAAGGGGTTTGGAACCCCTGGCTGCGATGTTTATCACACCAAGAAGATTATCTTCAGATCCAATGACAGGCCAAAAGATGAGTGCATGGACTCCCAACTCTCTTGCTCTTGCCATCCGGTCCTTGCTTTCTGGAGATTTGTCAATATCTTCTGTGAAAAGTGGTGACTTTGTACGAGCAGTACGTGCAACAAGATAGTCTGGATCATCTAGTTGCACCACCTCAGCAGTACCTCCTTCATCTATGCCATAGGAGGCTATCAGATTGAGGGTATCAGATATTGGATCATAGAGTCTAATTGTCCCTAGATCAAATCCGAGAGTTTCGACTAAACCATCAAGAATCTGACTGCATAGTTCAGGAACATCCGTAGTACTAAGAGCAGCTTCCATTACAACACTGTATGCTTTACGTTCAGCGGTGAGAGTTTCTTTTGACAACACATCATTTGTCACATCTGTTGCATAGAGTATAACATACTTCTTGCCATTGAGTTCTGAATAGAGTGCTATGAGTTCCAAGACTAATTTATGTCCTTCAGGACCTGTCGTGTGAAAACGATCTTTATCTGACTTCACCTTTCCCGAAATTAGTACTCGGTATCTCTGTAAAACAGATTCACTGTTCTTCGGACCAAGAACCATAGCAAGCTCATTGATATCCATTCCAATAGCCTGTCCAGGTTCGAATCCAATGGCACTCGCAAGAGCAGTGTTTGAATACAAGACCTTTCCTTCATGAATGACGATGACTCCCTGAGGTGAGGAATCAAATAAGAGCTGGAGTATGTCTCGATTAATTCCTTCCTTTGAGTTCTGAGATCTATTCATCTAGGTCACCAGTAAATGGAGTCCCAAAAGTTTCATTCAAAAAAGGTTTGGTTGATACATAAAACAACAAAGAAAATGCTGTTTTTGAGAGATGTACATTTGTGTACATCAATGAACATTAATGCACAACCCTTATAAGACCCTTTGAACCGGCGAATACAACCGATTCTGGGTGTTGAAAAATGACACGAGTGTGTCTTGGCCAATGGCATATGGGTCCGTTGCGGCCCGTTTAGCTTATTCGCCATATCTCACTCTCAGTGTGTCAACTTCTTCTGAAAGACTAATTGTTGTTTGTCAGTTGCGTTTTGATGGTACCCACCATTTCATCCATTTCTCACTCTCAGAGGACACTCCACACCCAGATTCGGTTATACTACGGAGAAAAAAACATGAAACAAGAACATGCTAGAATCCAGTTGGATATCGAAGACACTCCCAAGGAATTTCTTAATATCCTACCACATCTAAAGAACCCTCTTCCGCCGCCACTAAACCCGGAAACTGAAGAACCAGTCAGTCCTGATGCTCTCCTAGCACTCTTTCCCAAGGAGTGTGTTATGCAGGAGGTCTCTAATGAGAAAACAATCGCGATACCTTCAGAGGTTCGTGAGATTCTAATGAGATCAGGACGACCAACACCCATTCAAAGGGCACTTGGTCTTGAAAAGGCTCTAAAGACTCCATGTCGAATCTATTTCAAGCGAGAAGATGTTTCACCAACTGGTAGCCACAAGCTGAATACTGCAGCTGCTCAAGCCTATTATGCCCAAAAAGAGGGCATCGAACGGATGGCTACCGAGACAGGTGCAGGACAGTGGGGCAGTGCAGTCGCACTTGCTTGTGCGTATTTCGGGCTTGAGGCTATGGTCTACATGGTTCGTATAAGCTACGAGCAGAAGGCATATCGTGGTACCTTGATGCGGACATATGGTGCAAAGATAGTACCAAGTCCATCAGACCTGACTGAGTTTGGTCGAAAGCTCAAGAAAGAGCAACCAGATCATCCAGGGACACTTGGCATCGCCATAAGTGAGGCGCTAGAGGACACCGTCAATAACAAAAATACTAAGTACACTCTAGGCTCAGTCCTGAACTTTGTTCTTCTGCACCAGTCCGTAATCGGACAAGAAGCAATTGCGCAATTTGATAGTGTTGATGAAGCTCCAGATTACATTATTGGCTGTGTGGGCGGCGGTAGTAACTTTGCAGGATTGGCATATCCATTCATGGTTGATGACCGTTTCAAAGATACAAAGTTCATTGCTGCTGAACCCATAGCCTGTCCATCGCTAACCAAAGGCGAATACCGATACGACTTTGGAGATACCGCAGGTCTTACTCCAAAACTGAAAATGTACACTCTGGGCGCTGATTTTACTCCTCCAAAGATTCACGCAGGCGGTCTCAGATATCACGGAGTTGCACCCTCAATCAGCGCCCTTGTTGAAGAAGGGCGTATCAAACCTCAATCTTACAACCAAATTGATGTCTTGGAAGCTGGAGTGTTGTTCGCTAAGTCTGAAGGGATAGTACCCGCCCCTGAGTCTGCACATGCAATCAAAGCTGCAATTGACATTGCAATCGAAGCGAAGAAGAAGAATGAATCGAGTACAATAGTCTTCAACCTTTCAGGGCATGGGCACTTTGACATGGGTGCGTATGGTGCACTCATGGAGGGCACGTTGAATGGTGATATTCCACAACTGTAAATGATCTCTCTCGGTTTGTGATCTAAAGACCGCTGCTCTTTGCGGCGGTCCCCCTCTTTTTCTCATTTTGATAGTTTCAATAAATTTGCCAGCGCTTGAGCTGCTCTCTGAGGACTAGAGAAGAATGGAATCCCAGCTGCCTCCAATACGCAGTATCCAGGCGGTTTTCTAGAATCTGGAGATGCCAATACGCTGACGACAGGTTTAGCGACATTTCTTGATACCTCTATTATCTCGTCGATTGGTACACCACCTCCAATCCCTTCTTGGTAGTTTGGAGAGAACACAATCATGACCGCATCAAACTGGTCTTCTTGAAGTATACGCTTGAATGCATTTGCAAAGATTGTGGGATTAGCCCAGCCCTGTGCAAGAAGATCAACTGGATTCTTAATAGGGATTTCAATTGGCATGTTTAACATTGATTGAATTTTCAATGCAGTTTTCTCATTTGGAAGGGGAAGTTCGATTCCATTCAGTTCTAGAGTCTGAGCGGCGACCAGTGCGATACCCAAAGTATGGGTCACTATTGCAACGCGACGACCACTAGGACTATGGCGGCATATGGTGAGCATTTTTGCTGTATCAATCATCTCTCCAACGCCAGACACTTCGATGGCTCCCGACTGTCTAATCGCAGCACTATACAAGTCTGCATTCCCAGCAAGGCTACCGGTATGACTTAGTGCAGCCTCTCTTGATGCAGGAGTCTTTCCTACCTTGAAGACAATAACCGGCTTAGTCGGAGTTGTCTTGTTCAACTCCTCAGTCATCTCTCGTGCATACTCTGTTCCTTCTATGAAGAGACAAATTGTTTCAGTTTCTGTATCCTCCCTGAGATATCTCAGCATATCATGAAAGTCAATATTGACTCGATTTCCAACACTAGCGAACTTGGAAATTCCAAGGTCTGAGTCAGCGGCTCGATAGATCATTAACCCAGTGACACCCCCACTTTGACTCACCATCGCAACTGAGCCCCCTTCCATTGGGGTGGGGTGTGGGAAGAAAGTAGCATTTAGGTTGATGTTGGGGTTTCCTGCACCCAGACAGTTTGGTCCGATGACTGCGATATGACCTGCATCAGCCACTTCCTTCACTTTCTGCTGATGTACTTCTCCGATTCCTCCTAGCTCTTTGAAGCCTGCAGAAAAGATGATTGCACCTTTTACACCTGCATTGGCACATTCTGTCAGTGTTGGCAAGATGTGCTGCGGACCGAGAGCAATCATTGCCAAATCTATTTGGTTTCCTATATCTTCAAGAGACGCAAAGCACTTCTCATTCCCTATGTTCTTGACCCGTGGATTAACAGGATATACATCTCCATTGTAAGTCTTCAAAGCCAAGAGAGTAAGTGCACCCAACTTGTCTGGTTTGTCTGAAGCACCAACAACTGCTATTGACTCGGGATTGAATAATTTTTCAAGCGAGTCATTCTTCCACTTCATTACTTGACTGCACCTTCCTCCGAGGAATCAATGAGATTTCTTACTCTTGAAACTATAAGAGTCGAAATGTTCTGATAGATTTCTTCGTAAGATGTCAATTCAATAATTGAAACATCTGATTTCTGTGCTTCTTCAATCATGAATTCCTGTATTGCACGCGTTGCCTCAAACTCTTTTCTCCGGACAGTCTTATCATCAGACACTGTTGTCAGTTTGCCAATCTCGTGCTTGCTTGAGAACATCGCTCTATGAGTTTCATAGTTAGGGTTAATCAAGATCTCAATAACACCAGAGCTCATGTTTTGGAGTATTCCAGGTTGAATATGTACCCCCTCAATGACCCCTATTGCTCCTTCTTCAATCACTCTCTTTGCCATTGTTTCGATGTGAGGAGATATGAGTTCACACTGAGCTAGGAAACCCCTAACAACTGGAGCAAGATCAGAGGGTCCAGCTTGTCTATGTATATGGGCTTGGTAAGTGTGACAGAATAACTCAGGATGCTGATCTTCACTCATCATCCCTCGTAGAACTTGACGGACTGTATCTGTACTGATGAATCTTGTAGCAGTTAAGTCATGCATTAGTTCGAGTGCTATCAGAGATTTACCTGTCGCTGAAGCTCCCTCGATAACAACGGCAATAGTTGGTATTTCCGA
>JASFEF010000077.1:0-11912 GCA_050124975.1 Candidatus Thorarchaeota archaeon | reverse complement strand
ACACATTCCGCTTTGTCGTAGATCTTCGCGAAGAGGAATCCATCCATCCAGTGACTCCCCTCAGGTTTCTTCATGACATATTCCTCCTCTGAAACAGCGGAGAGGTTCACGACGTTGAAGCCAAGTTCGTCAGCGAGACTGTATAGTCCTATTGTATTGAAGGTCTCTTCTGTGTCTGCTGGTCCACATCTCTCTGCAACTGTGATCGACTTCGCACCCATCTCCTGAATTTTGACTACCATCTGTCTGAAGGTGTCCATGTGTGTTGATGCTGGCGGTGGGTCAGCTGTGTTGAAATTAGGTTTGAGAACAACCTTCTTTCCCTTAACTGGATTCAAGCCTAATAGCTCGAACGACTTGTTGACTCCGTAGATTCTGTCATTTGTCGAGATTACTGCAACCTTGGTCATGTTGAGTCACCTTATTGGAGTGGGATATTTCTCCAAGATTGAATCGATATATGATGCTTTTGCTAGAGAGTCATTGTCATTTTGTGTAACCGGTGATGCAGTCGATATTCCCGCTCCTCGCAGAGTTTTGCAAGATCAGGAATGTCCGTGAATGTCACTCGAAAATAATCATGTTCCGGGAGTTTGAACTCCATCAGACCAGTCGCAAAATCATCGAAGCAGTCGATACTAGTGATTTCGAATGGAAAGCATCCTGGAAATGAAGGTGTGAATCGACAAGCTCCCTTTATCTTCCCGTTCAGGTCTTTCAATGTTAACACAAGCTGTCCATCAGCAGACAAAAATCTCCTAATTTGTTGGGGGGGTAGGGAAGGGAACAGGCTTCCCACTGGATCTATTTCTTCCTCCTGAATCTTTTGACATCTGTACTTTTTCTGAGGTCTAACAGAGTCGTATGGAACATAGAAGGACCAGGTTGTCCCAGTTCGTTTGAATCCATATTTCTTATAGAGGTTTTGAGCAGCTTTGTTATAATCCTGTGTTAACAGATGTGTTGCCTTTATGCCTCCTTGCTCATGATACCAATCTATTGCATACTCCATGAGTAAAGAACCAAACCCTTTTCCTTGGTGAGTCTTGGAAACACCGATCCGTCCAAGATAGGCTTCATCCTCACCAAAGCGAGCTACAATGAGACAACCAATGATCCTATTATCCTGCATAAGCGCAAAGCATCCATCATTCTCGGTTCGTTTCTTGAAATGGTTTTCTTCCATAGAATCGTCTGGAAAAAGTTCTAGATCCATTTCATGGAACTCATCCCAGTCTTCGGGTTTCATAGGTCTAATGTCTGGCATGTTTCTTCACATCACAGAACGGACACTTACACTTGTATAAGAAAAGGTATGGTCAAGTCTGATTATCCTTATCTCGTGCTTTGGATGAAGGAGACCTGTTTCTTCCTTTCTGCTTCCCACTTCTTGCGTTCTGCTCGCAACTGGAATAGATCTACATCTTTGTAGATGATACCTTCTTCTCCTCGAGGAACATTCCTCTCAATGCGGTCTCTCTCAGGCGTATAGATTAGTGAGTCACCAAACTCAGCGACATTAGCAAAAAAGCAGTAGGCATAGATAGACCTTCGAGCATCGAAATGAGCTGCTTTGAAATCTGCAGTCACGGGAGTGAATGCCGGGTTGATGACAAGGTCAACAGGTGGGTCTGAGTTCTTCAGTTCAACCCGCAAGTCCATGTCGAGAAAGTCTCTGCAGATGGCAATGGCAATCCTTCCATACTCAGTATTGCAGATGATTGTGTTCTTCGACTCAGCTTCGGTCTCAATCCGCTCGATGAATCTCTTACCCGCTATGTGGATTATCGCTGGGATATGCTTCTCTTGTTCCCAGAGCACTCCCTCTGGTCCAAAGACTCTACACAGATTCCTTCGCGAATCTTGTTTGTGGTAGGATCCTGGAATGATACACATATCATACTTTTTGGCGAGCTCAGATACATCATCGACAAATTGCTCGTAGCTCAGATCAATGGTCATCTCAGGGAAGAGTAGTATGTTTACACCCTCCGCATGTGCTTTCTCGACCATGTCTTTCAATTTCGATCTTGTCAGCTCAACTGATTCTTCGCGAAGACCAATGAGGCCGTCAATCTTCTCCTCATACAGTTCATTCAGGATGTCACCATCTTGTGAGAGGCCTATCTGTGCTATACCTACTCTGAACTTGCTTTTTTCTGACCTGTCTGTTCCTTTTAGCAAGTCTCTGTGAACCAGTGTGTACTTCGGTGTCGTTGGTTCAGCTGCGGATTCAACACCCAAACTCTCAACTGTCTTCTGCACCATCCTTGCCAGTAGATCATCCAAGTTTGTGAGATTGACCATCTCAGTTTTTGGCGGCTTTGTATCGAGAATGGACTCCCACTTCTTGACTTCATTTTGGAGAGTGTCTATTTCGTTTTGGACAATTTGACCAAGTCTGTCCAGTCCTTTTTCATCAGCAAGCTTCTTTGCTTCCATCATCAGTCTTTGTGCTTCAGTAACTTCAAAATCAATCAGAGCTAATTTGGATCGCAGCATATAAGTTTCGACAAGAAGGGGGTGCGAAGCTTGAGTTTCCGCAATCATGACCAGTTGCTGAGTCAGGTGCTTGACCTTGTCAAGTACTTCTTCTGCTCTAGTTGCTTTAAGTTCGAGTAACAACAGGTCACAAAGATGTATCATCGCCTCGGTTGTTAAGGTATGATCGCCAACATCTTCCTCTACAATTTTCTCAAGGATTTCTTCTGCTTTCACACGATCTCGAGTACGTTGACTTTTCTTGAGAAACAAAGCTTTGGAAATCCGAAATCGTTGATTGATGACTGCATTATCTGATTGCGCATCAATTTGTTCAAGTTTCGACAGGTAATCTTTTGCGACATCGATATCATTGTTGTCCAGAGCCAAACCTACTAGGTAACTCAATCCTACAGAAATCAACCGAGTATTTCCCATCTCTTCAGAGATAAGCAAACTTCTCTGGAAGCATTCGAATGCGTTTTCTGGATTGCCTTTTCTAGCATAGCACTCACCCATGTTAGATAGAGTGAGTGCAATCCCTTCCCTCGCACCCATCTCATCATAGATGAGAAGACTGCGTTGGAAAAACTCCAAGGCAAGGTCTATGTCCCCTTTGAGACTGTAAACATCTCCCAAATTGTTGAGTGCAAGAGCAAAGTCTGGTCCAATACTGAGGTGTTCTTGGATAGCTAAGCTCTTGTTGTAATATTCTATTGCTTGGTCAAGATCTCCCTTAAACCTATGAATAACTCCAATATTGATTAGGGACCTAGCGACGTCTTGCTTGTTTGCCAATCTCTCCCTGATTTCCAGACTCCGTTGCAGATAATCAAGCGCTTGATCCAATTCTCCTCTTGTTGAACTGAGATTAGCGAGGTTATTGAGCACAGTCGCTATACCCTCATCATCATTCAACTCCTCACAAAGTACTAGACTCTTCTTGTAGTATTCAGATGCTTTTTCCAATTCTCCTTTAGTCCAGTATACAAGTCCGAGATTGTTGAGAGCTCCAAAAAGTCCTTGCTTATCTTCAAGAGTTTCATTTATCCTCAGATTCTCCTCAAGACACTCCAATGCGGGATCAATGTCACCTCTATACCAATGGATGATTCCGGCGCTTGAAAGGAGTTTTGATTTCCTCTTTTGTAAGTCACCCTTCTTATCGAGCTTTGCCAATTTTTTAGAAGACATTAAACTTGCAGCTTTTTCTACGGAATCCAAGCCTTCGTCTAATTTTCCTGAACGCCATGAAATCTCTGCTTTGAGGATGAGAGCATCGATAGCAGTCAAAGGATCTTTATCATCAAGGAGTGACTGTATAGCTTCAAGTGCCTGTTCAAACTCCCCTTTCTCCTTCAGGGCATTTGCACGAGTGAACTCTTCTCTGGTTGATTTAGTCACTATCTCTCATCCTAACACATTCTTGGTAACTAATGATAACCAAGCTCTCTCATTGGTGAACGTATTCGCGTAAAAGCGTTTCCAGCACCGCGGTTATACTCGAAAGTCAATCCTTAAATCTAAATCCTCCCATAGACGCTTCACCATGCGAGGAAATATGACACCAATGTATTGGTTCCACGATATTAGTGGAGCCTAGTACCGTGTCCTCTTCCTCGTGATGTCTACGATTTCTCTGTGGTCCTCTCGGGGGAGAGGACTAGGTCTGCGGACTGTAGCTATAAGCGAACAGCCTCCCTGGGTGTCTTTTCCTCAAGGAGGTAAAATAAGAATGTCAGGAAGTATTTCACGAAAAAGGAAACAGAAAGTAGTACGGCAACGAGGCAAAGAAGAGATCAGATGGTACATCAAGTACTTCGCAGATATGATCGAAGAACAGCATGATAATACGATGTTTCCAGATTCGGAGTATACTACTCTGACATCGGAACAGATTCTTCGAATCATCGAGGGTCCTACTATCCGCAGAAATGAAACCTTGAAGAGAGAATAGAGGGTCTCAAAGAACCCTCATCTCATTTGTTTGATTCATCTTCGTCTAAGGAAAACAACTGCTACCACAATAACAACTGCTGCACTACCAACTAGTAACCAGACATAAGGTGGAATTGGTGGGGGTGCAGCTGTAGGTGTAGTAGGTGTATAATCCCAAATATTGTCTACCACAACATTGTCAATCATGTCCCCATTATGAAACCACAACCAAAACATCTCTGATGTGTCGATATCTGTGTCCACCACCTGCATGATTTGAGAACCGTTGAGGTATACTGTAAAACCACCAGTCATATTCCTGGTCAAATCTAAGTGATACCAACCTGCAATAGGTACGTGATAGTGAGAATCTAGTATTGTCCTGGTATTATCAAATCTTTTTGCTAGAAATATAGCGAATTCTTCATCATAAGAGAACACATCAAAAAATACAAAGTACGAACTCGAATCTTCGTATAAATCATCCATATCATAAAAATTGTTACTAATGAAAAAGATGGTTCCGTTGGCTTTGAAATCAAAGCTCCATCTCCCATATGCTAGATTACTGGGATGACTTATTACGCCCCATCCAGGTGAAGCTTCGGTCACCTTCTCGAGATAGTTATTGGTGGCACTCCAAGTTGAACCACTCCAACCATAGTCCCCGTTATGAAATCCCGCAGAGGTCAAGTTATCACAGATGGTCCATTCAGGTGCATAGGTGCCATCATCAAAGTCATCTTCCCATATTACAACCGCATTAGTAGTGGTTGTGCATGTTGAAATGCAAAGTACCACCATAGCTAATCCTGCAATCAATTGCATCCATCTAGTTTTCATCAACTATCCTCCCATCCTTCGTCCACGCGACAAAGAACTGAAATCGTGGTATAGCTATAATTGATTATCTCTGTTTCTAAAGGCGGCATATGCAAAGAATTTTCACTTGATACTGACTAGTGTTATTCGCTGGAACAGATTCTTCTTTTACCTCAGGGATCAGACGGTTGCAGTAAATCGAACTCTATTGAAAGAATAGAGGGTCTAGAAATACTCTCATCCCTTTACTATTAATCATCTCGTAGAAGGAAAAAGAATGCCAACACTATGACACCTACACCAACACCGTATCCAATGACAATCAGCAACACCGGATCAATTGATATTAGTGGTGTGTACTCAACAACCAGGTTGTCGATTGCAGCACCAGCAACATTGTAGCAGTAGAACTCGAGATAAGTAGAGATTGTGACATTATTGTAGGTAAAGTCAGCTTCGAGAGTTCCATTGAAGTAGACTAAGAATCGACCATCACTATTCCTGCTTATTCTAATGTGGTGCCATCCTTGCATGGGGTTCATATAGATTTGTGAGTGAATATCCCAATCAAATCCGTTCATCGTCCAGACGATGAAACTCCAAGTTGATTGGTATGCTGCCTTCCACACTCCAACACCTATAAAATCAGAGGAGTATGTTGGGATTGTTCTGGATCCGTTAGACATGATATAGACATACATAGCTCTCTCAACATTTTCACATTCTGGTACAAACATATCGAAACTCCAAGTCCCTACATTCACAGTACTGTTGTGCCTGGCAAAGCTGATATCATCATCAAGTACTTTCAGAGTGTGATCTGCAGCTGAGAAGTTCCCCGGTATCGTCTCCAATGTTCTATTATTCTCATATGCAAATAGTGTCCAACCAGGTAGGTTCGGGTCACTGAAGTCGTCTTGCCAGCTGACTGTCGCATTTGCAGTCGTTGTCCATACTGACATGCAAAGTACAAACATTGTAATTCCTGACGTCAGATGCATCCATCTAGTTCTCAGACAATTATCCTCCCATTCTCCGTTCACGCAACAAAGAACTGAAACCACGGTATATTGCTGGTTGATTATCTTTTTTTCTTTAGTTTGCATATACAAAGAAACTCACGGAAAAGGAATGATCATCACTCTCTCAACTCTTCATTAATGAGCTTATACACAAAATTAGTATGAAACAATGCATTTCATATTGATTTTTTATCGGAAACTATCGTCAATTTTGACATCTTATCGAAATTTAACTTTCATGATTACAAATTCTGACTAACTACTATGCTATTTTTGAATAGACAATTTGTTAAATTTTTGAAAAAGGTATCAAAAAGCATAATTATGATTGGTCTTTTGCACATTTTTAGACTATTATCTCATATTTCACCTCAAATTTGTGCATAGGCTTGTTTCAGTGTGTAACCATCAAAAACCGCAGAGTATGATTTAATACATCCTAATGCAATAGATGTCCTATTTGGTGCATTCAGTAAAAATGGCAAACGATGACATATCATGATAACAACGAGTCCGAAATAGTGCAAATTTTGGGTGTCATTGTCTGAAAGAAATATACATACTTCCAAGCGATGTCCTATATGAGACACGGACACATATAGAGTAAGATTACAGAGTCTTGGTATATAGACTAGGGCGTTGAACCTGAAAAAATAGGCATCATCAGACAACGAAATCAAAGATCTGACAAAGTGAGTGACAATCCAAGAAGCAAAGGCATCATGAACATCCCCACTCAGGATCAAGACCTGATTCAATAGGTGGACTAGATGGTTCGAACCAGACACACTCCGACTGCAAGCTTCATCAAAGAGCTGATCTCACTTCCGGGTGGAGAGCTCATCGAAGCATGTCTTGCTTGTGGAGTCTGCACGGCTAGCTGTGCAGTTGCCTTTGGTTCACATTATAATCCACGACAAGTAATGCAAAAGATTTTGGTTGGGGCTAGAGATATAGTCCTACAGAGTGATCAACCCTGGTTATGCAAGACTTGCCATCTGTGTGATTCTACTTGTCAATATGGCGTGAGATTGTCCGATGTATTCAAGATTGTCAGGAAGCTAGCAATACGTAAGGGTATTGCTCCAGCTGTGTTCAAACAGACTGCTCAAACCATCCTGACCGACGGTTGGCTGATGAAAGATGCCTATTCTGATTTTGTGGCTGATGATAGGAAAGAGTTGGGACTGGGTTCTCGATTGACACAGAACAAGCGTTACACCAGAGATGTGAAGTCCCGATATTTTGACACTGGAGGGTAATCGGGTTGAAGGAGTACGTACTGTTCAGAGGTTGCATTACTCCAGTACGTCTTCCTGCATATGAGGCCGCTACCCTTCTGGTACTAGAGAAGCTTGGGATCAATGTGGTTCCTCTCAACAATGCCAACTGCTGTGGTGCACAATATGTCGAGTCACTAAACGAGAGTGCGTTTCTTGCCTTGAGTGGTCGGATACTTGCTCTTGCGGAGAACGAAGGTAAGGACCTTCTAACACTCTGTGGTGCGTGTGCTGGTGCGCTAAAGCATGCAAAGAAGCTCCTTGACAGAAGAAAACGCGCAAGGGCAGATGTCAACGAACTACTAGTGAGTGAAAGTGTTGAATACACCAAGAAGGTGGAAGTAAAACATCTTCTGGAAGTCTTTGAGCATGACATAGGTCTCGAAAGACTTAGAGCGGCTGTTGTAAATCCATACAATGGAATCAGACTGGCAGCCCACTACGGTTGCCATCTTACTCGACCATTCGATGACCTAAATCCCAGCGAAGATGAAGCACCTACAATCATCGATGAGATCATTCAGGTTGTTGGTGGACAGCCAGTTGATTATCCCCATAAGACTCGTTGTTGCGGTGCTTCTCTTCTTGATATGGATGAGAAGTTAGCTGGCAAGATTGGTATGCAAAAAATCAGGAATGTCAAGGAGGCTGGTGCTGAGGGCGTAGTCACAGCATGTGCTTATTGTGACATTCAACTTGCTCAGGTTCAGTTTGGTGGTAGATGGGAGAAATCACGAATCCCCGTGATAACACTACCACAGTTTCTTGGTCCTGCAATGGGCATCCTTGAAGATGACTTAGGGATGTACATGAATCGAACTAGTCCTAGTCGGATACTTGAATCATTAACAGAAGTGAGGTAACATGGAAAAAACAGACGATAAAGGCTACAGAGGCGATTTCCCAGTACGTGATGAAGACGTGAAAGGGTCGTTCAAGTATGAAGTCGCAGATATGGTAGGAGGCGAAGGTCTCTTACGGTGTCTCAAATGTGGCGCCTGTAGTGGTGGATGTCCTGTCGGCTCAGTTATAGATTATCGACCTAGGAAGGTCCTAGGGAATGTTCTACTCGGGCTGAGGGATGAAGTGCTCTCTGGCGATCAGATATGGATGTGTGCTGCGTGTTTCACTTGCGAAGAACGATGTGTTCAGCAGGTGAACTTTACGGATGTTGTCACTGTTCTACGAAACATGGCAAGCAAGGAAGGCAATGCAGCGCCAGGATATGTCAAGATGGCAGAGATGGTCATGAAGAACGGAAGAGTGAGTGCACGGACTGGTCTTGTTGACAAGATGCGTGAGCAACTCGGTCTACCGCCCATCCAGGAACCAGCAATTGAACAACTGGAAGGCATCATGAAGGCTGCTGGACTGGTGGAGGTGTTAGAGGCTAACAGAAAGAAGGAGGAGGAATCTAAATGAAGAAAGCAATCGCGTGGGGCTGTCTGGTTCCAATGAGACGGTCTCTGATAGGATATGAGGCTGCAACCAGGAAAGTCCTAGAGCATTTGGAAATTGAAACAGTAGACATACCCAATGAAACTTGCTGCGCTCCTTTCTGGATGCAATCTCTCGACTTGACAACATCTATCGCAATGGCCGCTAGAAATCTAGCTAAGGCTGAGGAGATGGGTCTTGATGTCTTGACTCCATGCAGTGGATGTTTCCACTCCTACAAGCGAGTCAATCATGTTCTAAAGACCTATCCAGACATGCATGCACGTGTGGATGATATACTGAAGAGTGTTGGTCTACGATATGAAGGAAAAGTGGAGGCTAGGCACATTGTTGACTTCTTGTATACCGATATCGGTGCTGCCGAACTCCAACGTAGGTCCACCAGAGACCTGAGTGACATAAAGATTGGACTTAGATATGGATGTCATATGCTTAAACCTCACGAGCTATTGAACATCGAATATTCTGAAAGACCGACCTTTGCAGATGAGCTCATTGAACAGTTTGGTGTTGAGAGTGTACAATACACTGGTCGTCATAGATGCTGTGGAGGTCTACTAAGAGGTGTACAAGATGACCTTGCAGATCGAGTCTTGCATGAACGTCTTGTCGATGCCAATAATGCTGGAGTGGATGGAATTGTTACCGTCTGTTCACTCTGCCATCTCCAGCATGATATGGGCCAGAGAGGAATAAAACGGAAATTCAAGATGGATGATCTCGATCTTCCGGTTCTGCATTTTCCACAATTACTTGCTCTCGGGTTCGGCTATTCTCCTGAAGAACTTGGACTCGATCATCACACCGTGAAGACGGACAAACTTGTTGCTAAAGTTATGGGAGGTGGTCGTAAATGAGTGATGGTGACATACGTATTGGTGTGTTTGTTTGTAACTGTGGTTTGAACATTGCAGGAACTGTTGATTGTGAGGCTGTGGCCAAATATGCTGCAAATCTGCCTCATGTTGTCCACTCTGTTGACTTGTTGTTCGCATGTTCGGATGACGGACAAGAGAATATCAAGGAGGCTATCAGAGAACACAGCTTGAACAGAGTGATTGTAGCTTCATGCACTCCAAGAACTCATGAACCTGTGTTTCGTGCCTGTGTTGAAGAGGCTGGACTGAACAGATACCTGTACGATCAGGTCAACCTACGTGAGCACGTAAGTTGGGTCCATATGGATGACCATGATCTAGCCACGATAAAGGCACAGGAGCTTGTTGCTATGGCAGTTGAGCGTGCCCAGTATCTTGAGCCTCTAGAGAGGAAGGCTGTTGATGTCATCCAGAGTGCAGCTGTGATTGGAGGTGGAGTCGCTGGAATATCTGCAGCACTGGACCTAGCAAATGCAGGGTTTGAAACACACCTTATTGAAAAGCGCCCAACAATCGGCGGCCAGATGGCTTTGCTAGACAAGGTGTTCCCACAGAATGACTGTGCCATATGTATTCTTGGACCTATCATGTCCAAGGTGGGTCAGCATCCTAAGATTAACCTCATGACCTATAGTGAGATTGATGATGTAGAGGGATATGTTGGGAACTTCCGTCTGAAAGTTAGAAAGAAGTCTCCTTTCATTGATTGGGAGAAATGCAATGGGTGTGGGGATTGTGAGAAGGTTTGCCCAGTGAGTGTCACTAGCGAATATGAGTTTGGTATTGACGAACGAAGGGCTGTCTATAGACCATTTCCACAGGCAGTACCTAATCGGTACACAATCGATAAGAAGGGAACATCAGCGTGTAAGATAGCTTGCCCCGCTCATGTCAATGTTCAGGCATTTATCGCACTCCTCAAGGAAGAACGATATGATGAGGCTCTAGCTATCTACCGTGACAACTCACCATTCGCTGGTACCCTCGGCCGTGTCTGTACACATCCATGTCAAGTTGACTGTGAGCGAGGAAAGTATGATGAATCTCTCAGCATCATGAATCTTCACAGATTCTTGGCAGACTATGAGAGAGATAATGGCGATGTCAAAGTTGAACCTGTTAAGCTTGACAAGAAGAAGGCCAAGAAACCAATCGCAATAGTAGGCGCGGGTCCTGCTGGTCTTGCCTGTGCTTATGATCTTGTCAGAGATGGCTACACTGTGACTATCTTTGAAGAGAGGAAGAAGGCTGGAGGTCTTTTGAGATGGGGGATTCCTGAATTCCGTCTTCCAAGGGACGTCCTTGATGAGGAAATTGGTCTTGTTGAACAACTCGGTGTCACAATTCAGACTGGAACCAAAGTTGGGAGCATTGACGAGTTGAAAGATCAAGGCTTCAAAGCTTTCTTTGTCGCCACTGGAGCTCCTGGCAGTCGCAAGATGAACATCAAAGGTGAGAATGCCAAGGGTGTGCATCATGCACTCTCATTCCTAGACAAAGTGGCTAGCGGAAAGAAAGTGGTGGTTGGAAAGAAAGTGGCTATCATTGGAGGCGGTAATGCTGCTTTCGATGCTGCTCGGACTGCGAAACGATTGGGGGCGAAGAAAGTGACCATTGTTTATCGACGCTCCGCAGAAGAAATGCCTGCGATTCCTGCAGAAATCCATGCTGCGGAAGAAGAAGGAATCAAGATAGAATACCTTGTAACTCCCATAGAGGTTCTTGAAACCGACAAACGCGTTTCAGGTATGAAATGCGTTCGCATGCGTCTGGGTGCTCCAGATGAGTCTGGTAGAAGAAGACCAGTTGCAATTCCCGATTCGGAGTTTAAGATGTCTGTAGATAATGTCATCATAGCAATTGGCCAAGAAGTCACCCCAGAATCACTACTGACCAAACTTGAGCCTTCTATGTGGGGCAGTCTTGAAGTTGATCCAGTGACTCTACAGACCAATATCAAAGGTGTATTTGGAGGCGGCGCTGTTGTTTTCGGTGGCGGCGGTACTGTTGTCGAGGCTGTAGCTGCAGGGAAA
>JASFEF010000076.1:0-11986 GCA_050124975.1 Candidatus Thorarchaeota archaeon | reverse complement strand
AGCTTAGGAGCATACCACCATCTTTCAGGACAGATAGAGATGGCCAAAAGGAACTATCTCGCTGCATTAGACATTCTTGAAAAATGCTGGGAATTCTATCAGCGTGTTCCCCGAGTCCTTGATCGTAGCTATATTCTCCTTGACTTAGCACGTGTTGAACTTGAATTAGAAAAGGAGTCAAGAGATACTATTGAGTATGTGACTCCTGGAAAATGGCTCTGCAAACTCGAGAGTCACTCTTTCGAGCGAGACCTACCGGGAATCAGAATGCAGGCTGCCTTACTGAAATCAGAATTCTATCAAAAACATGGCCAGTTCAAAGACGCACAAGCGACACTTCAGGATGCATTAAGCATCACTGAATCAAAGGGTGTTGCAACACTTCGTAGGAAGATAAATGAGAGAATCCGTGAGTTGAATCAGCTTCTTAGGGACGCATCGGTGTCATCAAAGAAGAGGAAAGAGTGAATATCCAAATCGCCTGATTGATGGCCCAAAATAGGTTTATTATATCATAACAGCAGCTATCTTGACGTGACACTCTATGAGTTCGAGAAGACGGTCTGTCCACGCAGCACTCATCGTCATACTTGCATTGGCGATCAGTTCCGCCCAGAGTGCCCCTGTTGAAGCAGCAGAGTCATCGGAAATGCAATTAACCTATGACTTTGGTGCACAGACATTAACAGTGAATGTTTCACATTATTCTATAAACAAGAATGACATTATCGAAACAATAGAGATACTGAAGAATGGTGTCTTCTACATGAACAGGACTTACGATAATCAGTCGGACGATTGGTTTGTATATGATACCTTCAGCGTTTCGACTGTCGTTGATGACAACCTCACTGTGACTGCGACTTGCTCCAAGGGATTATCTATCACAAGATGGTTGATTATCACTTCTGGTACTGCTACCAACACACCACCACCCGAAACAACAACACCCACACCCACAGAACCCACTGATGGGCCCGAAGCACCAGGAATAACACTGGGTACGGGTGTTGCTATTGCAGCCGCAGTTGGAGTAGTTGTATTCCTCATAGTTCTCTTTGCATGGCTTGAACCAGATCGTTTCAAAGGGCTTGGATCACGAATACGAGCAGGATTTACTTGGATTGGAGAGAAGGTTGGCAATCTTCTCCAACAAATCAGAACTAGAATGCCATCAAAATAATCGGATGCAAACTACTCGATATCGTTCAAGAATCCTATAGTTCGAGCAAACAAATCTTCTTTGAACCGATCGTCTGTCATTATTGGGTGTGGAGCTCCCTCAATCATCTGCATCTCTTTCTTCTCTGAAACAAGACCTTCGAAGATCCTCTGAGCACTGTCCTTCGACACACCTCGATCAGCAGTTCCCTGAATGATGAGTGCTGGGCAGGTCACTTGTCCAAGAGACCCCCTCAGACGCTTTAGGGCATCATGCATGATGAAACCGATATTAATTGGAATCCAGTCATAGCCAACCCATCCTTTCTCACGCAACCAACTTGGTGCAGGTGATTCATGTCGTTCAGGGATGACTCTCCTAAGAAGAGGAATCCTACTAATGCCTGGGAGTAGAGCGAAGAGTCTGCTTTGAACATTGTAAGGTGCAGCCCATGTCACAACTCCATTGACCTCTCTTCTCTCAGAGGCAGTTATCAGAGTCAGGACTCCACCTGCACTGTGTCCAACTATGAACACTTGCTGACAGGTCTCTAGAAGGCGATCTAGACCTGAATGTGCAACTGCAAGCCAGTCCTCAAAGGTGACATCATAGAGGTCCTCTGGTTTGGTCCCGAATCCTGTTAGAGAAGGAAGCCACACTGTCATCCCCGTCTGTTCATGCAGAATGTTTGCAAACTCCTTCAAGTCCCATGCGCATCCCCCTCCTCCACCATGAAGAAGAAGGCAGCCTGTTGCACTACCCTCAATGAACAGAGGTTCTGCTCCAGGGAGGTAGTCAGTCACGTTTCTTCTTCACCACCGTGCTCTTGTTTGAGAGTATCAAAATCTGGGTCTATGTCTACATAACGCAGGATGAATGCGGCTATTAGTAAGAATGGTGCAAATACAGGTCCCCACCACATGAAACCTGCAAGTTCTGTTCCTGTCATGATGACAGACAGCTGCATGAGCCCTCCTAGAAGTACACTCGATGCGGCCTGAAACATGTTCAAGGGCACACCAATAAACCCAGTATAAATCCCCGATCGACTCTCCCCAGTGAGAATCTCATCGACCTGAGCGATGTCCGCAGGAACCACATAGCTCATGAGATAGTAGATGGACATCCCTGCTCCTATGGGGACAAAGAACAACACAGCAGCCAAGGTGTATCCAATGACAGCTCCGATGTTTCGAAGGATTGCAGACATTGGTGTGAACACAGCAAGCAACACCAGTCCAATGATGAGAGATCTCCTCTTTCCTAGTTTGCGAATCCCAGTCAGCCAGAGGTAAAAGAAGAGAATTGTAGACCCTAACATAGCTAAGGCTGCAGGTGCAAGGGCCCCAATAGAGTCAAGGAACATCACCTGCTGGAGAAACCCAACCAACGACTGGTTGATTGCTATTAGTGTGAATGATAGAAAGCCCACGACCAGAGTCCATCTGACAAACGTTTGGTTCTGAACTGCTACTCTGGTTTCATGATGCAGACTACGTTGGATGGGTGAAATGCCTGATTTCGCTCGTATGACGGTCATTGAAGGTAGCATAAAGAGGAGTGCGAGGCCACAGAACAAAAAGAGTAGATTGAGGCCGGTCGGACTCAGCTGCTCTGGAGGTCCTGGTATGAACAAAAGGGGGGTCATGAAGCCCAAAATGCCACCAGCTGAGTCTGCAGCGAAGTTGAAGGTGTTCATGAACCCTGAAACGAGAGGTCTCTCAGCCTCATCAGTGATTTCAGGCAACCACGCCTGATGAGCGGTCATCACAAAGGCATAGAAGAACTTGAAGAGGCACAAGAGTGCAATATAGTAGGTGAAGAGGGTCATCTCGAGGGCTGGATTTGCGGTGTCAATGAACCAGTTTGGCACAAAGAGCAGGAATGCTGAGATGACGATACCTGGTGTGCCTATGATGACAAAGGGTCTCCGTCTGCCCCATCTACTCTGAAGACTATCACTATAATACCCGGTAAACCAGTGGGTCAGTCCAATGACAACATATGAGGAAGCGAGAGAGATACCGTTCAGGAACCAGTTGAGTCGAAAGCTTGTCCCATAGACATAGAACACAGTCATGGTGATCATGGTCATCAGGAAGGAGGGTCCGAACCTTCCAATTGAGTATCCTATCTTCTTCGGTAGGGAGAGCATATGCATCGTTACTGTAGCGTCAAAGCCCGCTATTGAGCTTGCTGTTTCAGAGGAAACATTCCAACAATGTATTTTTGTCTGGAACTACCTTCATTATCCCGCCTACTCATAATGATTATTACAGACACCCTTAGGCGCTGGAGGTATGTAAGTCATGGAAGTTTCATTCTCTGCAAAACGGATTGTACCATCTGCCACATTAGTCATAAACGAACTAATCACAACCATCAGAGAGAGAGGTGAACAGGTCTATCACATGGGCTTTGGCGAGTCTCCATTTCCCGTGCATGCCCGCGTTCGAAAGGCACTCTGCGAGAACTCTTGGCGGCAGAGATACCTTCCAACCCAAGGAATTCTTGAGCTGAGAGAGCAGATATCACAATTCTACCAAACAATGTTTGACCTTCACTATGCACCAGAACAGGTTGTCGTGGGTCCAGGAAGTAAACCACTCATGTTTGCTGCGCTCACGGCCCTTGATGGGCCTATCTTTCTTCCAGCTCCATCATGGGTCAGTTATCAACACATGGGTCGTTTCCTATCACGGGATGTTCATCATATTGTGACTAAGCCAGAGAATTCCTATCGCTTGGAGCCTGACATCCTGGAACTAGCAGTTAGAGCCTTCTCATCTGATCGTGAACAACAGAAAGTACTGGTCTTGAACTACCCATGCAATCCTACAGGACATACATTCTCAAAAAAAGAATTGAAAGAGATCGTCGATGTTGCTCGTGAATATAATGTGATTGTCGTTTCTGACGAGATCTATGCTCTGACCCACTATCGGGATCAGGAGCATCACAGTATAGCAAAGTTCTATCCAGAGGGAACACTCATCACCAGTGGTCTCTCCAAGGACAGATCTCTTGGTGGTTATCGGCTCGGGACACTCCTGCTGCCTTCAGATGAGAAACAACTTCTGAGGAGTATTCTTGCGGTTGGAAGTGAGATCTGGTCCAGTGTGTCTGCTCCAATCCAATATGCCGGTATTGAAGCCTATAGGACCGACACCAAACTGGTTGACTATATGAAGGACTGCGCCTTGGTGCATGAATTAGTGACAAGATACGCGTACCAAAGAATCCATGAAATGGGTGTTTCCTGTCCTTATCCACAGGGAGCTTTCTATCTGTTTCCTGATTGGAATAATCATAAAGAGGCTCTTCAAAAGAAAGAGATCTACACCTCCAACGAACTTGCCAAATACCTACTCAAGAACTGGTTTCTAGCCAGTCTCCCTGGCTCTGAGTTTGGAATGCCTCCCGAAGAACTCTCCCTGCGACTAGCAACTGTTGACTATAATGGTCCATCTGCTTACAAGACTTTTCAGAAGAAACGAAAATCAGCCTTCAAGGACCCAGTTGGTTTCGTTTCATCCATTGCACCATCGGTGGTTGAAGCATGTAATCAGCTTGAGCAATTCACGACAGAGCTAGGTAAATCCTGAGGAAGAACTAATGATACAAGATAGTTTCTAGGTCTGTGCTTCTACCGGTACGAAGTCAAAATTGACTGCTGAAATTTAGCTCTGAGTCCTCTAGACCTCAGAGCCTTTCCTAACTCGCTCCCCTCAATAGCCCATGTCATTTGATTTGGCTCTCGCTCTATCTTGATAACAGACTTTATGGAGTCTAGCAGCTCAACATTGAAAGGAGGGCTTAGATGGGTCGAAGCCAACTTGATATAATCAAGAAGCCTCTGTCTAGCTCTTTGCTCTCTCCGCCTCCACCAGTAGCTATAGCTACTACTCGATCTCCGCTGCATCTGAGTGACTTCTTTGCCAAGTTTCTCGATTCGTTTTGTAAAGTACTGGTGAACCGACGGCATCTTTGAAACTCCTGACACACTCAACAACCTGATGAGCGCATTCTTTGAAGGTCTATCATACCCAATCCTCTTGATTGCTACATTTGCATTCTCTCTGACAACAGACTTCCCCTCACTCCCCAAGTCAGTCAAGGCCATGATACTGGCTCGTATGACCGGTCTGCTCTTACTGACAAGATGTGGCTTTATCAGATCGACCAGACCTGTTTCCTCCTGCTTCCCGAGGGCTTGGATCACTGCTGCTCTAGTAGTATTGCTATCATGTTTCAGCAATTGGACAAGGGCGTCCTTAGAATGAGGATGATAGATCCCTCCGAGGCTACTGATCATGGCCTCCCCCTCTTTAGACAGGTAGCGACCCCTTGGAGTGGCTCGTTCATTAAGGCTCTCAATGGATGACTCGTGTCCAATTCTCCCAATAGCCTCAGCAATTGCTATCCTCGTCTTTCTGTTCTGTTCAAGCGGAAGTCTGTGATGGAGAAACGAAAGTGCTCTTGAGTCCCCAGTTTGACCTAGGACCCTTGCTGCGGAACCACGATGTCCAGGAGTCTTGTAAAGAGAGAGGCGTACTGCATTTGCTAAGATATCTGCTGTGGGTCTGGTGCATCTTCTCCGGAAGATTTGGTTGCCCCCGAGTGTGCGATATCGTTTGTCCATGTCCACCTCCTCGGCCAGTTCCGCTGTGATACTCTTCACAGCCTTTGCCGCACCCTCGGTTATCTTCTCATCCAACCACGTACTGCGTCGCCAGCTATACCACCTGTTACTCTGTGAAGAGTTCTGGCGGTCAAATGGTCTGGAACCATCGGTTATGAGTATCTGGAACCCATAGAACGTCCCAGCCACATCGAGTCTTGATGGAGTCCCTTCCAACTGCTCGAGCTCGCGTTTACGCGCTTCGATGACCTCCTTGACCAGGATCACATAGGGAGTCATTGTCATAGCATCGATGTCGATGAAGTAGGTGTGTTTATTCTCGATTTGCTCCTTCAGGAGGTCCATAACAGGTTCAACTGCGTTTGCTCTGATCTGATGGAGACTATCTCCCTCAAGTGAACTCAGCTCCTCAAACAAGTCGTTATCAGTCCCGCCTACAGCCTCTAACTGCAAGAGAGAGATCACTGCATCCCGAGCCTTCCCCTCTGGACGAACATACTTGAGCATCCGTAAAAGGCTGTCCCACCCCTCGCGCTCTATGAAATTATCAGCTCGTTTCTCTAACTCAGAGTATTGCCTTCTTGTGGCAAGATCTGTAATCGTTGCCGTTGCCATCATAACTCCCTAGATTTGTCACCCAAGTGGGTATATTAACTTCGACAAAATTACGCAGGTGCTTAAGTGCACAGATTTGGAATGTTATTTTGAGGTTGACTTGACACAATCATGACCTCACAGAGTTGAACCCAGTGCCGTTTTCTGGGTGGACAACACTCTGGTGCCCAAGTTTGTCCAACTAACAATGAACGGTATATTAACCACACAAGTCTAGAGCTCATGTTCTTCTTTTGATTACGAATGCAAGCACAACAACTATTGACGCACCAATTGGTAGTGCTAACGCAAGAAGAAGTGTATCGAAACCTGGACCATTTGTGGGTGTTGGTGATGTTGGTGAAGTTGTGGCATCTGAACCCTCCTCCATGTCCGTCCAGACATTACTCTCATATGAATAGGTCCATGTACAGTCACGTAGGCCGTCATCCATCACGTATCCGCCGAAAAGAATGGTAACATTGTTTACTGGATCAAATGCAAGTCCAGTGTTTATCATTGCCTCAGGAGCATCATTCGGATATTGACGTGTCCAAGTGTTCGTCTGACCGTCATACACCCAGGTGTGGTCCACAGCATTATCTCCAATCTGACCTCCAAACAGGATGCATTTCTCATTCACACAGTCATAGGTCATCATTGGCCACTTCAGTTCATCTGGAGTCCCAGTAGGTGTGAGTTCAGTCCATGAGTCTGCAGTAGCGTTGTAGACCCAAGTGTCGTCTTGGTGGCCCTGACTTGCTGTGTTTCCAGCAGTTAGGACAATCTGATTGATGGAATCATCATAGACCATGACACATCCATATCTTGCCAGTGGAGATGTAGCTGGGAAAATCTCCGTCCACTCTCGGGAGCCACAGTTGAACTCCCAGGTATCGTCTGTTTCCATATCATCACCGCCAAACCCTCCAAAAAGAACCACTACATCCTCCCGTGGATCATATGCTAGGGAGAGTGAATGATGTACTCCGGGATTTGTGGCAGTCACAACCTGAGACCAAGTCTGTGTTGTGCAATCGAACGACCACGTGTCTGTCACTCCGTGTCCACCGTATAGAATAATCTCATTCGTTTCATTGCAATAGACCATTGCATGATTGGACCTGGCTGAGGGCCTAGTGGCTAACGTGAATTCAGTCCAGAAGTTGTCTGCGTACGAATAGGTCCATGTATCCCCTAAGGAGTGCCATCCGCCATCGAAGTTGAACCCCCCAAAGATAACCGCCACATCATTGTGGGGATCAAAAATCATGGAGTGTGCGCCTCTTGCCTGGGGCTTGATCGTGATCAGTGCTGGGACAAACTCTGCATCTGTCGAAGGAAATGCTTGAGTCACCAGCATTAGGACAATGAACATCACAATGAGAACTCGATATTTCAAACGAACCACTCCTGATCTCGAATATAGTGTTCACAGATGAAGGTCGGTTCTATATAGACCTACATTCCTACGCAACTGTTTCAATAGAAGGGATGGACCGACGCCTCAAGTTTTGGAAAGATTACTCTCACAAGGGGCTTCTTAGTTGCTGCACACATCACATCTGGTTCATGGCTCGCAAGCTCATCTAGGGTTTCATAACCCATCAGCAGTCTGACGAGTGCGGCTTTTGGCAGTCTGAGATTGTACTCCTGAGGACTCTTCTCAGGTTTCTCACCCACTCCCGTAAACTGCCCCTTCTCAAATGAGAGGGAATACCCCTGTCTATAGTCAATGAAGGTCAGGTTCCCTGTGAAGTCGTGAAACTCCGACGCTCTCATGCGGTCTGTCAGCAGTGGACCAATTGCCTCAATGAATCTGGTGACTGATGGGATTTTGATGTACCAAGCATATACGTCCTTCATCTTTGACTGGGTACGTGCACTCACGTATTCCCTGACCTGTGACTGATAGGGTGGTGAGACCCTGACTGGGATTCCTCCCCATTTCTGCGCCCAAGCCTCAGCGTAGCGCAGGACTGCATCCACATGCGTGTAGTCATCCAAGTAGAGCTCAGTCAGGTCCAGCCTGTTTTCCCAGCGGCTGAAGTAGAACACTCCCACTATCTTCTCCTTCTCCTTTACTAGGAAGAAAAAGAACGCCTCTTGTTCATTGGATGTCGTTTCAAAGATGAGATAGCCCGCGTCCTCTGGACGTATTGTTCGAGTCCAGGTGTTCCGGAGCTGGAATTTCTCCTTATACTTCAGATACTCTTTGAAGCCCTTCGTATCCACCTGATCGAAACTGACAGGCTCCTTCTCACCATCTGGTAACTTCGGAACAAGCGCAGGCGCAACAATGTACCCTCCGCCTAGGTCGGCTGCATACTCATATCCGAAGATGCGGTAGAAGTAGGGAATGCCAGCTATGGCCTGGATCACTGGTTTGAGCCGCTTAGCACACTTTTCGAACTCGTCATTGAGCAAGTGCATATGTCCTCGATACCGGTAAGCCTCTAGGGTGCCCACTGCCTCCATCTCTGCTGACGAGAGTTCGACTCCATCCAAGGTCCAAGTATTCAACAGCAGAAACACTGCGGATACAACTTCTCCCGAATCTGTGTCCTCGATGATGAAGCTGTTCTCCCAGGAGAATCTGGGGTGGTGTTCAAGCAGCGCTTTGAGCTCATCAACGACAAACTCGCCATGGACAAGCCGGAAGTGCTCAAGGATCCCAGGTATGTCCTCCTTGGACCCATTCCGCATGACGAGACTGTCACCTAGGTCCTGTGGCTTCATAATATCTTACTTAGAGGACCTTCTTCTTATAGCTTACCGCGAAACAGCATGATGTCTGTGATTGCACCGTTCACGATGCAGACCCATGGTGTTTCTTCTTCAACTCTAGCGTGTTGCTACGTAGTACGAATACAGGAAGAGAAGCGTGAAGACACCAATCAGGAGCACATTGAACCATCCAGCAAGTGCTGGGATGGTGGTGTGTACAAGCATCATCCAAACCATGGATATAGTGCCAAAGATGCCCCACGTGATGTCAGCAAGCACGATGATCTTCACCTCTTCCCACGAGGTTGCTCTGTATCCTAGCAGAGCTGCGATTCCAAAGCCGAGGAACTCAGAGCCCATCACTCGACCTGCCGCGGGGTCAAGGAATGGCCAGCCTGTTGCATCAACATAGAACTCTGGGCTCAGGAAGAACAGGAACCCGAAGACCATACACACTATGAAGTGGAGTAGGAATGTATACTTCAAAACATTAGGAATGTCCAACTACGAACACCTCTCTACCTCGATTTAGCCAATCGAAGTACTTTTTGAGGGGACTGAGGTTTGCTAAATGTATTAGTAAAGTTAGCTTATGCACGAATTATTACGATCATGAGGATTTCCGTCCAAACACAACAATTTGCCACTTGTGTATCTCTCGATGGAAACGTCGCACAAACCCATTCCTGCGAACAATGTCCTCAACCACCTCTGTGGGATGCACAAAGTAACGAAATGAACTTCGATTAACACGATAGATAAGATTCTCCACTACACCGAGAATCCTAACCCACCAGTTATTCAGCGGATAGACCACGCCATAGAGTTTTCCCGCCAACGCTGAGGACTTTTCTACAAGATCTTCCACATCATGGTAACAGCAAATCACTCTGTCCAATGTCACAATGTCACACTGAGGGAGATCTGTGGCCAGGTCCACGAAGTTCCCATGTTGATGTTGTATGCTCTTCACATGTCCCTGACGCTGTGCCTCCTCCTTTGCCGCTTCGATATATGCTGACGATGCTTCTACACTGATACAGCTACTCACTCCAGCTCTCAGTAACGCATGTTGGATGGCACCTATTCCTCCGCCAATGTCAAGAAGGGTCATATCAGACACACCCTCTGCAAGGAGGGCATCAATCAGCACTTGCGTTGTTTCCTCTGGCCCCTTATCACGATACAGTTGGAGCTCTTTGGTAACATAGTTCTGATCGAAGTGCTCTTCGATACTCATGCATCGTTTACAGTCCATGACCAATCATCTTCTAATACATTGATTCCAGTCTGGGAAGAACCTATTGGTCCTTCTCTCGTTGGATTGTTTCAGGAATTGTCATGATAAGCACAGTCGCAATGGCCATGACCACCACCAGATACACAATTGAGTAGAAGTATGAATCTCCCACTCTCAGAGCCTCTAAGAGGATGGTTCCCAGGAACCCGCCAAGATTGCCAAACCAGAAAGCGAGACCTGTGCTTGCACCCGCCAAATCTGGTCCTACTGTCTTGAACTCTTCAAGCATTGAGAGGGCAATGGGCATGACGGATATCAGGAAGAAGCCAAGCACTGCAGACATCACATAGGTGAGCTCAGTGATGGTGCTGGTCCCGACCAGCCAGGTTGCGATAACTCCTACGGTCAGGGAAACCATGAGGAATGGTTTTCGCCGCTGCACCTTGTCTGAGATCGCAGGGACCACGATAGCGCCGATGATGCCGAACACCATGAGCAGCACCATGACGATGACCGGACTTCCCAGACCTGCAGTCACTGGGATTCCAAGGCTCAAGAGGAGCTCTTCAATTATTGCTGTGAGACCGATGAATATACCAAAACCTGCGAAAAAGCCCAGCGAGATGAACCAGACGTTTCTGTCCTTCAGCATGCCTCTGACACTGGGTGTGACCTCAGCCAGCACATCGATGTCTGGAGGCTTGGGTGGCTTGTCCCGTGCCACGGCGAAGAAGGCAACTGTCAGGATTGACGCAAGGATGACGTCGAGGTAGAGGATTGACTCGACATTTGCCTGTGCCAAGGCGACTGTGAAGCCGGGGTCTCCGTAGAGGGGTACGGTCCACAGTATCAGGCTCAGGGCGGTTCCAAGGAGCATCCCGAGCAGCATGAATAGTGTACTGACGCCAGTCGCCAGTCCCCGTTCGCCTCTCGGGAACCAGCTCACACTCAGGTACACGATGCAGTTCTGGATCATGACAGATCCGATGGAAAGGCCAAACTGGCAGATGAACACCATGAGGAAATCATTGAGTAGGAATATCCTAAGGGTGCCAAATAGGAGCTGGATGATTGCACCGAGTCCAGCCACGATGACGAGGCCCTTGCGGTCAGCCAACCATCCGACTGGGATTGACAGGATGATGAACGCCAAGGGCTGAGACGCTGTCAAGAGCACAACGCTTGGGTCACCTGCAGCCAGTCCAAAGACCTCTGTGACCTCGTTCCGAATCAGGGAGAACGTCAGCCACATCATCTGGCCCACCATAAAGATGAGACCGAAGACCAAGAGCACAGCCCAGCGATATGTATAGACTTGGGTTTCCTCAGACACGCGAACACCTTCATAGAAACAATATGGGAATTGAACTGGAGAACAGAGAGGCTCGTGCCTAAAATCAGTTCCGACTTCAATCTCTTGCGACTTGCTCTGTACAAAACGATATCAGGTACCCATTTGGATCTTTGAATGTGAACTCCCTATCTCCCCAAGGTTTGTCTTCAATTTCGTCTATGATATCCACTTTACTTCGGTATCTTTCATAGTACTCGTCCACATCTTCCACTCTGATATAGAACTGAACTCCTGAACCGTCGACGCCTCTTGGGTGCAACTTGTGAT
>JASFEF010000075.1:0-12066 GCA_050124975.1 Candidatus Thorarchaeota archaeon | reverse complement strand
CACTTCTATCCTGGCTATTGCTTGTGGAATCATCCAAAATCCAACAGTTAGGATATGGATCAGCACAACGAAATATACAGCCTTGTGATGAAGTTTGAAATTCATCCTACTGGCACCATATCGCCACCCAATGAGTAATACAATAAGCACAATTATCTCTAGGATAAGAGCTAGATACGAGACTGGGATACCGAATATTGCTTGCATCTTTTTTTCCTCCAATTAGTGTGTTTCAATCTCACTGACACTTCCCCTCGTTGTGAATAGACTTGACCTCAGTGAAGTGCCTTTACCTTCGTGCGCTGATACGATGGCTGAGCCAATCATTCCCCATGGACAAAATCGGACATTCAAGTTTTGGTACGCCTCAGAGTCATGTATTCTTGAGAATGCACAGCCATTTGTTGCCACTGTGATTTGACCTCCCTCAGCCTTGGCACGCGCAAATTTCACAAACCCATGGTCTTGGATGTACTTGGCATAGCCATTGAGCTTCTCTGCCAGAGATACATTCGAATCAAGAAGATGTTCTGGCAGATAGGCAGCGAGTATGTCTGACATTCGGATGAACACATAATCTTTGATTGCTGCATCTCCTAGGATGTCTATGAATACACTCTCATAGCCGAATATAGCTGCACGCAGTTTCCATATTTCCTCCATGGTGAGTCTTTCTGTGGAGCCATTTGACCGGGCTTCGTCCACTTTCTTGTGGAAGTCAGACAAGAAGATCTTGAGCTCACCTACGAGGACATCTGAGGTGGTTCTCTCTGAGAAGATCTCAGGAAGAAACTCTTGAACATAATAGACCATTCGAGGAAGGACATGTTCATCCAAGACATTAGGACCAATGAGTTCTGTTCCAACTGCCTCATAAGCATCGAGGATACCCATATAGAGGAAGACAGCCTCAAGCTGTTGACCATCTTGCGACTGATATCCATAACTCATGAGTAGAACCAGTTTGATTTTAGTCTACATCTCTTATATTTCTCGCCTATGAGAGGTTGTTAGAGTTGCAGTTCATGTAACTCAAAGAGAGTCATCCCGCTTGTACGACTTATAGTGATACCCCAGTTTCCATGATCGCTGCATCTAGCAAAGAAACGACTATACGGTCTACGCGTTAGGGTTTTAAACATGGATTCTAGGTTCTTGATGAGTGAAGATATGAAGATAATAGAGTTCTGAGAGATTTCCTTGCCATCTTTCTGACTCACACGTCCATTGATTGCAAAAATGAGTTTCCCAACAAGGGTTTCTTCGGATGCTAGGGCAATCTCAGCTTCAAAGCTCTCTGCATAGCAAATGGTGGTTGCCGCCTCGTACACATTCTCTTTTGGGACCCGCATTGCTCCGCTCGCAACGCTCAGTATACGACCCCCATTGCAGGCTACCACAGTATAATCATCGGACTCCATCACGAAGTACGAGTAATCCTGACCAGTATCTAGACTCTCGAATACCTTTTGCAGAGTTGAGTGAACTAGAAGAAACTCTCTCACCTGAGTCTGTTTGAACAACGGTTTTGGTCTAGAAAAACTAGCAATGACTGAGCTGTTCGTGGAATCAACAAGAAATGCAAGAGGAATGTCAATTCGTCCCTCAAGCGTTTCAAGTACGATTGATGATAGCCGCTCATTACTGAACAGTTGTACGTTGATCTTTTCTATATGTTCACGAATCTTGTCTTTTTCCTCTCCTGATAGTTGCATACCTTCAATCTCTGGGAACTTCACCTTGAGGAGGGTTGTCTTTATCTTTTCCATGGCTTCTCGAGCAAAGGTTTCGGGCGCTCTCCTATCAAAGACTCCTACAAGAATTCTTTCAGAATCAGGAAATCTGAGGTAAAGAAAGTATTCAGTTTCAGTGGAGAATGAATCCAATGCGTCAGAACGAGCATGGGTACTGAAGTCCTGTATTGCAGAGAAGAATCCGGAAGATAGAACTGCTTTATCATCATCACTGGTTGACTTATCTCTGCTGTAGTGAAACTGTAAAACACTACGGTCAATCAGGAAAATCTCACTAATCATCCTGATGCATGGATGTGATAGAGCATAAGAAGAGAACGGTTGCATCATTAATCTGTGAAAAGGATTATCAGGTCCAATTACTAATGCGGAAGGAATGATGGTGTTGAATATGAAGAGAAGATTGACTTTGATTTTTGGCGTACTCCTTGCAATCATGATTCTGTTTCAAGGAACCCCCGTCACTGCGCACTCCCCCAACTCAATGGATCTGTCATATGATTTTACGAGTCAAGTGTTGACTATCGAGGTTTCACATAGCGTTTCAGATGTGAATACACACTATATCTATCAAGTTGTTGTCGAGAAGAACTCTGTCGAAGTTCTGACAAGGGATTATACAACTCAGAATTCAACTTCGGGGATGTCAGCTACCTACACTATTGCAGCAGACCATGGAGATGTACTTAGTGTGACTGCAAAATGCATTCAATCAGGTCAACTAACAAGGCAAATTACTGTTGTAGACCCTGAAAACACAAGTCCCACGAATGGTGGTGGGGATTGGATGAACATGACCGTATTGATTTCAGTAGCTATTGTGGTAATTGGTGTTCTTGCAATGATATTCGCATTTCTAAAACGTCGATAGTTAGGCATAAACGCTAGGGCTATATCGTAGAGATGGGGATTTTAGGATTATGAAGACCATTGACCTGCGTAGTGACACCATCACTCAACCAACTGATGAGATGATAGAAGCCATTGTCAACGCCCACAAGTCTGGAAGATTTGGGGATGATGTTATTGGTGAAGATGAAGTTGTCAACGAGTTACAGGAGAAGGCAGCGAAGATACTTGGCAAAGAGGCGGCTCTTCTAGTCACATCGGGCACACAAGGCAACCTCATCTCACTTTTCGCTCAGACGAAGAGAGGAGATGAGGTAGTGGTTGAGGAGCGTTCACACACGTTCATGTTCGAAGCAGGTTCAATGGCTTCTATGGGAGGTCTCTATCCCAAACCAGTGAAGGGAGAGCGAGGATACATCCTTCCAGAGACTCTCCAGTCTGCAATAAGTCCAGACGATGCTCATTATGCACGGACAACAATGGTTATCGTGGAAAACACTCACAACTATGCAGGTGGAGCAGTCGTGAAGCCAGAGCAGATCAAAGCACTAGCAACCACAGCTCATGACAACTGTCTCAAGATTCACTGTGATGGTGCCCGACTCTTCAATGCAGCAGTCGCGTTGAACATTCCAGCCAAAAAACTAGTCGAAGACATAGACTCTGTGCAAATCTGCCTCAGCAAGGGTCTCTCTGCACCAGTCGGATCAATAATAGCTGGGACTGAGGAGTTTATCCACGAGTCGCACCGCACGCGCAAGAAGCTTGGAGGAGGAATGCGTCAGGCGGGAATCATAGCGGCCCCAGGACTCGTAGCAATTGAGAAGATGGTCGATAGGCTCAAGGATGACCACGACAATGCTAAACTTCTCTACAATAAAATAAAGAACATCCCAAATCTAGTAGTCGAAGAACCTGAAACCAATATTCTGTTTCTTGGCCTCCAAAACCTCTCAATCAGCCAGATGAAGCTCTCTGAGGAGCTAGCAAAGGAGAATATCAAGGTCTATGGCGGATACGGCGTCAGGACTAGAATGGTGTTGAACAGAATGGTAGATCGTGATGATATTGATAGGATAGTTATCGCTCTTGAACGGTTACTCAAATAGGGAGAGAACCTCTACAACCTCTTCTTAGCATCTTCAATCATTTTCGTGATATGGTCACTCCATGTAGGTTCCAACTGACGGGCTTTCTCAGCACAGCCGATGCATTCTCCATATTTCTCCATTCGATAGAGGAGTCGGCTTTTGTAAAACCAGGCATGAGCATAGGTTTCACTCATCTCTATTGCTTTGTCGTAAGCCTCGAGAGCATCATCATACTGACCATTGGCCTCATGACTCCTAGCTTTCCTGTAGAATCCGTAGCGTGTCTGTGGAGTCCTCTTAGACAACTTCTACGCACCTCCTAAGTGCAATACTATTAAGAAAATACTCAGATAAGGTTTGCACATATCAAAAATGCATTTGAATAATCAGTACTGCTCTTCGCAGAGCTCAAAGAGTACACCACCTGAGGCTTTGGGGTGAATGAACGCAATGCGCATATTGTGAGCCCCAATTTTTGGTTCATTGTCGATCAAACGTGCTCCGGCCTCATGATGTCGTGCCAGTGCTGTATCAATATTATCCACCTTGACTGCGATGTGATGGATGCCACCTCCTCGTTTCTCAAGGAACTTAGCAATCGGACTATCATCTGATGTCGGCTCGAGAAGCTCTATCTGACTCTCACCAATTTTGAGAAATGCAACTCGGACCTTTTGTTCAGCTATCTCTTCAGAACCGCCATATTCGAGACCAAGAATATCCTTGTAGAAACCAATCCATTTCTCGATACTCTCCACAGCAATTCCGATATGATCTATCTTCTCAACCGACATGTCTATCCTCTCACAGAATATCTGGTGCCTTGTATTCTCCAAATACCTCTCTTAAAACTCCACATATCTCACCTAGGGTAGCATACACCTTCACGGCTTTAATAATAGGAGGCATAAGGTTAGTATCACTCTTTGCAGTATCACGTAGAACTTCTAAGACCTGCTTGACCTGATCCTCATTCCTCTTGGATCGAATCTTCTCCAGCTCAGCCAGTTGTTCTTTCTCAGCCTCAGGGTTAATACGGAGATAGTCGAATTTCGCCTCTTCATCAACAGTGAATTTATTCACACCCACAACGACTCGCTTCTCTTCATCTACACTCTTCTGAAACTGATACGCGGCTTCATGGATTTCTCGTTGTATGAATCCATTTTCAATTGCGAATGGAGCCCCTCCCAGGTTATCGATCTTCTGGATGTAATCCATCGCTCGTGTTTCTATCTCATTCGTCAGACTCTCAACATAGTATGAGCCTGCAAGGGGATCAACCGTGTCGCCCACGCCAGACTCATGTGCAATGATCTGTTGTGTTCGTAGTGCGATTTGGACAGACTCCTCAGTAGGTAATGAGAGAGCCTCATCACGTGAATTCGTGTGTAATGACTGGGTTCCCCCAAGGACCGCTTGAAGTGCCTGAAGTGCAACTCGTACAACATTGTTGTCAGGTTGTTGAGCTGTAAGTGTACAACCTGCAGTCTGAGTGTGAAACCGCATCCTGCAAGAACCATCTTCCTTCGCGTCAAACCGTTCACGCATGATTCTTGCCCAGAGCCTACGTGCAGCTCTAAACTTGCATATCTCCTCTAGAAAGTCACTGTGTGAACCGAAGAAGAATGAAAGTCTTGATGCAAAGTCATCAACATCCAATCCCACGTCAATAGCTGCTTGGACATATGCGATGCCATCAGCGAGTGTGAAAGCCACCTCTTGAACGGCTGTTGATCCAGCTTCCCTGATATGATAACCAGATATTGAGATGGTGTTCCAGAGGGGCATGTTTTGACTGCAGAACTTGAAGATGTCAGTGATGAGCCGCATCGAAGGCTTTGGCGGGTAGATGTATGTTCCCCGGGCAACATACTCCTTCAGGATATCATTTTGGATGGTTCCTCTGAGTTTATCCATAGGGACTCCCTGTTTCTCAGCCACAGCTATGTACATTGCAAGCAGGACCGAAGCTGGGGCATTGATTGTCATCGAAGTGCTCACTTTGTCTAGAGGAATTCCTTTGAACAGGACCTCCATGTCTGCGAGTGAGTCAATGGCAACACCAACTTTTCCTACTTCACCTTTCGCTAAAGGATCATCAGAGTCGTACCCTATTTGGGTTGGGAGGTCAAACGCGATTGAGAGACCTGTCTGACCTTGTTCTAAGAGAAAATGGAACCGCTCGTTGGTTTCTCGTGCTGTGGCAAAGCCGCTGTATTGACGCATGGTCCAGAAACGACCTCTGTAACCAGTGGGTTGGACTCCTCGTGTGAAGGGGTACTGACCTGGAAAACCAAGATCCTTCTCATAATTGAGCGCTTTCAAATCCAGAGGTGTATAAAGACGCTCCATTGGGAGGCCAGAGATAGTCTTGAAGTTCTCCTCCCGCTCGGGGAATTTCTTGATTGTCTTGGCTACAGTTACGTCCTCCCACTTCATTTTGGAGTTCCGGAGCTTTGAGTCATCTCCCATTGCACTCACCTACTCTCACTAAACAAGAACTCTGCTATCAACCGTTCAGCCACACTATAGGGATCCTCTTTCCTAGAAGCAATCTTCTTGATTGCAGCCTCATACTCAGGCTGTCCTTCCAGCTTTTGATACAGCTCTCTAGTGAGCTTGTATTTCATTAAATCTTGGAGTTCGTCGCGACTTCGTTTCAGACCTTTTTGCTCCAACTGACCGCTGTCCTTCAAGAACTGAAGATGTTCTAGAATTTTGTCGGCAAGCTCTGGCACACCCTCACCCGACCTAGAGTTTGTAAGTATGACCGGTGGTCGCCATTCCTTTTCATGAGGATCAATATCTAGCATTGCGTTGATCTCTGTGACCTTTCGCTCTGCTCCAGGTAGGTCCATCTTGTTCACGACGAAAATGTCTGCAATCTCCATTATACCAGCCTTGATTGCTTGAATGTCATCCCCGCTTCCAGGCATGTCTGTGACAATCACTGTGTGAGCGATATCAATCACCTCAACCTCTGACTGACCAGCACCAACGGTTTCAACGAAGATGATGTCTTTCCCAAATGCATCGATTGCACGTACTGCATCAGATGTTGCCCTTGCGAGACCTCCAAGGTGTCCACGTGTGCCCATGCTACGTACATAGACTTCCTTGTCTAGGCTATGTTCCTGCATACGAATTCTATCACCAAGGAGTGCACCCCCAGTGAATGGACTAGAGGGGTCAACACAGACAACTCCAATCGAGTTCTTACGTTTTCGGAACTCCGTTGTTAGTTTTGTGACGAGCGAGCTCTTCCCAGAACCTGGAGGTCCAGTGACACCAATGATGTGAGCTTTTCCAGTGTGTTTGTAGAGGTGAATGAGAGCTTCGATAGCATCAGTATCCTCATTCTCAATAAGAGAGATCAGACGAGCTAGGTCTCTCCTTTTCCCATTCAACACACCTTTGATAAGGTCAGACACGGACAAAGCTAGTTCCTCGCATCACAGAATTAGAGTTTGACATTAGCCCTGATGTATTCTACAATTTCATCTAGAGGAGTTCCAGGACCAAAAATGGCAGAGATTCCTGCCTTCTTCAAATCAGGAATGTCATCCTCTGGAATGATTCCACCACCAACTACAAGGATGTCGTCAATTCCCTCCTTCTTCAGAAGCTCCATAATCTTTGGGAACAGTGCATTATGAGCACCACTCAGAATACTGAGCCCAATACAGTGTACACCCTCATCAAGGGCTGCACTGACCACCATTTCAGGAGTCTGTCGGAGACCGGTGTATATGACCTCCATCCCTGCGTCACGCAGTGCACGGGCGACTATCTTTGCGCCCCTATCATGACCATCAAGACCAGGTTTTGCAACAAGTACACGAATCTTCTTGGACGAACTCAAGAACCCACCTCAGGTTGATGATTCGTTTGCTGATGACCGTAGTAGTGATATAAAGGCGTTGATTGAGTGTCAGTCTTCCATTATATGGACAACATTCTCACGACCTTCACGGAATCTTCGAACGAGCCCCCGCTCCTCAAGGTTGTTGAGAATGAGACTGACCTTAGCCTGTGACATATCAAATTCAGTGTAGAGATCCTTCTGAGGACAAGAGCCTCCCTTCTTCCGAATGACCTCCAAAACCTCCTCTTCTTCGGAGGTGACTCCCACAAACTTGACGCTCCCAATTCGTTTGATTCTATGGTAAAACTTCGGACCTCCAATAGTGAGAACAATCCCGCAGATGACTCCAAGAATAGCTATTATTACAGATTCCACGAAGAAAGAACCTATGGGACCAGTTTGTTCATTCGGATATTGGTAACGGATTATGAAAGCTTGCTCGTGTCCAACAAGTAGTGAGTCAGTGACCCAGACAAATGCAAGTCTTGACCCATCTGTATAATTCGAATCAGCAGTCGGGAATATTGGTACAGCTGATGCTCTTGAGAGTACAGCATCTTGGGGGAGGACAGCTGTGAAGGTCAAGTTAGCAATTTCAGTCATTGGGCGTATATAGAAGATGAAGTCAGCATAATTTCTGGTAGGATCAACGTCAATATTCTGGTCGAACTGGAGGTCGGTCGACTCAAGATTCAGCTCTACCCATACCGAGTCATTCTCTTCGAGAGGGCTATTGAGAGATACAACTATCTCTGTATATCGGTCCTGAAGAACAGATGCCGAGGTTGTTACAGTGTCATCTGCATATGTACTGACAATCTCTACATCAAGTGAGTCGATTCGAAATGAGAGTGATGTTATACTGGTTGATCCACGATTTGTTGCTCTAGCTCGAAGATGGAGGGTTGTGACTCCCTCATGTGTCATGATAGCTTGAATCTCCGCTGGATCTAATATGACATCCTCTAGTTGAGCTAGCTGTACATCACCCTGAACAGGGAAAAATAGCATAGATGTGAGGACAAGTGCCGCCATTGCAAGTATTATTCCTCGCACTATTTCACACCGCAGTTAATTGGATATATTCTAAGTATCTTATGTTTCACAGTTCATTTATTCATAAGACTTCTCTTAGGGTATAAGTGGTGGGTAGTGGCTGGGAACCACTACCCGAGTGTACTACGAGAGAGTCATTTTTTCCGGACCAATACGACGAGTAATGCGAGAAGTGCTACTCCTCCGATGCCAGCAATTAAGACATAGTCGATAGGTGTACCAATTGATGGAGCACCCTCCGGATACAGACCTATTGAGGGATCATGTAAAATACTGCCATCGTCGAAGTAAGGATAAGCTAGATAGACTGCTACACCATTACCTAAGGGAACATACGATGCAATCACATCGACTGCTTCTGTTTCTCCACCAGGCCAGGTAATGAGAGCTTTATCCAACCAGCTGAAGAAACCTTGAGCAACCTCAGCTTCGTGGTCAACAAAATCCATTCTCTGACAATCAGTGCCATTCATCCGCTCAAAACGTGTTTCATTTCCACCTGTTGTAGTCCAGTTCATGTCAGAGTCAAAGGTGGTGTTTCTGAATCGTTCACGAGTTTCCATTCTATGGCGATGTTGGTGTTGTTCATCAGTTGCCTCATTTTCTCGCTGCAAAGTTTGAATTGCAACGCTTGAGTTTTCACTGCTGAATGGAAAATTACCGATTTCGATATCCATCTTCAGTTCAGACCTGCCAGCAACTGTATAGTTGAAGTGAACTCCATGGTCGTCGGTCACCTCTCCAGTATAGTCATCAAGATAGATGTGTGCCCAAATCTGGATTGTTACATCAGCGAATCTCTGGATATCGCCCATTCCTTCAAGAGCAGCAAGAGATACTTCCGGCATCATTCCTGTTTTCACACCAGATTTTGTATACTTCAACCAAACCTCAGTAGTAACATCATCTTCTGTCACATCACCAGTTGTAAGAGTCCATTCGTACGCAGAGAGTGGCGCAAAGTGGAGATGTTCTTGGGTCTGATATGCTCCATCATCGTTCTGGTCTTCAAACTCAACTAACATCACATAACTTGTAGAGAATCTGGCGCGTGTTCCGTCCTCATCAGATGTGTACCAGAAATGAAGTTGTGGAATATCAGCATTAGCCATGATTGTGATGATGTCAGTGTTTACCCAAACTGATCCATCACTCCTACGGTCATGGTGAGGCATTCCTGGCATGAAGTGTTCCATACCATCACCCATAGCAGTGGCGGTGGTGGTCATTGTTCCTAGGAGAGCTACCATTAGAAACAGTCCAATTATCGTTCTGCGAATATTCTTCAGATTATTCACCTATTTGATGCTGAGAGTTTTGCATTTATAATGACCATTTCGTGGCAAAGTAGGTGGTTGAGTGAAAATAGACATATGGAGGGGTTTTTCTTGAAAAGAAGCTTTATGGATGCTTCTAAGGCTTTGTTAAGCCATGATAGAAAAACGTAATCTTATCAGTTGGTTGTGTCAGGCGCACTTCACAGTTATTAGGCTTCAAACAACAAAGAACATGAAGACTTGGTGTAAAAGCATGGCCGCAGAAATACATGAAAGAACACAGTTTGACTGGTTCGGTGTAGCACGAATCCACGAAACAAATGGTGATTATGAGGAAGCCCTGAAGGCGTATGAAGAGTCAATCAAACTTGATGGCACTTACGCGAAGGCTTGGTTCTACAAGGCAAAGCTTCACTACAAATTGGATCAGAAAGAAGAAGCAAAAGAGTGTGTCAAGAGAGTCTTAGAGCTAGAGCCTGATTGGGAGAAATATGTGAAAAAGTACATGCCAGATTTGTGAGGTTATCGAAGCGCTGCAGATGAATCTGGATAGAGTAGCACATAGACAGCCTGATTCAACTTGAGGATTTTCCTATCCACCCACTCCATAACCATCTTCACATTGTCCTCTGAAGAAACCTGAGTCAGTGCTTCGATAGTTGCCTCCTTACACTGAGGCATTCCTAGAAGTTCTTCAATTGTCTGGACGAGTATCATCTGGCGTACATCGGGAGTGGTTTCGGTTAACCAGTACAGAACATTGTCTCTCGCATTTGCATCGACATTGGACGATTCCGCTGCAGCATTGAGTGCGCTGGAAACAAGCTTGCTATCTTTGATGTCTGTGAGTTCATGCTGGATTATTGCGACAATAGCCTCAGTGTTCATTGGATCGTGACTCAAGATATCAATGAGGGCAGAACGAGCTTTTGCTGGATCACTGCGGTCTTTGTCATCACTCATAGTTCCCATACTCCATTCTCTCTAGGGTGGTGTGCTGAATGAGATTCCTTCTAGTGGTTAATATGTTTGTTGCGTCGGTATCTGCCATCCTCGAAGGACCCATGAAGTCACTGAAAGTTACAACATCTCACCAAATTCTATGATTGATTTCAGTACAAAATCAGGAGTTGTGGAAAAACCATACTTGGTGGCGAAATCTTCTAGAGATCTATCGCGATTATTTATCCAGACGGTTGTCATGCCCATTGATTTGGCACCGACCATGTCAGCATAGTACTCATCGCCAACATAGAGTGCATTGGAAGCATGTGTGTTCAGGTCGTTCAACACCCTTTCGAATGGAGCCTTCATAGGTTTGAACGCATTCACCATACCACAGTCTACAATGGAAGAAAAGAACTGAACCAATTCAAGTTGGGTAAGGATAATTCTCGCATGTCCAGCAAAGGAGTTCGATAGCACTCCGAGTTTGATCTCTCTCATCTTCAGATTCTCAAGTATTTCAGTGACCCCATTTCGGAGGGTAGACAATTCTAGATGAAGTGCCTTGAATCGTTGAGTTGCTTCTTTCACTAGGTCAGAATCAACTGGTTGATCAATATCCACAAGACTGTCTTTCATCGCAGCTTCAACAATGTCAGAGGCTGAACGGTAAGGCGCGCCTTCAACAATAGCCTCAATTGCCATTGTATACCGAGTGAATAGACTTCGAAGGAAAGAACCCTTCAGTTCGTCAGATTCTACTCCTGATTTCTTGAGTAGCCACTCAGATGCTACAAATGGATATCTGTGTGTATCAGTCAAAGTAGAGTCCAAGTCAAAAATGACCGCCTCGAAGGTGCTAAGGTCTAATTTACTCAAGACGGTCCAGTCTCCAGAATATTATCTACCCTTACCAAGATAGATTCCGTTAGGATCAAGCTTGTGCATGATATCAATCTGTTCTTGGGTCGGTTCACTTGTTGTTGGAATATCATCTGGTACAATGAGGTCAAATATCACATTGTCTACTATGTCTTGAACTTTGTACCCAGGATGAACTGATTTCAATCGTATCTTCAGGGTTTCAGGTTCAAAGTCCATCTGGCACATATCAGTGATGACTACCTCTGGACCTTTACCCACCATTGACCATTTCTCACGAGACCCTGGACCCTCCAGATGACCGGGAGATGTCATGTAGTCAAGTTCCTTGACGAACTTACGTT
>JASFEF010000074.1:0-12133 GCA_050124975.1 Candidatus Thorarchaeota archaeon | reverse complement strand
TTGCGTGGATATATGTCAGCCCAATCAACTGGCTTTTTGGAACACAGATTTTGCAATTTCCCACTGCACCAGCACTGATCATCGACACTATTGTCATAGCTCCTGCAATCTATCTCATTGTAAGAAGGTGGTTGGAGGTCATGACCCGTAGATCCAGTGGACCAGCGGCTGGTATAGACACAGTTGAGCCAGGAGGTGGCAGACCCGAACCAGGTGATGAATGGGGTCTGGCCACAAGACCATATACTCCTCAGACTCCCAAGATGGTTTCCGGTCCGAAGTCTGAAATCAGAGAAGCCCCCTTTGGTCTAGAGGATGGCTTCTTCGTAAAGGTACCAGACATCGATACAGGTGAAGAGATATTCGATCTTGAAAAGCTACGAAAGAGGGCAATGATTCGATCAAGAGTATCATCTGGTGGTTGGATCAAGAAGAGGATTAGTTCAAGGGCAGCGGGGTCTCTGAAGTCATCTGATACAATGAAACATGGCAGACCTGTGCGTTCAAGAATACCGACTGGAAAACCAGGAAGTATCCACCTCCCTTCTACTGTATTGGCAGCTATTTCAAGAACTGGTCACACTTCAGGAGAATCCCTCAAAATAACAAAGGAGGACCTTCGAGAGAAAGTCTTCACGGGTAGGACTCCTTTAACTGTCATACTTGTCATCGATGTAAGCCTCTCAATGAAGGGAAGTATGGAACAAGTCAGAGAATTCCTAGAACGTCTGGAGAGTGAAACAAGAGGGTCTAAGGACCGAACAGGAATCATTGCATTCAAGGACAGTGGGGCTGTCGAAATCCAGGCACCTACCACGAATTGGAACAAGATATACAGAGCTCTAGGTCGATTGAAGATATCTGGACTCACGCCACTCGCAGAGGGTCTGAAGAAATCTCTTGAAACTATCAAGAGGGAACGTATGAGATACGATGGTGTTGAGCCCCTGTTGATTCTTGTGTCAGACTTCTCTCCGAACATTCCACTTGCTCAGTCTGTAGGTCCTGGTCATGAGAGATTTACTCCGGTTCAAGACCTTGTCCGCACAGCTCGTTTGGTACGTAAAGCGAAAGTAAGACTAGCTGCAGTCAATGTCGATCCTGAACAGTCTAAGTGGCCTAAGTTCTTGAAACGTCCATATCATGAAGCCCTTGAATTAGCTACAATGTTGAGAATGAAGAAAGAGGGATTACATGACCCGATTGAAACCATCCTCAAAGTGGAGGAATTTCGAAAGACATTTGGTGCGTATCTTATTGCACGCGCAGCAGGCGGACATGCATACCTATCTCGTGAACTGCTGAAGGAGTCTTCAATTCTTGGAACCTTACTTAGTTCCAGTCTTTCAAGAAACCGCCTAAGACTACAAGACCTTCGAGAGGTTGAAGCTTACCTTCCTCAATGAGAACTAGTATTAGTGCCTCTCTCGATTATGTTATTAGCATGAGCTCGGTTCCTAGTGTGCGCACAGGGTCCGATTGATGCCTGGTGTCATAGTGAGCGAGGAGAGCCCAGTACTGGGTTGCTATGAATCTGCTTTTCATGCATCAGGCACAGGGTCTGTGCGCACCTATTAATTGGGCGATGATTTGAATGCTTCCTGGAAAGGTACCTCCTGAACTCCTAGAGAAGATAGTGTTCACAAAACTGGGATCAAATGACCCTGACATTCTATTAGGTCCTAGTCTTGGAGAAGACGCTTCAGTAATCCGTGTCGGTGACAAAGTGATTATTGCCGCAACAGATCCCATAACTGGATCTGTGGCTGATGTCGGCTGGCTCTCTGTCCATGTGAATGCGAATGATATCGCTACTTTCGGTGTCCATCCTCGTTGGTTTTTAGCCTCGATAATTCTCCCAGAGGATTCAACCCAAGAGCAACTCAGTCTGATCATGTCGCAAATTGATGAAGCTGCCAAGATTCTAGGAATAGCTGTGGCTGGGGGGCATTCAGAGATTGCTGGAGGTATTGACAGACCCATTATAGCTGGCTTCATGATTGGTATAGCTGAACAAGGAGGGTATGTGACATCCTCAGGAGCCAAACCTGGAGATTCGATTATCTTAACGAAATCTATTGCACTCGAGGGGACATCCATTCTTGCATCTGAGGGAGAGAACTATCTGACCTCTAGGGTGGGGAAGGCAGTTGTTGAGAAAGGTAAGACTCTGAGAAATCGTATCAGTGTCGTTGCTGAAGGTGTTGCAGCTTTTGAAACAGGATATATTACAGCCATGCATGATCCAACTGAAGGAGGACTGTCTGGAGGCTTACATGAACTCTGTGACGCAAGTAATGTTGGGTTTGAGATTTACCAGGATGCGATTCCAATGGATGAATCAACTCGAATGATTTGTAATGGATTGGAGATTGACCCTTTGGAGCTGATCAGTAGTGGATGCATGATTGTATGTTGTGGCAAGAAACACGCAACTGACGTTGTGAATACAATCCAATCGAGAGGTGTTTCTGCATGCGTGGTTGGTAGCATTGTGAAAAATCCTGACCATAGAATAATTGTGACTGACTCAGATGGACTACCTCTCAAACGACCAAAAACTGATGCACTCTGGATTGCCCTGAAGAAGATCAATCCTTCATGAATGCTTCAAGCTTCTTGACTTGGTCTTCTCCAATCCAGTCTAGTATGACTGGGGAGAGAGAGATGTTCCCGTGAACAAACACCTCATGGGCGTCTGACTTTGGTGGAGGATCTCTCTCGATGCCAAGATACCAATAGTACGGTCTACCCATCGGATCTGTTCTCTTTTCAACCTCATTATGCATACGAACCTTAGTCGGAATTGTGACGACCACTTTAGAATCTTCAGAGAGTGTGCTTGGGAAGTTCAGATTCAACATGTCTATACCCTTTGGCATGCCTTTTTCTAGGACCTTCATTATGAGGTCCTTTATGATCTCACACATTCTTTCACAATCACCATTTGACCCCGTTGCCTCAAACCAATCGCTGGGTAATGCCTGACGAGATACAGCAATTGCTGGAAGTCCTCTGATTGCAGCCTCAAACGCAGCCCCAACTGTACCACTTGTCAACATGCTTTGATACCCAACATTGGCACCTGAATTGATTCCTGAAATAAGTAGGTCGATGTCTTCATAGAACGCCTGAGCGAGTATCACAGAGTCTGCTGGTGCACCATCGTGCGAAACAAACTGGTATCCATTCTTTTCGTGTTTCTCAGTGATTCTAATAGGTCTCTTCAAAGTCAATGTTTTTCCAGTGGCACTTCGTTGTCCATCTGGTACAACTACTATCAGTTCTACAACCTTACTTAGAACTTCAGCGAGTTTTAACATCCCCTCGCTTCGAGGACCATCATCATTCGTAAGACAGACCTTATACACTCGGCATTACTCCTAGAAATTGCAGCATCTTGTCACCTTTTCACCACTTGATAAGAGTGACGTTTAGACGAAGAAAAAAGGTTGTGGAAGCACCATTGTTGTGCTCCCACTCCCGGCATCGTTAGACTCAATTACAGGTCATAAGACTTGAGAGTCTTGCGTTTATTATTGCCTGTCCTTTTAGCAGCATGGTCAAGTATCGTTTCGATTTTCTTATCGAGTGCGCCGTAGAAGTCACCACTAACTTGGAGATTCTTCTTCTTTGCATAGTCTTGCACTGCCTTCTTTACAATGAATGTCATTTTTTCATTACTCCTCCAAAAGGGTGCGCTAAAAAGCCTCCTAGACCCTTATAAGGCTTAGCTTAGAGATGCTTTGTAGAGCGCCCTTTCCCATATTTTAAGCCATTCTAGCAACTCACTTCTGGAGTGGCTTGAAAGCCTCCAAACATCAATCTCAGCTAAAGAAATCCTACAAACACCTAAAAGAAACACTCGTCAAAAGTGAATAGGCCAACCCTATTGAGGTGAGTTTGAGATATGAGATATGCCCTAGGTATAATTATTGGCGCACTCCTTCCATTTGTGATTTTTCTTGGTGCTGTAATCATCAAGATACTCGCCATGCCATGGGATGTCTATGTGGTTTGGTTTCTAATCTCAATAGGTATCGCAGTTATACCCCCAATCCTTGTGAGGTTTGCTCGAAAGGGTGCACTACGAGAATTTCTCATCTTTGAGGCTGGAGGGTTCGGACTGTTCTCTCCTCTTTGGTTAATTCTCTTTACAGACTTCTCAGGTGAATCTTGGTTGATCTTGATTACAGATGGCATTACTGGGGGACTCATAGGTCCTGGCCCAGGTCCCAGCATTGTACCAGTGGACATCAGCAATGTCCTATTGGTACCAATTCTCTTGTTCTGCCTAGTTGTTGGCATCGTTTTCCTCAGACCGTCATTCATAGCGAAATATGGTGCAGCAGGTGAGATAGCTGAACTTCGTGATTTGAAGGAATCCGCTGAGCCTGCTCCAGCAGCTCCGCCTGGAACACCAGACGTTATTGAGGTAGATCCGATTGAGAAAGATTTGCCTGCAGTTACACCACCAGAAGCAACGGTGGACACAATGGCCGATCTCAGAGGACTCTTAACAGAACTTGGAACACCAGAGCCCACAATCAATCTGATATTCAATGCTGGGATTGCTACCACGACAGATCTTGTTGCCACTAGTCCTGATCAACTAGCATCTCTAACAGGGATTGACAAGAGGACGGCTGAGGACCTTCATATGGCTGTTCAAAAGAAAGTCTGGTTTGGTGGTATCTGAAATATCACTATCTTTTGAAAGAAGTAATGGCATCCAGAGCCACAGTAATTAGCTCATCAATAGGTGGTTTTCCCATTATCTTGGCTTCCTTCTCCACATTTTCTCCAATGACTACACAAATCGTACCAACCCGGACGTCCCGTAGATGTCCAATGACGAAGAGAGCAGCCGCCTCCATTTCGGTAGCTAGTACTCCAGAATCCCTCATCATCTCCCATTTCCTTCGGATTCCCTCTGGGTCTGCGACATAGTCTGGATGTTCGCTGTAAAATGCGTCTTTACTATGCCCGATACCAACATGGAACTTTGCACCATTGTCCTGCGCCGACTTGATCAACGCCATAACCATTTCCGGGTCTGAAACAGCAGGGAATTGAATTGGTACATATTGTCGTGAAGTCCCATCATCTCTGACAGATCCACTGAAGATGACCAAGTCTCCAGCATTGATGGAACGGCTGATTGCTCCAGATGTTCCAACACGGAGAAATGTTGTACACCCAACTTTCACAAGCTCCTCTAAAGCTATTGCTGCAGATGGGCAACCAATACCTGTTGAACAGACTGCGACTGGGACTCCCTTCCATTTGCCTTTGAAACTCCAATACTCTCTTTTTTTCGCAATCTCTTCAGGCTCTTCAAAGAACTTCATCGCGATACTATGGGAACGGTCAGGGTCCCCTGGTAAAAGCACGAGTTCAGGAATTTCTCCTGGTGCAATCCCAATGTGATACTCTCTATCGTCTGTCATACTTCAACCTCTTGGCGCAGATGTTACCTACAACAAAAGGGTTTCGACAGATCTCGTCTTCGATGTAGAGATAGGCTTAAGAACCAAACAGGAGCCGACTTTCATGGTTACAATGAGCGAGGAAATCACCGAGCTTCAAAAGAAAATACTTGGACTCATCCTAGCTGATGCCCGTCGGCCAAACGCTATTGCTTCAATCTTGAAAAGGCGGAGTGTGGAGTGCAATCAGAACGATGTTGTGCAAGCACTTCTTGATCTTGAAAAGAGGAACCTAGTGGAGAGGCTTAGTGCAAAGGCATGGACTGCGAAAGGCAACGCTGAGGATTACGTTGACTGAATAATTCAGTAGCACTAAATGTGCTTAACAAGTGTCTGCACGATGTTATAGGTTAATTGTGGATTCTGTTCACCAAACACTTCCGTATGAACGGTGTTTGTTGTTACAATCAAACCCCGAGCCTTTTCCATGAGTTCCTCTAACAATTCTTCACCCCTCTCCATTAGCGGCAATACATGCGCCACTGCCATTCCCACATCTGCAGCGCCTTGGTTTCTTAGTCTATCAGCAGCTTTCAGGAGAGTACTACCGCTCTTTGTGAGGTCGTCTATGATGATGACTTCTTTGTCTTTCACCTCAATGTTTCCATGTAGGTCAACTTTGAATGAATTCTCTCTGTTCTTTGTGAATCCCTTTATTTTGTATCTCTCTTGGGCTCCCTCATCTGGAGTAACAAGAATGGTGTCTTTGAAACCGAACTGCTTCTCAGCGAAACTGACTAGATCAGGAATCACGTCGATGGTTTCATACAGATTCTTCTTTCTCAATTCTTGTACCCAATCAAGACTATCTGGTGCATGTGGATTAACAACCCAGACCTTGTTGCAAACTTTGGTGATAGTTTCTATAGCCCATCTTCCTGAAACAGCTTCTCCAGTCCTGAATGCTTTATCCTGTAATGCAAAGGGCTGGAACGTTAACACGACCTCCACACTTGAAGGTGGGGCTATTGGTTTACACTCGTAGCACTTGTGTACTGTCTCTCGAACCGCCACTGGTCTCGAAAGTAAGTCTAAGAGGAGCAATAACTCAACCACACGGTCCGATGTTGTGTATGGCTCATTCTCAGCAGGACCTGATCCAGTACAACTCTGAATGATGACAACCCTTCTGTTTGATAATTCAGATACATCTTCCAGCTTCGCGTAGATGTCTGCATTCGGGAATAACCTCCTTCTATCGTAGTTCAATGCCGAGGTGAAAACACGAAAGCCTTCCTCCTGGAAACTCTCCTTCAGGTGTTCAGCTCCACTTGCAAGAATGACATCATAATCTTTCATAGAAGACCGCCGTCTGTTGGCGATGTATCTCCCTTTATGAGATTTGCCCCCTACCCAACTTCATTGCATGATACTACAGTAACTTAAATTGGTCATGATGCCATTGTTTCGTGCCACTACAGGTACGTGCTACAGTTGAGTCTGACAGCCAGAGACCTATTGCAGCAGCTAGCAAATGATGCTGGTTTGCCATATCAAACCATTGCGAGAAAGGTCAACCGAATGATGGCTAAGGGACTTGGACTCATCGATTCTGTAAAAAACATTGCTAATGAACACGGACTCAAAGATACAAAGTATCGAATAAATTCAAACAAAATTGTCCAAGAGGCTGAGAAGATACTTCGTGAGGATTACACCCAGACACTGATGATTTCAGCAGTTCTGGGTCAGATGGTTGAAGCACGTGGCAGGGATAGATTTCCCGCGCCAGCTTTCTTCGCTTTCATTGAAATGCTATCAAGAATTCCTGATGCTCCAAGAGACACTAAATCTGAATCTTCCGCAGAGATTGAGGATCGGACCACTCGAATTATTGAATTAATGACAACTCTGGTGTCTGTTCTTTGTGAGTGGTCTGAAAAAGGTGTAGTAGGTGTAGCTGAAGATTGTCCTGAATCTCTTCGCGATATGGCAAAGGCTGTTTTTAGAAAGACCAAGCTTCTCCAAGGTGGTCTATGGACTTGCATATCATGTGGCGAAATTGTGAATGTCAAAGAAACAAGGGCACTAATGTGTACAAGCTGCGATAGTAGTATTTCTCGAAGTGACATTCACCAACGTTTTGACCAGATGGCTGGACGTAATCGAACTGGTTACGGAAGAACGAGTTTTGAAGACGCTGATGACTAACAATCGAGCTGAAAGTCCAAGCCGTCCTTAAGTCGACTAAGTGCTTCATCCACATCGGCTCTCGTGACTGCTATATCATCAACCTGAAGGATAATCTCCTTCTCCCTTGACTCTTCAAGGAATAGGATAACCGGGTCCAGACCTGCCGCGCTACCTGCACTTATGAGGGGCGCTGTGATGCCATCGTAGAAATCAGACCTACCAAGAGAGATACCCATTCTTTTCAAAAGGCGGTCTCCCTTCTTTGAGAGTGCCTGTCCACAGGTTGGGCCTTCATGACTCATCAGTGATATCACGAACCTTGTTGGTACATTTCCTCTAAGATAGAACAACAAATCTGTCATCCAATCAAACTCCCTAATCATGACATCTCCAAAGATTATCATTAACTCTTCAGCAACCATGCCATGAACTGGAACAACTGGTGGCTTCAGATCAACAGGATACCTGTTCCATGAAGAGAATGCTGGAGAGTTGAAGAGAAGGATTGTTTCAAACTGATTATGTTCATAGAGTCTCCTACAAAGAGCCTGTCCTAGTGGATTTAGACCAAGAATGACTGAATAGCTCTCGGTGATTTTCCTCTTCTTGTAGACCTCAAGGATTGGGGATATCCATTCTTGTTCAAATATTGACATAAGCTCTTTCCCAGAATTCTCATGATACAGACAGCTAATGACTGTTTGTCTTACAATCTTGAAGAGGTATCGATTGAAATACCATTTTGGCTCTTTTTTTCGTGCTCGGGTCCGATTCCGATTGATTTATGTGCAAGACATCACGCGCCCTCGAACGCGTATAACTAGTGGTGAGTGAGTACCATTGGATAAGTACATAGAAAGTGTCTATAACCGCGTCGTTGAGAAGGATCCTAATCAGAAGGTCTTTCATCAAGCCGCGCTAGAAGTACTGGAAACTTTGGAGCCAGCCATCAAAAAGTACCCCCAGTATAAGGAACACTCTATTCTTGAAAGGATTACAGAACCTGAGCGTATAATCCAGTTCCGTATCCCCTGGAAGGATAGAGATGGCAAGGTGCAGGTCAACCGTGGTTTCAGAGTTCAGTTTAACTCAGCCCTGGGTCCCTACAAAGGTGGACTTCGTTTCCATCCCACTGTGACACAGGGTGTTTTGAAATTCCTTGGGTTTGAGCAAATCTTCAAGAACAGCCTCACAACTCTACCTATGGGTGGTGGAAAGGGAGGTTCTGACTTTGATCCAAAAGGCAAGACAGATGCAGAGGTAGAGAACTTTTGTGAGAGTTTGATGTTTGAACTCTACCGACACATTGGTCAGTTTATTGATGTGCCTGCTGGAGACATTGGTGTGGGTGGTCGTGAGATTGGCTACATGTATGGAGCTTATCGAAAGATTACAAACAATCATGGAACTTGTGTTCTGACTGGAAAGGGTGCTGGATGGGGTGGCTCGCTAATCCGTCCTGAAGCAACTGGATATGGTTGTGTCTACTTTGTTGAGGAGATGCTGAAGACCCGTGGCGAAGAGATTAAGGGGAAAACCGCTGTTGTTTCTGGTTCTGGGAACGTTGCCCAGTACGCAACTGAGAAGTGTATCGATCTTGGTGCCAAAGTCATTGCGCTAAGTGACTCAAGTGGTTGGATTCACGACCCTGATGGCATAGACAGAGAGAAACTTGCATGGGTCATGGACCTGAAGAATGTTCGAAGAGGTCGTATCAAGGAGTACGCTGAACACTTCAAGGTTGACTACACTGAAACTACCAAGGGCAGTCCATGGAGTCTGAAATGTGACATTGCACTCCCAAGCGCAACCCAGAACGAGGTCGATGCTAAGGAAGCTAAGATGCTCGTCGATAATGGTTGCTTGGCTGTTGGTGAAGGTGCTAACATGCCAACTGTTCCAGAGGGTATTGAAATATTCCTCGAGGGTGGAGTTCTCTTCGGACCTGGAAAGGCTGCCAACGCTGGTGGCGTATCTGTTTCCGGACTTGAGATGGCTCAGAACAGTCAGCGCTTCTTCTGGACTCGTGAGGAAGTTGACTCAAAGCTTCAGCAGATCATGCAAGCCATTCATGCGAATGCCTACAAGACCTCTGAGTTGTTTGGTAAGAAAGGCAACTATGTCATGGGTGCAAACATCGCAGGCTTCCTAAAAGTCGCTGATGCTATGATTGCTCAAGGACACCGCATATAGATCATAATCTGCAGGACCCTCTCGTGGGTTCTGCAATTCTTCATCTTTAGAACGAAGTTATTTCCTGATTATCTCAAGTAGCTCTGCAAGTCTTCGTTTGACATCGGATTCTACAGTACTGAGTTCCGCAAGCTGCCTGATGTGTTCGATTCTTGTTTCTCTGTAAGTTTCATCTGAAATACTACCATTGCGTCTCTGAATCTCAAGCTTATCAGACTCAGCGTTTATCTCATCTCGTCGAGCAGTGACCAAATCAAAACCCTGCTTTAATGACATCCACTCTATCATTGCGTGACTGCGTTCTTCTTCCATCCTCTCTCTTCTACGACGCTCTTCTTCTAACTGTTTCAACTGCTTGTTTGCCTCACGAATCTCCCTCTGAATCTCATAGAGCCTTTTCTCAACCTCTCTCTTCACCTGAACAATTTGAGTTGATTCTGCCCATTTCTCCCTATAGAGAACTATGTGCTCTCCTTCAGTAAGATCACCTAACTCTAGTTGTCTATCAATGCGAGTGAGCTCTTCTTGAACATCAAGCAATTGCGTCTTTATCTCATCATAGGACTTTCGAAGAGATACCCACTCCACACTGTACTGTGATAGTACTTCCTTCGGGTCCAAAAAATAGTCGTCTTCTGATGGAGCTCCTTCGTGGTGACTCATTTGATACACTCCTATGATGTATTCCCAGTTATTGTATGACTTAAGGGATTTTCTAAGACGCAATCCTCAGACCTATCCGCTTAAGAGGAGGATATGCACATTCATGAAATGTTGTGCTTGGAAATGAACATCGAAGTCGATTTAGTTCCCAAGGATAAGAGAAAGGAGAAGCCGAAAGACGTTCTTCAAGTGGCCTTTGGGACAGTCTTTTCTGATCACATGTTTTCTATGCATCATAATGGTGATCGGTGGACCGACGAGCGGATTCATCCATATGGGCCCCTTTCCCTGAGTCCCGCTGCTCAATGTCTCCATTACGCTCAAGGAATTTTCGAAGGCATGAAAGCATACCGTAGAGGTGGGCGAGTCCTCCTATTCAGACCTGAGCTGAACTTCAAGAGACTCAATGCTTCCGCGATCAGAATGGTAATGCCTACGATCGATGTTGACTTTGCTCTGTATTCATTGAAGGAACTGTTGAAGATTGACTCAGACTGGGTGCCTGAGGTTCCAGGAAGTTCACTCTATATTCGTCCTACGATGATTGGGACTGAACCAAAACTTGGTGTTCGTCCCTCAAAGGAGTATCTCTATTACGTCATCCTTGGCCCTGTGGGGCCCTACTTCAAAGAAGGTTTCAGTCCAGTTAAGATCTATGTGAGTGACAAATACGTTCGAGCTGTAAAGGGCGGGACTGGAGCAGCAAAAGCAAGTGGGAATTATGCTGCGAGTTTGTTAGCAGGAACCGATGCGACAAAAGTAGGATATTCTCAAGTCCTTTGGCTTGATGCTCTTGAGAGAAAATGGATTGAAGAAGTCGGTACAATGAACCTATTTGTCAGATTTGATGATGAAGTCGCAACACCACCTCTTTCAGGGTCGATTCTTCCTGGTGTTACTCGGGACTCTGTCCTCACTCTGGTTAAAGATTATGGGATGAATCCAACTGAACGAATGATCTCCATAGATGAGGTCATCGAGGGTCTGTCTTCTGGGAAGGTTAGGGAAATCTTTGGCTGTGGTACTGCAGCCATAATTGCTCCGGTAGGGTCTCTTTGGTACAAGGATACACCCTATGAGGTTTCCAAAGGGCAAACAGGTGAATTGACTCAACGACTCTTTGATGACCTAATTGGCATTCAATCTGGTGAACGGGATGATCCACACGGTTGGGTTGTGCCAGTTGAATAATCACACATCGTAACTATTCAATACCCAGCTCTTCTCGTTCGACATCTGAAACCTCTGGTTCTTCGGTTTCTAAACTGTCCCATGCAGGTGGTGGATCTAGCGGGGCATCAGCAGGAGGTGTTTCAGCTTTTTCTGGTTCTTCAGGAAGATCAACAGGCGGGAGTTCTTCTTCTTCCTCCTCCTCTTCTTCCTCTTCGTCAGGATCTTGCAGCTTGAACTCAGCTACGAGTTTCCCTTCTTCGATTTTCTCCAGAAGCATTCTGAACATACGTTCTACGACAATACTTCGTCCTTTTGCTTCGAACTCAATATTGCCGATTTCAAACTCGACTTCACAATAGTCAGTCTTCTTACCCTTCTTCTTCTTCTTTCCTTCGTCAGCCTCGACAGTTTCTTCCTCTGACATGGTATTCAACCTATTCGTTCGTTGTACCTGATGCCTAATAAACCGTATAGATTGTCCG
>JASFEF010000073.1:0-12152 GCA_050124975.1 Candidatus Thorarchaeota archaeon | reverse complement strand
TGGGGTGCAATACTCAGGACCATTCTGGACTCTGGATTCTATGTGACGAGTACATATCCAGTACGGAGTGAGATGAAGGCATCTACTCACCTTCATGATTTGGAGAATATTGTGTATGACATGATTTTTGTCTGTAGAAAGAGAAGTGAGGAAACAACTCCAAAATCATGGAAGTCTATCAAGAATTCAATTGAACGTTCTGTGACAAAAACAATTGCACGCTTACAGAGCAACGGTGAAACACCAAGTTCTATAGACACCTTCGCAATAATCCTAGGAAAATGTCTGGAGCTCTATTCAAAGCACTATCCAAAAGTGATGAATGGTGATAAGATAATCAGTCCTGAGATGGCTCTTGAATCAATTGAAGAGTTGATGGGGGGTTTATAGCACCTCTAGCACACAATATTGTATGAGGTCGACACGGAAATTACGTACTTGGGACAAGGCTCGAGGCGATTATGTGGAAGTTCCAGTACAGTATCCTCCAGACACAACAATATCCTGTGTCGAGTGTCGATACTATGATTCGGAAACAAGAAAGTGTAATGGAGTGGGTTCTTCTCAATATGGGCGAAGAATACCATTTCCAGATTACGTACCGAGAGGTAGAGAGTGTGCTGTACGACTCCCTCCAGACCTGCTTTCCTTTGTATGAGTCAGATGAATTGAGTTATTTCTGGGAGATATCCTGTTGCTAAAAGGACGCAGACCACAAGAAAACAGATCGTAAGGACTGCAACCAGTGTGTCAGTAGCTCTCCAAGAAGAATTCCTGAGATATGAACGGTCAGCAGCATATCCGAAACCCCTCCCATCCATTGACATGGAGAGTGAGTCCACTCGAGAAAGTGCTGAAACTAGCAATGGGAAAAATGTGTACTGAACTGTGCGTATTATCTTCCTGAGTCCCGTCACCTCAGGGGTTATCCCTCTGGACCTCTGTGCCATTCGAACTGTGTGATTTTCCAAGTCAAATAATGGGAGAAATCTCAGTGCAATGACAAGCGAAAAGATGTACCTGTAGGGTATTCGAAGTCTAGTAAGCGAGTGAGCCAAGAGCGTGGGGTCGGTTATTGACACAAAGAGCATGCTTGAGAAAACCAGTAGTAAGAACCTGCTTGCTATTGCAAGTCCTCGTACAATCCCAAAGTCGGTAATCGGGAAAAGGGGACCAAAATCACCGATTTGAGGTATGAGGAATCCCAGAAGGGTCCCATTGGTCGTGACTAATATTTGAACTAGTAGTAGTAGCACAGAGAATATGATGACGAACTTTGTACGTCCCTTTGTCAGCCGCACAGGAACCCTAGCCACGTGAAATTCGATGAAGACTATGAATAATAATACAGTACTGAGTCGCCAACTAGGGTATACAATGATTCCAATCATCAAAACGACAAGTGTGAACAATTTCAGAGCTGGATTGAGCCTATGCAAAAGGGTGTTATTTTTGACATACCCGAACCTTGACGTCACCTAAGGCTGCACCCCCAAGTCTGCATATTCTCTGTATCCAATATTCTCTAATCGTTCAAAGATCGAAGAGGGAGAACCATCCAGAAGTATCGACCCATTCTCCATGAATACTGCCCGACTGCAATAATCAAGAACAAATCTTGAATCATGAGTGACGATGAGAGCTGTTCCTCCGCGCTCGACTGTTTCCATCACGGTCTCCTTGATGAATTCGCGACCATCTACATCTTGTCCAATGAATGGTTCATCAAGTAACAGAACCTTAGGACTATGCACGATTATGGAACTCACATTGAGGCGTCTCTTTTGTCCATGGCTTAGCGAAAAGGGGTTTCTCTCATGTAAACCAGCGAGGCCAGCCCTCTCTAGAGTGATTTGACAATGTTCAAACATGTCGGAAGTGTCCAATTCCAGAGCTTTTAGTGTCAAAATCTGCTCATTCCAGACGGTTTTTTCAAAAATCTGATGGTTTGGGTTTTGAAACACTGTGGAAATTTGATGGGCTATCTCCTTTGCGTTCATTCTTCCTAAAGGCGAGTTATTGAAACTGATTATTCCACTATCTGGCGCAAGTAGACCCCCAAGTAGTCCAAGGAGTGTGGTCTTACCAGACCCATTGCTACCCATCAGGCCAACAATCTCACCTCTTTGAAGTCCCAGTGTCACATTGTCAATCACCTTACGGTTTCCGTATGAGAACTCGAGATTCTTAACCGTGACAAGGGGTGGGTCAGAACCATCTGGAGTTCTTCGGGAGATCTGTGTCGGAATTTGTTGTTCTGATGCAGAAAGGGGTTGGATTCTTCCGTTTGTCAAGACCAATATTCTATCGGCGACTGGTTGTATCGCTGGAAGATTGTGTTCAATGACTATGACACCTATGTTTTGGTTCTGTAGGTCCCTCAATATCTGTCGTAGCTGTAATACACCTCTTGGATCAAGACTTGAGGAGGGCTCATCTAGAATCAAGAAGTCAGGTCTGCAGGCTGTCATGGATGCTATGATGAGTCTCTGTTTTTCGCCTCCTGACAGTTCAAAGGTGGCTCGATTGTAGAGATGTTCAGAGCCAACTGACTTCAATGATGAATCGACCAGAGCTGAAATCTCCTCGACCTCGGTGCCATAGTTCTCGGGGCCAAAAGCTACTTCGTCAGAAACCTGGAGAGTACAGATTTGGCTCTCTGGGTCTTGTTGCACTAGTACGACCTGTCTAGCAACCTCAGCTATTTGTAATTCCGCTATGTCAGAGTCGTCGATGAGGACAAGGCCTGAAAAATCACCTTGAACATTTCGCGGTATGAATCCCGACAGACACTTAGCCAGAGTGGACTTACCGGATCCTGTAGACCCGGTGATGGCAACAATCTCGCCTCGTTTAACTTGGAAACTCAACGACTCTAGGACTAGGGTTGTGCCATCGTATGAGAAGGTTATGTTACGAGCTTCGAGCATGTTGTCCGCCTAGAATACTTGAAGTGTGGATACCTGTCGAACCCAGAGTGAGCCGTCATATTCTGCTGCTATCAACCACAGACCGTCAGAGTTGCCGCTCAACAGGAGTCTTGTATCAATCATCACATCATTGAGATCAAACTCAACCTGATAGCCATCTCGAGCCATCACTCTGAGACCAGTCGCTTCTGGAAGAGGAGCTGCCTGTTGGAGTATTACACTGATTAGAACTCCTGTGTAGTTGGCTGGTGGAAGATGGACATAAGAGCCAATCAGCTCAGCTTCGATAGTCACAGTGGCTCCAGAGTAGGTTTCGATATTGAATGAGTAGGGACTTTCAACAAGACCCAGTACATCACAGGAGTAAGGATCTGCTATCAATGGTCGTACAAAGCCGATGTAGTAAGTGACTCCCACCACCATGAAGATGATTAGTGCAACAGCTGGAACATTCCGTCTGTAGAACACAGACCTCCTCCCTCTCTCTGGGAGTTCACTTCGCATGCTGGGGAACCTGTCTTGTATCACACCAGTGTCGTTGAGAAACTCAAGGGTTTCCCAAGCAAAGAACCCTGCAAATATCACCCCTGAGCAGAATGCAAGGAGTGAGATTACCATGATATAGATATCAGGGGCACCTGCAAAATAGAACAGCTGGAACATGATAACATTGGAGGCTGATGATATACCTGCGCCAAGCCACCAGACCATTCTAGAGTTTCCATTCAGGTCCTGATCATTCCTTGCAATCACACCAGTGATGTCGATGATGGCACCCTGAACCAAGGAAACTATCACTACTACTATTCCGTGTGTGCTCCCTGTGAACATCTCAACAGTCCCCTTCAGGAGACCCCCCATAGTCCCCACACCGGTCTTTGGGACTAGCACCCTCATAAGGACAATCCAGAACACGTGGAGCCCGGCCATGAACTGACCAGCCCCAAAGGGCACACCAAGGGCGAGGTTGATCAGATTGCCTAGGTAACCAACAAAGGTGCTTAGAGACCCTCCCAGGGCACTGAGAATAGCAATCATCACTATCTGTTGAGTGAGGACTTGTTCAGAGTGGGTGTTCATACTGGTATCACCTCAATGACTGACATGAACCTGACCCATCTTGCTCCTGCTGAGGGATAGACGTGATAGCCCATTCCGGGGGAGGATGTTACAAGGCAGTCATCGTTACTATAACCCTCATCAGCAGGAAGCAGCACCAGTCTCATGCCATCTGTCCAGTCTAGGACAGCAGTCCCATTCAAGCTAAATGCCAAGACCATGTCACCTTGGGTTTCATACCATGAGGCATTGGGGTACACATTGTCATATGAGAAGTCCTGAAAGTAGCTGTCAAAGGCTGTGACCCGGACTATGTCAGAAACTCCTACACCACCCACCAGTTCTACAAGGTCAGACACAAGCACTCCTTGGTAGAGTCCATACCCACGCCAGTTGTCGTATTGGTTCTGGAAGGAGCCCCATCCCGAGACTGTGTTCATGTTGACCAAGTCTGTCAGAGAAAGGGTCACGTCTGCGTCAGGTCCTCTCACCACCACCATGTCACGTTCCAGACTCGGCGGAGTGAGTAGCACAGGGATAATCTCCACTCCGGTTTCAGATACTGTCACGTTCACAAAGTGATGGATTCCACCCTCCTCCTCACTGGCATAGAGGCTAGCCCCTGCACCCCCGGTTATCACATATCGTACACCATTTCTCACACTCTCGTTGTACATGTGGATGTGTCCCGCGAACACCGTGTTTACACCCTGAGCTTCGAACAGGGTCATCAATCGTTCTGCATTCGTTTCGTTCAACATTGCATGTTCTGATTCTGTTCGAGGGTCAAAAGGGGGTGTATGTGTGAAGACGAACTTGACCTCAGCGTCTGACTGTGACAAGTCATTTTCAAGCCAAATCAGCTCGTTCTCAGAAACGTCATTTGTTGAGGTGTTGAAGATCGTGAAGTGGATGGATTCAATCTCAAATGAGTATGTAGAAGAACCAAAATGTTGTTGATATCGTGCTCCACCATCTTCTTTGATGTCATGATTACCTGCTGTTGTGTAGACAGGATTAGTGAAGATTTCTAGAGCAGAAACGACTTCATCATATTGAGCTGATTGTCCAAGCGGGGTAAGATCTCCACAATGAAATACGAAATCAGGTCGTTCAAGATTAGCAATTTCTGCAATTTCGATGATTCCATCTTGGTAACCTTGGGAGTCACCAAAGACATAGAAATTGACCGTTGAGTCATCTTCGGGCACTATGAGTTGGTTTAGACCAATTATAGACACACTAGCCACTATGACTATTGTAACTACGGCTATTGCGTACTTCTGTTGTTCCATCTCAACACCCGATATGTTTGACTGTATACTTCGGTACTCAACGTAACCTCGTTAAGAACCTTAGGGAGTTTGAAAATTCAGGTAGTTAGTCAAGCGGGATGCCTTTTTCACGGATATTTTCTGAAATTGACATGATCTCGTCACTCTTTCGCCAAATTGCTGTCTGTTTCAGAGTATCAGCCACGGTTTCATTGAACTCGGTTTCAATTTCGTGGGTCCTTTTTTCACCGATCAGGTCTAGATAGGTTTCGAGAAGTTTCCAACACATCCTCTGTTTCCTAGTATCAAAGATAGGATTTGTATCTAGTAGACTCGCTGCAGAACCTCCGATATCAGAAATCCAAGGACCAGGACGTGATTCTTCGTAGTCAACGCCATAGACTTGACCGTTATTGTGGATGAAATTCCGAAGTCTTGGATCGCCTTTAATCATGTCGTGAGCACTGTGGTAATTGTAATACCACTCAGCCAATATATCAATGAGTGATGGTTCGAATGTTCGATTCAGGATGTCAACGAGTGGTTCTCCTGAAATATAGTCCATAAGAATAACACCCTCTCGTGCTTCAACCACTTCAGGAACGGCCAGTGACTTCTCCCAACTGGATTTCAGTATCCTGAGTTCGATGTCAAATTTGTCAGCCACGAACATCTTTGCTACCACTTCAAGTGGCATGGTCTGTTCTTTGAGTAGTATTTCAAGACGAACGACGATGTTTTTCCTGCTTTTCAGTCGCTTCATGGATATTATGGAGCTGTCAGAGCCGTAGTTCTCAGCCAGAATCTCTTCTAATGTGGTGATTCTGTCTGGGTTGAGAGCAGTGTCATCAACACCAGTGGGGATGGTCGGAAACCACTTTGATAGGTCCATGCTAATTCTCAATCAGCTCTTCAATGCTATTAGCATACCGCCATGACCAATCAGGTTTTAACGTAGCAAGATAAACGGGTTATGAGCTTCGATGACTGCTGGTAGAACTTGTAATGTAGAAAAGATCAAGGAACGATGTGGGTGTTCATACCCCGGATGTTCAAGAAAGGGATATTGCTGCGACTGTCTTGATTATCATTGGAGACACAAGGAACTTCCAGGGTGTCTTTTTCCCCCAGAAGCGGAGAGAACCTATGACAGGTCTCTAGAGTATTTTCTAGATGTATGGAATAAGAAGCTTGGGAAGAAGTGATGTTTGTTTGAAGCAGTGGATTAAAGGACTATTGCTAATGATTAGCAGCTTCATAGTCTGGAATCTAGCTACTTCACTTCGATTTTGGTATGTGATTGATACACATCCAGAGCTTGGAATTGGGGAACCGATATGGGTGATTGATCCAATTGGTTTCATGGTGATTTCTGTACCTCTAGGACTTGTGTTCTTTATTGGATTCCTAGCAGTCTTTGGTGATTTGCTTCAAAATGAGTAATAAGTGGCGGGCGCGCCAGGATTCGAACCTGGGATACCCAGCTCCGAAGGCTGGTGCCTTATCCATACTAGACTACGCGCCCCAAAGAAAGCCTGATTTGTTTGACACTTAAGGACTTCCATATTAATCTCTCAATCAGGCAGTTTCTAGTCCTATTCGAAGAGCTTCCGCATCTTTGCCTCTGTTGGTTTTTTAACTACACCTCTGTCAGTGATGATTGCATCCACCAGCTCAGGGGGAGTCATGTCAAATGCAGGATTGTACACTTTTGCATCGGGAACTGTGACATATTGCCCATTGATGATACGAATCTCATCAGGATCACGCTCTTCGATAACCACATCTTCAGGATCCGTTTCCATATCGATTGTTGATACTGGAACCACGGAATAGAATGGTATATTGTGATGTTTTGCTGTGATGGCCATGGTGTAAGTCCCAATTTTGTTGATTACATGACCAGTTCGTAGTATCCTGTCGGCACCTACAACACAGCAATCTACCCGTCCTTCACGAAAGACAGTACCAATCATTCCATCAGTTATCAGAGTTGTATCGATTCCATCTTCCATGAATTCGAAAACAGTTATTTTCGCACCCTGTTGTCTAGGTCGGGTTTCTGCTGCATAGACCTTGATGTCCCCATTATACTTTTCATGAGCGACCCTTACAACTGCGCCTACAGTTCCGAGGTGGACTGTAGCGAGTGAGCCTGCGTTGCATATGGTCTGAATTGTATAGCCTGGTTTTATGAGCTTGAGTGCTTGTTCACCCATAGCTCTGCTCATCCGGACATCTTCTTCAGCAATCTCCTTTGCTTCATCTATGAGTCTTTGAATTACCTCATCGACATTCCCTGTTGTTTCGACTGTTTCCTTTGCCACCTCAAGCATTCGATTTGTTGCCCATTTCAGATTAAACGCAGTTGGTCGTGTGTCTAGTGTGACTGCAGCCTTCTCAAGATACTCCATCAAATCTCCAATTGTTCGAGCTTTGCTTTCAATTGCAGCTAATGCCATTCCCATCCCAGCAGCAGCTCCAATTGCAGGAGCACCACGGATTTCCATAATCTTGATTGACTTCGCGATACGTTCATGACTCTTTGTTACAACATGTTCCAGAGTCAATGGAAGTTTAGTCTGGTCAACAAGACGTACTTCGGATGTATCATCTAGCCATTCAATAGTTCGAAACATCTCTCTAACCTCTCAAGTGTTCTTTCAATACACGTTCTAGGGTGTTGATAGTTCTATCAACGACCTCTTGAATCTCTTGTGTCAAGCCCTCACCGAACTGTATACTTTTCGGCTGAATGCCAATCAGTATTGTTTCTCCACCAGTTGCTTGCTCTAGATACATCATGAGAAATGAAAGCGGCATGCTATGTGTACTGATAGTGATACCACCAATACGTTCCTTGGTTACTAATTCGATGTGCCCAGGAGGTTTCATCATATCGGCTGCGTCAACCATGATTACCCTTTCAGCACCAAATTCAGCTAGGTTTCGTGCAAACCCTTCAGGTACTGATCCTACATTCTCAATCAACACTCTAGGGTCATCTATGCTGATTTTTTCGATGATGTAGAGTCCTAGTCCATCGTCAGACCGAAGGTCATTTCCAATACCAAGGACTGCGATTTTGTTGGCACCTCTTATGAAGTCCCTCAGCTCATCCTCGAAGTTGTTGTTTGACACAGCATGAGTTCATGTCGAGTGGGCTATAGTTCTTGTGGCCTGCCGAAGAGTTTTTCACAAGAACGGCAAGGCTAGACCAAGTAGGCGAGATATATTTGACAGATGAAGATGATAGATTCCCGGAACTGGAAGAGTCAGATGATATTGAAGAGTTCGAGATGGAAGAGGAGATTATAGAAGAGCCTGCAGAAGCGATTTTCGAAGGTGGGAAAGGATATGTTGGTAGTGAGGATGCTGACAGAATTTCACAACAGGGATTCTATGGAAACCGGATTGATGATAATAGACTGGAATTAGATCCCGTAGAGCTATTGCACCTTATTGAACGGAAACGACTGATTGTGAAGAAGCATGATGGAGAACCCATAGGATCAGATTATATTGTGAGTGAACTACTTGATGAAGACCCTAACCTGTGGATAAGATATCTTGTGTTTAGAGATTTGAGGAGTAGAGGCTATGCAGTACGTCAGGGATTTGGCAGTGGGATTGGATTTCGTGTATACGCACGCGGTGATAAACCGGGTCAAGCAAGTGCTAGTCAACTGGTGTATGTGCTAAAAGAGGGTGTACCCATATCTCTAAGTGACTTGGATATGGTGACTCAGACTGCTACTGGCTCACGGAAGAAGCTTGTTTTTGCTCTTGTGGATCAAAATGGAGAGGTAAACTTCTATCGAGTCGCACAAACAACTCTTCGAGATCTCGGAAGTGATGATGATGGCAAACAATGAAGACAGTGATGAAATTCTGACTCTCAAGGCGTTCTTCGATGAACACACAATGAGCGTACATCTTGTAGAAAACAATCCACCCCGAGCCAAGAGAGGTGAACCTGGAAACTGGGAGTTAGTAGAGCTCTCTGACAGACTTCTTACCTATGAGGAGTTGGATGTTCTTGCTGAAGCAATCCTTCAAACAGCAGAGAATGACAATAGTTCATTCATTGAGATTGAGGAGGAGGGAGCAGCCGTTGTCCAACTGAGAAACCTCAGAATTGCAATTGCCAGACGTCCATTTGCGGACAAGATGGAGATCTCTGCAATCCGACCCATTGTCAAATTGAATCTTGATGACTATGAACTCAGCTCGAAATTGATGAAGCGGTTAGAATCGAGAGCTGAAGGAATTCTTGTATCTGGATCTCCTGGTTCGGGCAAGAGTACCTTTGCTGCAGCCTTGGCAGAGTTTTATGGCAGAAAAGGTAACGTTGTGAAGACTCTGGAACAGCCAAGAGACCTCCAGGTAGAGGAAGCCATTGTTCAATATTCACCTCTTGATGGGAGTATGGAAAAAGCTGCAGATATTCTACTTTTAGTGCGTCCTGATTTCGTGATATATGACGAACTTCGCAAAAACTCTGATTTTCAGGCGTATTCAGACCTCCGTTCAGCAGGGGTTGGTATGGTTGGAGTTGTACATGCTGGTTCTGCTATTGATGCCCTCCAAAGACTACTTCTCGGTGGACGTGTAGAACTTGGACAAGTGCCAAGTACAGTAGACACCATAGTTCACATAGAAGATGGTCGTGTTGCCAAGGTATCAGCTCTGTCACTGAAGGTAAAACTTCCTACTGGAATGGGAGGTACACAAAGAGACTTGGCTCGACCAGTTGTAGAAGTTCGTGACTTTGAACGTGGGGCATTGGAGTACGAAATGTTCACATTTGGTGGAGAAAAGGTCGTTGTTCCAGTCAGGGGAGTAGTTACACCTACTGTGAAACGTGGTAAACGTCCAGTGGGAAAGGGTGTTCCTGGTGAAAGTGTGCCTGTTTCTGTTAGTTACAGCAAGAAAAAGGTCACAATATATACAGGGAGAAAGTACTCGAAACAGAGAATTGAGATATTTGCTGATGATTTGTATCTGTTCACAACAGTAGTCGGCCGTAACGGTGAGAGTTCAATCAGGATAAAAACCAGACAAGGAAGCATGCTTGTGGATGCCATGGAAGAAGGAGCAAACATCACTGCAAAAATTGCTGAATAGAATCAAAGTCTACTAGAGCTACGACTGTGGAATAGACACCCTTGCTCCCGTAGAGAGGACTCAAACCTTGCGATTTGCAGTCAATTCAATATGACCACACTGAGGACATCTATATCCATCAATATGATAGGCTACATAATGATAGGGGTCGTCCTGCGCGGGTTGTTTGAATTTTATACGCAACGCACTGCTTTTCAAACCAAAATCACCAAATCCATGAAGCAGTGTTCCTAACTCCATTTCGATATTTTCACATTTGGGGCACTGGGACATAATATCAACCTCAAGTGATTATGAACTTTTGACTCGAAATAGTTTTGCTCAGACTCATTATTGCAAAAGCTTTAACAACTGACTACTCACACGCTCAAGTCCAAGGGCCCGTGGCCTAGCCTGGACCTTTGAGAGTTCATCTCTATGGAGGTCAATAGGGCACTAGCCTCCTATGGATAGTATGACTATCTGGAGTAAGTTAGTAATCCCCGGTTCGAATCCGGGCGGGCCCGCCATCTATTCCGTAGCCACAATATCCAAATCCTGCTATGACAATACGAAATATGGAGACAAATGGATGAGTGATGAAGATCACCCGCCCTACGATTTTTTACCTGGGTTAGACCTGAGTGAAGCCTTCTACGAAGAAGCCGTGAAGCCTATCATGGACAAACACTTCCCTGAGCTTACCTATTCAGCTGCTCGGATAGGAAAAGGTTCTGATGTGTTGGGATATGATACAGCACAATCGATGGACCATGGTTGGGGACCTCAACTACAGATTTTTCTGAAAGATGCAGATTATGGTTCTCTAAAGGAAGAGATAGACAACGTACTTCGCCAGAATCTTCCATATGAGATACGAGGATTTCCCACCAATTTCTGCAATCATGATGATGGTACTATTGGAATGGAGAGGATTACTAGCGGGCCTGTCAATCATGGAATCAAGATCAATACGGTCAGTGGTTTCTTCATCGAGTATCTTGGCTTCAATCCAACAGAGGATTTGCGTATCATTGATTGGTTGGTGCTCCCACAACAGATGCTCCAGAGCATTGCGAGTGGACGAGTTTTTCATGATGGCTTAGAGAAACTAGAACCAATAGTGACCAAATTAGAATATTATCCACATGACTTGTGGCTGTATCTGTTGGCAAACCAATGGAGAAGGATAGCTCAAGAAGAGGCGTTCATGGGTCGGTCTGCTCAGGTTGGAGATGAGCTTGGTTCCCGTATCATTGCGACCCGATTGATTCGTGACTTAATGATGCTTTGTTTTCTTATGGAACGCAAATATGCACCTTACATCAAATGGTTTGGTTCCGCCTTTTCAAAACTGGAAAATGCAAAGACCCTCCAACCATTGTTCATGAAGATTATGGATGTCAGTACTTGGCAAGAAAGACAAGATTATCTAACAAAAGCTTACGAGCATATGGCCAATATGCACAATGAATTGGGAATCACTGACTCTTTAACTACCAAGGTTTCACAATTCCACAATCGTCCATTCATGGTAATTCATGCAGATAATTTTGCAAACGCAATTTATGCAGAGATAAAAGATGAAGAAGTGAAGCAGTTGCCAAAGTATCTGGGCGGAATCAATCAGTATGTTGACTCGACTGATGTGTTATCGTACACAGAGAAATTCCGAAGGTTTTGGTCTATGTATCAATGAAAATCACTTTGTAATAATGTAGGCTTTGTCCTCCTGTCCCACATGCACTTCATCTGTCATTTCAATGAATAGACCGGTTTCAAC
>JASFEF010000072.1:0-12283 GCA_050124975.1 Candidatus Thorarchaeota archaeon | reverse complement strand
TGTGATCCTCGAATTTCCCTGTGTACACTCTTTCGATGGCAAGGTACGGACCAAAACCGCGTGTAATTACATCTTTGTCGGTTTTCAGTTCACTCAAACCTGCTCCCTTCTGTGCTGGATGACTGAGTTCGTGAGAGATCAATCCTATTATTCCAGTTTCATGCCATGTCTCTACATTCTTATTGAACTGGATAGAAATCTGGTTTCTCAAATCATCCCATGCAATTTGAGCATAGGCTGAAGTACGTCCCCAAGAGAGTAAGACATTAGATTTCTGAAGTTCAGGATATGCAGTTGAAATTAATGTCTTGACGAGTGTAGAAATGTCAGGGATTCCAGCCAAGATGACAATGTCTCCATTTTGATATTCTTGAAAAGCGAGCAATGAGCATCTTTAAAAGTCAAACCCAAGTTTTCCGCGGTGAACCTAGTAACAGGTATCTAGGAGAGTAATTACCATCAGTCGTAAGAAGTGGGGCAAATCAGCCGCAAAGACCGAGAGGATCATTCGAGATGCAATACCCAAACCTGACACTGAATCAGGAATCGATGAATATCTCAAGAAGGCAAAATCAGTAACATGCTATGATCTTGCTAATCGGTTCAATATTCGGATGAGCATAGCCCGTAAGATTTTAAGAGAGAAAGAGGTCGAGGGAGTAGTTGTCCCTTACATACGTGAAGGTGGTTTCGTTGTTTACACCACTCCCGCTGAAATAGAAAAGAGAGAGGGTGGGGCTCCGATCATGGTCGCTGATGCTCTCGAGGAAGTAGCATCAAGTGTTCCCAAGAAACCTGTAATCACTGAGGAGATGGATATTGCTCTAGCTGCTGCGTCCAGTCCCGAATCAGTAAAACCGAGTGTACTAGCTCGGAAACGTCGAGAGGCTGGTGAGAGGAAAGAACGCAAAGACACACGACCAGAGGTCATTGTTGAACCACTTGAGACTGTTCCTCCTCAACCTGAACCTGTAGCAGCAATTGAAGAGAAACCTGCAAAGAAGAAAGCTGCTCCAAAGAAGAAAGCTGCTCCAAAGAAGAAAGCTCCTGCAAAGAAGAAGGAAGCTCCCAAGAAAAAGCCAGCAAAGAAGAAAGCTGCTCCAAAGAAGAAAGCTCCTGCAAAGAAGAAGGAAGCTCCGAAGAAGAAACCCGCGAAAAAGGCTGAGGAGAAGAAAGCAGCTCCGAAGAAGAAAGCTCCTGCAAAGAAAAAGGAAGCTCCCAAGAAAAAGCCAGCAAAGAAGACTGAGGAGAAGAAAGCTGCTCCAAAGAAGAAGGCTCCTGCGAAAAAGAAGGCTGAAGATAAGAAGAAAGCTCCTGCAAAGAAGAAGAAAGCAGAAGAAAAGAAGGAAGCTCCTAAGAAGAAGACAACCAAGAAGAAAGCTGAAGAGAAGAAACCAGCTCCTAAAAAGAAGAGCACCAAGAAGAAAGAATGAAGTTAGAGAATTTTCAGGACTCAGCTTAATCTACAAAAACTTGTGTGTACATGTCTAATTCGGTGATGAAACAGAAAAAGAATAGAGTTTTGTCTCGCACTCATCCACCAAAGACTTAGAGGCTTCGAGTGCGAGTCAAATTGATTATTTTAGTCTATACCTGATTTCACTTTAGAGCAGAGATCTGTTTGTCAACATCCTCGAGCTGAGTGTCCAATTCAGACTCCTTGGTCTTATACTCATCCTCAGGAATGTAACCACGCATGTAATCAAAGCGTAAGTCTGTTAGTTGAGCTTTAAGTCGATCTTTCTGCTGCAACAAGAAATCCAACTGGTCGCTACCTTCTGCAGGTGCAGCTTCAGCAGCTGGGGCTGGTTCAGGTTCTGCGGCTGGTTCTGGAGTAGGCTCTGGTTCAGCAACTGGTTCAGGAGCCGGTTCAGGTACAGGTTCGGGAGCTGGCTCTGGCGTAACCTCCGGCGCGGGCGCCGGTTCAGGAGTTGCTACCGGTGCCGGAGTGTCAACTTTTGGGGCTTCCGTTTTGACGCTCTCCATCTTTTCCATGTTTTTCCGCAGCGTATCAATTTGAGCGGCTATCTCAGTGAAGCTGTCGTTTATTGTCTGATTTATTGACATCTTCATCTTGGCGAAGTTCTCCGCCAAGGTATCTGCAAGCCTCTTTGTCTCCGCTACATTCTCGGCGAAGCCTTCAATTTCCTTGAGTTTTGCCATTATACCTTCTAAATCAAAGGACATAGTAGTCACCTATAGGGCGGCTGTTAGCGTTAACTCAGTTTGTTTGGCTCTTAACCTTTGCCTTGATGCATATGCATCGGATTTAGAGCATAGAACACGATGAGTTAGGCAGCTTTTGCCTCAGCTTTGCCTTCGAGTATAGCTCTTCGGATGATCTGAATGAGTCTATCTCGATATGATATGTCGATAGCAACAAGCTCGTATGTTGGAATTCCTAGAATCTGACCAACTCTCTCTGGTGTCAATGCTGTAGGAAGGTCCTGCTTGTTGGCGATGCCGATTACTTTCGCATCTGGAACTTCATCTTTCACAAGTGTCACCAGTTTCTTACTCCTCAATACATTCTCCAGAGTACTATCGGTGACAATAATCACAACTTGGGCATTCGCAATCATCTTGGCCCAGAGAATGCTGAAGCGAGACTGACCTGCAAGGTCCCAAAGAACGATGTTTGCATTCTCCACTTCTTCAGGCAGTTTCTTGATTGAAACACCGATTGTTGGGTCGTGGACGAGAGGAAGGGTTTCTCCACGTAGTAGATGCAAAGTTGTTGTCTTTCCAACACCGGCAAATCCTAGAATTGCCACTTTAACCATGGTTACTGCTATCTCATCGACCTTCTCATCAAAACCGTCAAGTGGTTGGTTTGCTAGGGCAAGATTAGCGTAATCTCTCATGAACGAATCAACTAGCTGATCCATCTTCTCCTCAATCTGAACAGAGTCATCAGCTTTGTCAGCAACGAACATGAAAGTGAAAGTATCTCTCTGTGCGAAGAAGATTCTTGAAATTGCGACATTCATGAATTCTGTCTTGTCTTCCAGATTTACAGTTCTTAGAAAATGTGTAAGATTGACTAAGAATTCAACCAGATCCGCTTTTGACTCACTTTTAGCATAGTCCTTGGAATAGAGCATATTCCCCTGTTCACCAAGCACATAGACACTTCTAATCACTGCGGTTCACCATAACTCTGCATCAAGAGTTCAAGATGCCTGCGTGCAACTTGAGTTGTTATTTCTTTCTCTGACACCTTCTTTCTGATTATTGGTAATATATACTCTGGAATGAATGATTCGATTCTCGGGTTTGTGAGAAGTGCCCACACATTTTCCTCATCAAAACGGATGACTACCTTCTCTGACTCAAGAGACCATAGAACCTTTTTCACAATCGACTCTGGAAGGGCTGTCTTCAAGGATATCTCTGATGCTGACAAAGGTTCACTTCGTAAAGCGTCAAGAACCATGTAGTTTAAGCTCTCTGCGAGAAGCCGGGATATCTTCTCTCTATCCTCTACAATTGGAGAGTTGGGGTCAGTAACGGGGAGTGTTGGATTGTAGCCCTTGCTCGGAGGAGGAGGTGAGAAAAATGCAGTAACATATTCATTGTACTTTCCAGCAAGTCCAGGCATTATTTGGGCGGTTCTTTTTACTGATTCGACAGGAGGTGCACGGTAGCCAAAGATGTCCTTCACTAGAAAGACCATCTCTGCGGTTTTGCCTATCATCTCGACAGCCACAACTCCAGTACTCATAAGCGGTGCCATTGCCTCACGAAGATCCACTTCATCTTGGACTTGATTCTTAAGCCAGATTGAGAGTTTGGCAGCTTTCTCAACACCTTCATGTTGCATTCTTTCGAGAAGAAGTGCTGAGGATGGAGTCAAGAAGATGTTTGCTAATTTTTGTTCCTCACTCTGTCCTTCTAAAACACTACCAGCTTTTACAATCTCTTCTAGATTTACTGTGTCTGCGTCCTGGCTCATAAGAGCAAGAATCAATCGACCAGAACCAGCGAGTCCTTCAGACACTACGTGAAGCTCTTCATCTGCGGCAAGGATTGTGCAGACCATCCATTTCGGATATTTCGGTGTGCTAAAAATGGCAATTCTAAGACCCTCAATCTCAGCTAGGCTAAGATTCTCTGACTCTTCTTTTTGCTGCTCATAGAATATTAAGTTCAGAACTTTCTCATTGAGTACCAAAGAAGAGGGGTATCGCTGTTTAACGATGAACCCTTGGAAGTCATCAAGATGAACCACAAACGTCGCTTCTGGCATATGCCGTCCCACATAAGGGGGGTGTAGCTTCGACATAAATGGTTAACCCTCATGTATCTTAGATTATTTCTAGTAAAATCCTCAAGCTTCACGCTTCTCCTCCAAATGAGTTAGGCATAAGATATCCCCATTTGGATTAAAAATCCAGCAACTATCACATACCATCTGCTTACACTCCACACAAGTACCAAGTCGCTGATGAAATGAACCCAATTGAGTTAGATTAGCTCCTTTACTATGAGTTTGACAAAAACCTCGACCACATCGAATACAAGACATTAAAGATCTCTTCTTACATAGACTACAAGATTGATTCTTAGAATGGCTCTCTAAGGGAGGTTCATCATTCGTTTCTTGCCTTGATTCTGAACATGAGGGGTTCTTGCATTTTCCTACACCTTTGTATTCGCCACAGAATTGGCATATTGGAAGCAGTTTCGGGTCTTCTCTTGTCATTTTCAAGCTCCATGCATATCATTGGTTTTGATGAGCGCGGTCAAAACTGTACTTGATTCTCCATAAGAAAGTATGAAAAGCGTTCCCATGACTTCAACCATAGGAATCAACATGGACCTTGACCGCTGGAACCTCATTGTACCCTCAACAGCCACGAGGAGACTCCAGTTAGCCGGCGGTCAACCGATGGAGCAAGCCGTGCCAGAAGACTATGTTATTGCTGGTATGGTTCTTCGCGCAATAGAACAACGTAATGGTCGTGAACTGGAATTTATCTTGAAATGCTATCTACCCATTGCAATAGTTGAATCTCCCTTTTCCAACAGAAGTTATCTTGTGGAGCTCCTAGGTCTCACCAGTGAATCAATGATATGCCATAAGGGATTCAACACCACCTCAATCATTAAGGAGCTTGAAACCAGTGGAGATCCCAAGACTCTCTTGAAATGTGTTAAGGCGACGCGTGAGCTTGTTGCCTCCCTAAGAACCACAAATCGGTCCACATTACTCGGTCTAATGAGTGGTCTTATGGCTCGTGGGATTGGTCATGTTCTCGAGAGACCACTTCGAAACCAGATTGAGAACTATGAGGTTATTCTCTCGGGGATTATTAAGCAGAAAGAGTTTGAAACTTCGATTGATACTCTCCTGGAAACTGCGGGGATATTGAGTGGAGTTGAGGAAACAGTTACTCAACTGATCGAGTTAACGACCACCAAAGTTGAGTCAACAATGGAAAAGACCGAAATAGAGTCAGCTCCAATTCTTTCAAGATTAGAACTCCGAATTGAGTCACTGCATGAACAAATCGAAACGCTGGAGTCTGATTTGGCAAAAGTCAAAGCTTCTTCGGTTAGCAACAAAAAAGCTCGTCTAGCAGAGATTAAGAAGACATTGGATGCTAGAAGAAGTGCACTTGAGCGGGATATAGCTAGAAGAGATGGTATTCAATCCAAAATACATGGTGCATCTCGAGACCTCCTAGTAGAACGGGACAATCTGAACGCAGAATTCCAAGCAGCCACAAAGACGATACTTGATCAACTCTCTTCAATAATTGATATGTCTGTACCAATTTCAACCGAGAGTGTTGGTGACAAAAGAGCACTTGTTCTCTTGCCCTTCTTCATAACCGGTTTCTCAAAGAAAGGGCAACTCCGGATTGAGATTTATCCAATCTCCCAACTGACTACTAATGGGGAGAAGGTCAGTCGCAGGCGGGATTTTGTTGATGGTTTTACAAGTCCCTCACGAACAATAGATGCCATCACATCCTTGTTGTTGGAACGAGCCAACAATGACGTTGCGTTCAGGAAATTCATCCGTGAGTCTTCACAGGACTTCAATCTACTTGCTGTAAAAGAGTCAAGAGAGCTTATTTTAGAAGGCGCCGAGTCACTGATGGGTGACGGACTGGTAAAACAACCACTGGTAAAAGAGCTGCAATCCATCATTTCAGGAATCCCTGAAACCAAAATCAAGAAACGCATGAAGCGTCGTGTGACTCCTCTTGTTTCTGACGGTTCACTGTCCCGTGTTAGGTTTCACATTCAAGATGAGGCAGGTCGACCAGTTGAAGGTGCCGAGCTGGAGCTTGGAGCAATCACTGCGAGATCTGACAGTAAGGGAACTATTGTTGTTTCAATTCCTATGAGCCGTTACGAAGGAGTTGTTCAAGCCTCTGGGTATCTCGATAAACCAGTTGAATTCACACTCAATTCTACAAGTGATGTGGCAATTCCAATAATGCTCAATTCGTTATCCCATGAAGAGCGTATCGCAGCTAGGTTGGATGAGTTAGTTGATCGGTCACGACGTCTTGATATGATTCGTGAGCGATTATGGGAGGCTTTTGAAACTCAAGGAAGCACACTACTAAGTATCCCTGCATATCGAAACGCATTAGTCGAACTTCTTCTGGAGTTGGGATACGAACCTGAGTCATGGATTGCAAAAGCTAAGAAGAAATCTGGAATGGTCAAGCGGCTACTCAAGAGAGATGACAGAACTGATGGCCTGCGTCGGGACATACTGAGAATGGCTGAAGAGTCCAAACTGTTTGGAGGAATCATGTTATTTGCAGAACTTCTAGTGCGCCTAGATGACGCTGGATGGGGAACTCATGCGGATGAGATTGAGGATATCATCGAGGGCATGACAAAGGAGGGTTTGATTCAAGGTCTCTCAACGATAGAAGGTGGTGCACTACTTGTTGAGTTTGTTCCGGTTGCACTCACAAATGATCCACAGGAGATACTTAGCCTTGCAGCCACAAAGGATGGCCAACTCAGTATAGAGGATGCAGTTGTAGGATTGGGCTGGACTGAAGAACGTGTTAAAAACGCCCTCGAGTTGCTTGTCAAGAATGGTGTGGCCAAAGAACAAAGAAGTTATTCCAAGAGTACTCAGTACTGGTTCCCCGGTTTGAGAGGGGGAAAGAAATAAGACTTAGAACCTGTCTTCAGTTGATAGTTAGACGGGGTTTGAAGAATGAATCGTGTATCTCATATGGTGTTTGCTTTCTCACTGTTTGTAGGTCTCTACTCACTGCTCTTCGCTTTCAGTGTGTGGTACACTGGAGTTGGAACAATTTTTCAGCTAATAGAATTCTATCTAATCGGAGGTATTGTAACAAGTATAGTATGCGTGCCCATTCTTTACTTCAAGGCTCCAAATAAGGACATGACAACACGGACCTCTAGTAACAGAGGCGCAGTTGGAGCAATCTTCTTTGTCACATTCTGTATTGGTTCTCTTATTGGTACTCTTGTGTATCAGTGGTACAGTGGTGTAGCTGTCATTGGAAACATCTCCATCTTTGTCGGAGCTCTCCTTGTTGTAGCAGGCGCATTGATGCCTGACTGGGACATTCCTTTCCTTGGAATATCACGACACCGCAATGTCATCTTTCACTCATTTCTTCTTCCAGCATTAGCTGTGCTCCTAACAATGGTCAATGTGACCATGAGAACTGGTACTATTCTAGGTGATGGTGCAGAGGTTGAATACTACTTAACCGGGCTAGTCCTAATTGGATATGCGTCTCACCTCTATCTGGACATATTCCCAAGCGACGCAAATCCACTTGAGATACTCTGGATAGCTTCAGACCCATACCACAAGGCTCCTACTGGTCTGAAACCACTAGGACATATCAAGATCAGCAAGAAAAATGCCCGCAACTGGCTCGTAGGAAATGCAACTCTCCTCGTATTCATCGCAATCTCATTGTTCGGAGCTTACTTCGTCAATCTATAGACTGGCTTCAGAAAAATCCGGAGTATTGATGACTGGATTTACCAGTCGTCATCATCATCGAATCCAAAATCGTCTTCTTCATCATCACTGGATTCTCTTTCTGGCGGAAGGTCGCTGAGGTCTTCCTCTTCGTCATCATCCTCAAACAAGAATGTGTCTGGGTCTACTTCAAAATCATCCGAGCTGGTTGGAGCGCTCTTCTGAGGTTTCTTTTCCCTCTCTGGAACAGCCATGCACAGGTTGTCAATAGGATCAAACCACTCGCACTCAGGACAACACTCTCCTTTTGTTGTGCATGTTGTGAATGCGCCACATCTCTTGCAACATTTTAGTTCAGACACGATTGTTGCACCCAAGTGCTGTTTCTAACATACGATTCGTCAAATTCCCCAAATAAACTTCACCGTGGTGCACTATATTGTACATTCGTAATCGTGTGGAGTCCTCTCCAGTCAAAGTTAAATGACATTCAAAGACAGACCTATTGGAGTTGTTTCAATTGGATGATTTGGAGTTCGAAGTCCGCAAGATTGTACTCGACAATGCCGTTAAGTATGAAGGAAAACCAAGTGTGAATTCTGTCATGAGTGCTTTGCTTGGATCCCGAGCTGACCTACGGTCTCGCGCCGGTAAGGTCAAGAGTCTTGCTGAGAATCTCGTGGATGAGATTTCCAAAATGTCATTGGAAGATCAAATCGCTGAGTTGAAACAGATTGCTCCAGAACTCCTTGAAACTCCCGATACTGTTGTAGTAGAAGGGGAGAAAGAACCCCCTGAACTGCCAAACGTAGACAAGTGGTCAAAGATTATCATGAGACTCGCACCATTTCCTTCTGGACCACTTCATGTTGGAAATGCCCGGATGGTCATTCTGAATGACTACTATGTAAAGCGGTACAAGGGTGAACTAATCCTTGTCTTTGATGACACAATTGGTTCTGCTGAGAAAATTGTGGAGCCTGATGCGTTCGATTTGATTCCAGAAAGTCTGGAATATCTAGATGTCAAATGGCACAAGACGGTTTACAAATCTGACCGATTAGACCTCTTCTACAAGTATGCTGTCGACCTTATTGAACGGAAAGAAGCCTATGTCTGTGACTGTGATGCCAATGTCTGGCGAACTGAGCACAAGGTCAAGGGAATCCCCTGTGCATGTCAGTCTCTAACTGTAGAGGATAATATGATACGTTGGGAGAAGATGCTTGATGGGACCTATCCAGAGAGAGCAGCTGCAGTCCGCATCAAGACTGGGATGAACGACCCCGATCCTGCCATGAGAGACCATGTTATTCTTCGCATATCAGAAACTGAACATCCTCGAGTAGGGACCAAGTATCGAGTCTGGCCTCTACTGGAGTATTCTTGGGGTATCGATGACCATGAACTTGGAATCTCTCACATAGTTCGCGGGAAAGACCTTGTGAAAGAGGGCAAAATCGAACAGCACATCTGGAACATCTACGGATGGCAACATCCTGAACTGTTGTATTATGGACGCTTGAAGTTCGAAGATGCCACTTTGAGTAAGAGCAAGTCAAGTAAAGAGGTTCGTGAGGGCAGCTACACAGGTTGGGATGACCCACGCACATGGAGTCTCCAGTCCCTTGAGAAAAGGGGTATTGACCAGAGAGCACTCAGGAAAGTGATGCTTGATCTTGGATTGAGCATCGTCGACATCTCGATATCTATGAAGTCCGTATACTCTGAAAACAGGAAACTGAGGGATGCAGAAACTCCACGTATTTTCTTTGTGAGAGATCCCGTGTGGGCTGAAGCTCAATCCATTTCATCAGATATTGATGCAGCCACTGTTCCAGTTCATCCTGACTTTCCAGAACAAGGAGTAAGAACAATCCCCCTGGGTGTGAGTGATGGAAAGGTAAAGATTGGCATCTCGCAAAATGATTACAATAGGATGAAGTCGGGGAGTCTTTTCCGCCTTAAGGACCTCGCAAACTTCACACTTGATAAGAAGAAACCAGTAGTGATCAAGATGCACAGTGTTGATGTCGATGAAGTTCGAAAAATCGGGGGTCCCATAATCCATTGGATACCTGAGCTTAACAGTGTTCCAGTTGAGCTCACATTGGTAGATGGTTCAGTAGCCAATGGGCTTGGAGAACCAGGTATCAAAAACCTCGCAGCTGGAACTTTTGTCCAATTCGAAAGAGTAGGATTTGCAAAGCTCAATGAGGTTGGAGATACCATCAAGGCTGCTTTTGCTCACAAATGACAAATCTGTTCAAAACACGAAAGCGGCCAAAGAGGCCTTATAGTACACAGTACTTACTCTGGATAGTGGTTCGTCATGGCAAAGAAGAAGTCGAAGAAGAAGAAACGTGCTAAACTGTCACCCTCAATGTTCAAGGTGACTGGTGCTCATGCAAAAATGAAGGTTGACACCAAGAAGAAGAAGCTCTACTACTTCGGTACGAAAGTAAAGCCTGAGAAGGCTAAGAAGATTGCGAGTACTGATGGAGCTGACATCTTAGGCGTGACTTCAAGTCAGGTCAAAGTTGGCAAACCGTCTATCAAGTATGACTTCTATTGTTCATACGACGCGGTGCTCAATATCAAGTTCCTGCGACTTCGACCCCAAGAAATTGGAGTCACGGAGCAGGTAAAGGGTACCTTAGTTGGAAAAGAAGTGTACAAACCAAAGAAGAAAGGTGATTTTTATTCCATCAAGGTTAACATGGTGGAGCTCTTTGAGATCAAGAGGACCGATGGCATGGTCCTTGATGGAAGAACTGGAGGGCCTGCTAGAGCATTTGAGAAACTCTTGAAGGGTCCAGGGAAGAAGACAGCAAGTGCTGCTTGGATTAGGAAGAATAGGATATCATCTGGGAAGTTCAACAGTCTAGAGAAAGTTATCAAAGCTGTGTCCAAGATGGCTGGACAGAAACCCTCAGGTGCAAAACGAATAGCTTCACATTCTCTTGCTTTCAAGAAATTATATGGCTACTATGTCCCTGTCTATTATGTCAAAGTCAGAGCAGGACCAAAAGCACAGACTCTCAAGATAAACGCAATTAATGGCTCAGTGTCAATGGCAGTATAGACTCCCCTGCTTTTTCACAAATGGAGGGGGTGCTCAACCTCCTCCTCAATTCCTTTCAAAAAAACCTAGATGGTTGATACACCTAAGATTCATCATCGAGTTTGTACAACCAATGACTGTTATGACTGCCACGCCTAAGCTCTTGATGATTATACTTCTTCTAACCTCTCTTATTATTCCATCAATTCCCATTATTGACATACAACTAGGTGACAATGCTATTCTTGCTGCTGAAGAACCCCTTAGCATCATTTTGATGATTGGCGATGGAATGGGATATGAACATGTGGAGCTAGCGCGACTTGTCGAGTTTGGGGAACATGGTTCATTATTCATGCAGGACTCAGATTGGAATGCATCTGTCACGACTCACTCTGCAGATGCAGCTGTAACTGACTCTGCAGCAGCTGCTACAGCTATAGCAACAGGAAACAAGACAAACAATGGATTTGTATCTCTCAGCCCATCTCTAATATCTCTTGAAACAATCTTGGAATTTGCACAATCTCAGAACAAATCTACAGGCATTGTGGCTACAAGCCAGCTCACACATGCTACACCAGCATGTTTCATGACTCATGTCAATGATCGAGGCAATTACACAGAAATCGCACGGCAAATCGTAGAAGAAGCTAATGTTGATGTTTTGTTTGGTGGAGGTCTAGATCATTTCACTGGTTCGCAAATATCCACTATGATCACAAATGGATATTCAGTAGTGTACAATCAAACCGAACTAGATGGAATAAGCTCTGGCAAAGTCCTTGGCCTTTTCTCTACCTCACATATGGACTATGAACACGACAGAGATTACAATGTGCAACCCTCTATTGCTGAGATGACGAGTAAGTCAATTGAGATTCTCTCGCAGGATTCTGATGGGTTCTTCTTGATGGTAGAAGGAAGTAGAATCGATCACGCGGCTCACGCGGAGGACAAAATTCGAGATGCCTTAGACACGATAGCCTTCGACAAGGCAGTTGATGTTGCTATAGACTATGTCGAGTCACATAATAACACGATTCTATTTGTTACAGCTGATCATGAAACTGAAGGTTTGGTTGCATTGAGTAACAATCTCAATTCAGTACTTCCATCTGATTTTGTTTCAGAAGAAGACAAGCGAACACTCAGGATTGCTCGCGCAAACAATGTCACAGTCGATTGGACTGCTACATATCACACTGATTGGCCAGTACCTCTGTTCTGCTATGGAACTGCTTTTTCAAACTTAACAAATGGAATAACCATTGACA
>JASFEF010000071.1:0-12296 GCA_050124975.1 Candidatus Thorarchaeota archaeon | reverse complement strand
CGATGCGTTTGAGTTAATAGCATAAACAGGACTATGGCTCTCTGTTGTTGACTTCGGAGAGAGTTTGATTGGTTGCTGAATATGAGTGGAATGGTGTTGAGTGGCTTGATGAAGCTCGAGCACTTCTTGGTTGGTTAGACTCTCTAGATTCCGGTCCTGTCTTAATGATGATAAGACATTCCGAAAGGCTCGAAGATATTGATGTTCCCACAACCATTCGGGTTGATTTGACAGAATCAGGTCATGATATTGCTACTGAGTTCGGAAGAAGAATTCCAAAGAAATGGAGAACGACAATCTTTCATAGTCCACACATCAGGACTACCCAAACTGCTGACAGAATCTCTGAAGGCTTTCAGGAGTCAGGAGGCCACCTCATTGATAATGAAGTATTGAATGTTCTTCTAGGAGGTCGAGGGGATATCGAAAAGATAGTCACTTTAGCTCATGGAATCGGTTTTGATGAGTTCTATTGGCAATGGAAGAGAAATAAAATTCCAACTGAAACCATTGAACCGATTGATGATTACCTAGAGCGACTTACCCAGAAGATCACTGATGTGTTTTCCAGAGCCAAAACGAATGACCTCCAAATCTACGTGGCCCATGATATTGTGATTGCTGCATCTAGGGCCATCTATCTTGACCTCTCCATAGATGAAGGGCTCCATGTTCCGTTCCTTGGAGGCTATTGCATTGCCAGATCTGATGGCGAGCTCATTGGTTTCAAAGGTGGACAACTCGTTGAAGTCACTAGAAACCTATTTGTCTGACAATCAGGGGGTGTTGGAATTTAACAACATCATATTTGACATTGGTTGTCAGAGGCTATTCCAAACCACAGCGAGAGATTGAGTGTTGATTAGTCAGGGACACACTAAATAGACAGTAGAGGTTGGGAATTTTTCTATGAATCGTAGATTATTTGTCATACTCACCATTACAATTTCGCTAACCTTTCTTGTGGTCGTTGCAGATGCTCACATTCCAATCGTTCCAGATGATGGAACAACTCTTGCAACAGCCACAGAGATCATTGATCCCTGGAAGTCATGGTTCTACTATTCTGAACTAAATCCAGGATCGATACATTACTATTCATTCGAGGCATCAGCTGGTGAGAGAATCAGGTTCATGCTGAATGTACCAATTCCGGAAGGAAACCGGGGATTCACTCCCAACTTTGTGTTGATGGGTCCCGGCGTGACAAATCAGGGTACACCTCCCGCCTCTCTTGAAATTCCTGGCGGTGCTGGTGTGACGGTGATTGAGTCGAGTCCATTGGAGGCTGAATACGAAGGGTTCACACCTCTCAGTCAATACACAACAGTCGATCTCAATATGAGTGCACCTGCCACAGGAACATACTATATAGCAATCTACGAGGAAACAAACAGTGGGAGATATGCACTAGTTACAGGATATATCGAGGCATACAGCGTACTTCAATGGATAATGGTTCCATCCATGGCGATTACCATAATCATGTGGAGTGGTCAAAGTCTTTTGTTCATTCTCTTACTCATGCTGCTCCCTCTCATCCTAGGTCTGGCATTCATTGCGGTAAGACATAGAACTGCTTTTAGGAAGGAGAGGGCATTGACCTTAGTTGGGACTATGGGTGGTCTACTTTTCTTGGGCTCAAGTTTCTCATTCTTCTCACAGATGATGCTTGCCTTGCTGGCTGCGCCGTACAACTGGACTGTGATAGTGTCAATACTCTTCATCGCAGCTCCTTTGATTCTAGGAGTGGCAGTACTTCGGATTGTCCATAAAGAGGGCTGGGAGAGCCAACGGAGTAAGAAGATAGCTCTAATAGTACTAGGGATTATTGCGCCGTTTGTATGGGCTGGTCTCTACCTTGGACCAATCCTAGTGATTGTTGCAGGACTTACCTCCGCGTCAACACAGTAGTCTATTGGGAGCGGTCTTCAAGAATCTGATCCCTGAAGTCCTTGTAGTACTTCCAGCTCCCACTGATAGCTTGAGTGATGGAGAGATTCTCTGGGAATCGAGATAGTAGGTCTGACTGGATTTTTTGCGCCTCAGCTGCGCTTTCTACTTGAAATGTCATGAATATGATGGGTCTGTCAACAACCTTCCAGCTGACCACATAACTTTCTTTGTATGTTGACCTCATCTCTTTGTCAATCTCCAGTTGATCCTCGTTTGTTAGCTCGGGCAGCTCTAATCCAAAATTAATTACAAATCCATGTTCAACCACACCAATGTTTGTGAGGATGGTCTCATAGAGAAATCCCTGTTCTCTCATGTAATCAAGTCGTTTTCTGACAGTGGGTGCAGAACGACCTATCTTTTTCGCCAGGTCTTTGATTGCCATCCGACCATTCCAACGAAGCTGATGAAGTATCTGCCAATCAATCTTTTTCAGCGAATCTAGCTCCTTTGAAACCGGTAGGCCTACAGTTGACGATGGGGGCGGAAGCATCTGGAAGAGCTCTAGGTTTCTCACATTCTCGTTGGACCGTAGGCTCTCAATCACCTCATTGAGCTCGTCATTGTTCCGGTATATGACCACAACCTGTCCATCTAGTTGCATTCCTGTCGCAACACTAGTGACAAACTGATGATTTCCAATCTCGTCTTTCTCTTGGTCAGTGAGAAGTCGTTTCAACCGCAGGATGATCAGTGCAAAACTAGCATTGTATAGGCTAAGCTTGAGTTGAACATCAAAAGATACAATGATCCCCCGTTCAATCATCTCTTCAACACGATTCTTGATGGTGTTGACCGACACATCGTACTTCTTACTGAGCTCTGTGAAAGAAACTCGACAATGATTGCTAAGCTCTTGAAATAACGCACTATCGAGTAAGTCCAAAATTGATCACCAGCGAATTTTCTCTTTCTGAAGTGGATGATACAATAATGACAACTCCGTCTTAAATCAGATGCATTTTTTGCAGCCTAGACTTGCCATGCTGTTTTGTAGTTCTTTGTGACAGTATTCCATGTGAACTAATAATGAACGAACACTTCATCATTCAATCTATGTCATCCGTCGTGTCAGAGCCTGACTATGTGGGCACAAATGGCACACGGTGCAGTCCAATCAAGATGTTTTTCTTTGTCTTGATTGTATCAATTGCTATCTGCGCGGTAGCTATGAACCTTGTTGCTGGTAGTCTGACCCTCCTCGGTCATCTCTTCTGGCTGGCCTTCCACATTCTCTACATTGGTGGACTTGTCTACTACTTTGGGAAGAAGTGGAGGCGACGATCTCAAGAGGTGGAAGTATAGTGATGTCTATCGGTTTGATGTTTCTATTATTCTTCCTCTCTGTCATCTTATGTGCTGTCGCAGGAGCAGTAGTGAAGCGACGCGAGATTCAGGTGCCCAAGGTGGTTCTTTTCATCTTCCACCTGGTCTATATCACAGGACTTGTAGCAGCCTACATTTTCCTGTGAATGGAAGAAGTGCTGAGGGTTTAAGCTCTCAGCACACTCGTTTTCTTTGTCATCTCATCTTGTCTTGGTAGTAGATGTTAGGACGATAATTGGATGGCCACTCGGGAGCATTATCCAGAATCTCCTCTATCCACTCAAGTGTGTCCTTCGAGAGGGTCACATCTGATGCAGCCGCGTTCTCGATCACATGCTCGGGCTTTGTCGCACCAACAAGTGCTGCAGAAACCTCGGGACGTCTGAGGACCCATGCCAGTGCCAATTGTCCAGTCGTGATTTCAAGAGAGGACGCGACCTCGCCAAGTTTCCTAACCTTTGTCAGGTTCTCCTCAGTAAGGCGTCGATTCAACAGGGAGGTTGTCGCTCCTCGACTTCCCTCAGGCACACCATCATTGTACTTTCCTGTTAGAAGGCCCCCGCCCAGAGGACTGAACACCGTGAAACCCATCCCATGAGTCTTTCCGACTGGCATGATCTCCAGTTCAATGAATCGAGCCAACATATGGTACATGGGTTGTTCAACAATTGGTTTGTAAGCACCAAGCTCCTTTGCCACTGCATTAGCCCGTTCTAGCTGGGCGGCAGTCCAAACCGATGTGCCCCAGTGCCGTATCTTACCAGCTCTGATTAGATCATCCATTGCCATGACAGTTTCTTTCACTGGAGTCGTGTAGTCATACCTGTGAAGGAAATAGATGTCAATATAGTCCATATTCAGGCGCTCTAAGTTGCCCTCGATGGCATTCATGATGTTCTTTCTACTGTTTCCCCAATCAGTGATATCTTCACTTGTTGGCCAGAACACCTTACTTGAGATCACCAGATTCCTTCTACTTACGTTCTCATCCCTGAAGAACTGCGCAATAACCTCCTCTGCCTTTCCACCAGCATAAATCTCTGCAGAGTCTATGAAATTGATTCCATTGTCTAGTGCTGTGGCCATGCATTTCTTGGCCATCTCATTCTCAACAGATCCGCCATATGTCAGCCAAGAACCGAGAGAGATCTCACTTACTTTTAGTCCACTCTTTCCAACCTTTCGATATCTCAAAAGACCATCTCCAACAAATTATCGGTTGAGTACTTTAACAATCGTTAATGCTATTATATGTTTAGTTCACTTGAAATATCACTAGTGATATATTCGAATAAGATAAAGGTGAGTCCTTCATTTAAGAAAGACATGTTCAGTCCTTTCCGTAGAATGGTGGAAGTCTTCAGAGAGCGAGGGGCTACCACGCCTGAGAAGGCCCTGACACGGAAAGAACTGGGATTTCCTGCAGACTTTGAAAACTTCTCTTCTCTTATCCCAAAAGATGAATCTCCCATTGTACAAATTGGAAAGAAATACTATCTGTCTGAGAAACGACTCACTGAGTTTAGGAAACGAAGGGAGGAACTTTTCAGTCCCCTTCAAAAATGGATCAAACACACTGCAAAAGTCCCGAAAGGGTTCCTTAGATATCAGGTGCTACACAAGCTTCGGGAGCGTCCGATGTCTGGTGCTGAATTGACTTCAGCTATCGAGGAGGAATTGAGTGGGTTCTGGAAACCTAAACCTGGGTCAATCTACCCCCTACTGAAGAATTTGTTAATAGATGGTCTTACTCAAGAAATCCCTGACGAGGATGGAAGAACACGAAGATATGAGCTGACTGACAAGGGGATAAAGTTTCTCGAAACCGAGATTGACAGGAGTCGTGAACTCCGGGATAAAATATCCAAGGGGTTCTTCCCTTTCGCTACATTCTTTCATCCATTGATGGACCAAAGTGGAGGGATGCCACCATCCATTCAGAACCTCTTCAAGACGCTCATGGATATTCGGGTTGCGTTGATGAAGAATCCTTCTCCAGACATTCTGGAAGAGCTCGCTAAAACGACTGAGCGGTACATCAAAGAGCTCGATAGAATCAGAGAGAAAATCGAAAAATAGAGTTGCTGGAAACAAAATACTTAGCCATTGCACGATAGTGTAACACTATTAGAGTCCTATCCTTACATTAAAATTATTAAGGTGTCACCTATGAATCACCACTCCTAATGAGAACGAGGTGCTAAGGACGTCTAAGCAAGAAACACGATCAAAAGAAGAAACAAGCCTTAGAGATGAGCTATTGGGTCGATTTGAGCGCGACAAACATGGTCTCAAGAATCGCGAGATCTCTGTTATGACCAGACTGAGCTCTGATATTGTTGAGATTCTTGATGCGCTAGTAGAACTAGAGATTTTCAAGAGTCGTTCCGAAGTAGTTGCGTCCTTTGTTGAGAAAGCAGTAATGGATAAGAAGAGTCTCTTTGACTCCATCGCAGAACAGGCTAGCGACATCACAAAGAAACGAGAGGCAGCAAAACACTTAGCATTCAAAGCAATTACGAAAGACAAATCGGATTAATCAGAGGATATCTGTATAGCAGTCGCTTGGATAGAAGTTATTCTCATCCTCATCATGATTTGGATACCAGACTTGTGCAAAGTAGGGGTTTCTTTTTGCAATCTCATCATCATTCCATGGCGGTGCTAGACAGTCTGGACACCAATGACCTGCCTTTAACACAAGATAGGGTGTGCCATCGAACTCGTGATTGAATGCACATCTCCACCTCACCTTTGTATACATGTCGCCATCCCAAGGACTTGAGACAAGTTCTCCTCCTCGGAATCTGGCTGCATCCTGAAGGTCTCCTATGTCAAGAGTGGTTTTGGACTCGTCATATCCGTGATTCAATCGCTTCCATTCTGGTCTGAGATTGGGCATGTCAGGGTCATCCCAGTCACCGATGGCTTCGTATTTCTCATATGATCCATAGAATGCAGATACTCTTCTGTCATTCCTATTCTCGTACCAATAGAGAGTACCATCTTTTCCTGAAACCATCTCTCTCATTCTATTATACGCCGTTTTACGGATGAAATGACGTATACCGGGAATCTTGTTTAGGAACGCTCCCATCTTCAGCATGAAGGGACGGTTCTTCATCACTTGGGCATAATGGTCTTCCAGTGACTCTCCCCAATTGTGTATATACTCATTCAGAATCGAACTGTCCTCAAAATACTGACAATGGAAGTTTCTGAGTGCAAACCACTTTCGTTCCATGACCTTTCTGTAGTCCCCGATTCCCAGTATCTTCATCATTTGCTCAATGTATTCAATGAAGACAACTCTACAGCTAGGTCCACCACCCATGTTGTATACTCTTTTCCAAAAGTCAGAATCCTCAGGAACATCCAGACAGTTGACAAGACCCCTCCCAGCATCATAACAGGTGTTGAGTTCGATGCAGGTGTCTATCGGTTGATGAAACATTATAGGGTCCATTAGACTCATAGCATCTGGAATGGCGATGTATGTCTGTCGGAGAGACACCCAATACTTCAATCCAGATTCGATGACCGCTCGTTCTCCTCCAATTTTGCATGTTGCATAGAAATCGAACACACTTGGTTTCAGAGGGTCTCCGACACGCCCCATGTGGATAGTCTGCAATCGGTCACCTGTTTCAGCCACAGACCCGACATATACGAACTTGATGTGGTCTTGACCACCAACCTCGTAAATCGCTTTGATGACATCTTCAATAGCTGTTGTGTTTACAGCTTTAGACATCTCAGGATTATGGTCTGCCGCGGGAGCAATGAACGCCATAGGAGAAAGAATCCAGTCTACACCTTGAACACACTCGATGATATCTGAATAGTTGGTTGCATCGCCCCACACTATCTTGAGGTCATCACCCTCTGCAACACCATTGCCAGAAATGTGCTCGATTCCAGACTTCTGATCGTATTTAGCAAACAGTTTCTTATTCTTATCTGATGGTCGCAAAAGGAGAACGATTCTGTATTTTCGTTCACCTTTATCATCTAACCGATTCCAAAGCTCTTCGAAAGCGACAAAACCCATTGAACCAGATGCGCCAAGCAGTAGCACAGTTTCTCGCATGATGAATCCTCTAAAATTCGCCTGGTTCTACTATATATTACGATTCTTAGCAGGAACACCTAACCATGCAGATTCGAGGGCTCCCAGAGTTCAATCTTATTCTTCTCCGGATCCAAAAACCAAGCAAATTTCCCCTCAGGGGTTTCTTGTACACCCCTTTCGTCAACTTCCACACCCTTAGATTTCAGCCTTGCAAAAATATCCTCAATATCACTCACAACGAAGTTAATCATCCAGGATGACTCACTAGGGTTGAAGTAGTTGGTATCCTCTGGAAACGGTCCCCAGAGCGTGTAACCTGGATTCTTCAGATCCGACCACATGAAGTAGATGTACCCACTTTCATCAGTTTTCAAACCTAGATTTTCAACATACCATTTTTGAAGTGTCTTCGGGTCTTTTGATTTGAAGAAGACGCCTCCGATTCCTCGAACAGCCATTCTTGCCTCACTGAGTCCTACAGTCTTTATTAACTATATTTAACTATTGGTGAAGTTCAAGTTCGTCTTCTCAAGCCTATGATAAGCACTAGAGCAACAACTCCAATCACAAGGACACCAATGGAAATGAATGGCGGACCATTCGTGATTGGTTGTGGTTCTTCAAAACCAAACACCCAGACCATAGTGTCGCTATAACCCCCATACTCACCTTGAATTGCCCTGTATGTAGGCAGGTCATCTGAAGATGTATACCCAATGACAGCTATCATGTCATCATCATGTACTGACATGCCCAACACATAGTCATTCGAGCTTCCTCCATAATAGCTACCAAATAGAAGGGCAGGTTCATGGCTATCAATGAGAGCTATGTATCCATCGGAACCCCCGCTTGAATCGTTCTGGAAAGCGTTCTCAACAGGCATGTCCGGGGAGGACGCAGGTGAAGTGATCAGAATTGAGTCATCAGACAGGACCTCCATAGCATATGAGCGGTCCTCAAGACTTCCTCCAAGGTAGCTTGACAACAACAGGGAGTCTCCATCAGGACTCAGCTTGGTGAAGAATGCATCATGATTGCCAGTGTCATTATACAACTGATTCACGAGTGGAAAGTCTGATGATCCTGTATAACCGGACACAACTATGTTATTCTCAGAATCAAACTCTACTTGATCTCCAAACTCCCATCCGTTCCCCCCGAGCAAAGTCGACCACTTGAGTGAAGTGCAGTTCGGAGCGAATTTTGCCACAAAAGAGTCGGTCTGACCACCGCCATAGGTCTGCTGGTATGCCGCATCTGTTGTTATTGCATCTCCATTCGTCATTCCAACTACAACCACATCGCCCATTGAATCGACACCAATAGCCCATGCATCATCGTTTGTTGAGTTTCCAAAATACGTTGAGAAGAGGATGGATTGACCATCATCTGCTATTGATGCTACAAAGACATCAGAGGTTCCCCCACCATGACTCTCTTGGTGTACACCAGGAGTAGTATAGAGGTCAGTAGACTCTGTAGGTCCCGTGACCAAATAATTACCAGTCGAATCAACGTAGATATCTTCTATCCTGTCAACATTGCTCCCACCAAAATACGTGGAAAAGAGAAGGTCTCCAGAGGGGTTAAACTTTGCCAGAAACGCGTCAGTTGTTCCATTCAAATTGTCCTGAATTGCATTCAAGACAGTCAGATCATCTGAACTTGTACCACCCGCGAGAATGATATTCCCATCATGGTCAACTGTGAGTGCCATTGGTTCTTCATGCCCACTTCCTCCAAAATAGGTGTAAAACTCCACTTCAAACTGTGAACTCACCTTCACTAGGAACGCATCTCCATCCCCAGCATTCTCACTCTGGTAGGCATTCTTCACTGGAAGATAGTCAGACCTACTCATTCCAGATAGAACAAATCCTCCATCATCAGTGAAACATACATCATTTGACCACTCTTCGTCATCTCCCCCAAAATACGAGCAGAACAACACATCTAACCCTTCATTGGTCATTCTCTCACCAAAGGATGTATACGTTACCTGCTGTTGGCTTGGTGAAAAAACCAACCCTAACGTGAGTGCAAGAAGAATAGAGATTGTAGCAAATCGCATGATGAATAGACTCCTGAATACACTAACTCTGAGAACTAAGGGTGCTTGAATAAAAGAGAACGGTTCAAAGCAGATGTTCTACTATGGAATCTCAAAACAGAACGGACATATGCTCACGATGGTGAATCATAAGTATGCCCGCATCATGGGATGAAGTCGCGTTTGACTATCATAAAACAGTAGGTGAAACTGGGGACTCGTATCACAGGACATATGTCAACCCAGTCATCTTTGATATTCTGGGCAATGTTCAGGATCTATCAATACTTGATCTTGCATGTGGCCAGGGCTATCTCTCTCGTATTCTTGCTCGAAAGGGTGCAAGAGTAGTAGGAATCGACCTCTCAGAGAAAATGATCGAAATTGCCCAAGATTCTGAAGCTTCTGAACCCTTAGGGGTGAAGTACATTCAATGCAGCTCCGGAAACATGCGTGAGGTTCCTGATTCTTCAATGGACTATATCGTTTCCACATTTGGATTCCATGACATCAAGGAGATAGAAGCAACAATTACAGAATGTAGTAGAGTCCTGAAAGATGGTGGAAAGATGGTATTTACGATACCTCACCCATTGTCATATGCTCGAAGAGAGCAGGATGACGATGGCTACTATTTGAAGATGAAACACTATATGTCAGTCCAAGAGATTCCTCATCCAAAGTACAAGGACTCCAAAGTGATGGCATATCACAGACCACTGAGCTTCTACTTCGAGAAAGCCTTCTCTGCTGGACTACAGATGATTGCGTTCAGAGAGATAACTGTTGAACTATCCAGGGGCCGAACAATTAGGGATAAACAGCTCCTTTCCTACAAACAGGAGATTCCAGGATTTCTTGTTGTGGGATTTGTCAAGAGAACCGAGTGAGTGCATGATTGGTAGCATGAGCTACCGCCTTATCGTCCCAGTTCCCAAAGCTTTGGGCAGCAAGTTTCAGATACCCCACATCACTCGGATTTAATCCCAAATGCGCTGCAACCACGGCATCCAGCTCAAGAGTATCATCACCGGTCCATACGACACCTTGATTCTTGAATACCTGCGGCTCCAATGTCATACCTCTCGATGCTGTAAGAACTCCCTCTACAACCCCCCTCATCTTGAAGAGTGACCGGTAGATCTTATTCATGTCAACGATGCTTGGGTTCATTGCTTTGTTCATCTCACCATGGAACTTTCCACGATCAGGACCCGGTATCATTCCAAAGAGATTCTTGAGGGTCAGGGAGATGACAATATCGGCTCCCATGAACTTGAGCTTGGAAAGATTTAGAAAAGTCCCGTCACTCAAGTCATAAACTCGTTGAGGAACAAACGAGGCTGTTTCCTTCATTTGAAGAGGTGCATACGAGTCTTCCACAATCGCGTGAATAGTGTCTTCTTCTATAACTCGACCTGCCCAGACCTCCTCAGTGATGTTGAGGTACTCTGTGTCATACTTCTCCAGGACCTTGTCAATTCCAGAGTAATTGAGGAACCACTTGTCCGCCTCTCTCAGAGCTTTACGGCTGAAGGGTCCATACTGTCTCTCATCTACTGCCTCCCTACATCGGGCCCATCCATAGCTCTCAACGACTATGGCGTCACCATCAATCGCTTCAAGTGTCCAGTCTAAGATGTCGGCCTCGGTAAAGATTACCGAGAAACCCCAGTTCGGTTTGATAACCACTGGCGGCCTCATGTTGAGGTTCCTAATCATCTCGATGAAAGATTCTCGAAGAACATCATCTCTGAATGAAACACGACCGAATCTCATTGAACCTTCTTGCTTCAACATAGAGTTGGGATTTTTGCTTCTAGATATGTAACATTCACTCGGAGCTACAGAGCGTTAGAAATGTTGATAGTTGTCGTAATCTATAGCAGTAAGGAGGAATCTCCAATTGACATGCTATTTCAGGCACATGAAAAGTATCTTCGCAGAGATTGGTGTTGGGGTGACACCGGAAAACAAACGTGATATTGACAAACAGATCCACAAACTCCTCGGCGTGGAGTACAAGAACTGCTCCGCGACATGGAAAGAGCTCAAGAAACGACGAGAGGCAGACGAATCTGCCTTCATGAAAGCACTTGACGGAGCTCTTGGAAAAATCAAGTGATTATTCAGTATCGTCTGTATCCGGTTTGAAGTCTAAGGCAAGTGAGTTAATGCAATATCTCAATCTCGTTGGATTGGGTCCATCATCAAACACATGCCCGAGATGACCACCGCATTTCTTACAGACAACCTCTATCCTCTGCATGCCAAGACTGTTGTCCACCTTGCGTTCGATGCTATCCTCGGAAACCTTGTCCCAAAAGCTAGGCCACCCACTACCAGACTCAAATTTTGTGTCTGAGCTAAAGAGCACATTACCACACCCTGCGCAAACATAGGTGCCTTGACCCTTATGATACACAAACTTGCCTGTGAAGGGTGGTTCAGTCCCGCATTGTCTTAGAATTCTGAACTGCTCTGGACTCAGTTCCAGTTTCCATTCATCATCTGTCTTCTTCATGATTAACGATAGTGCATGAATATACAAAACCTCTTCGGAAGCGGCCTTGTTCAAATGCCCAGAAATAAGAGCATGTTCTGGTATGAAAAAACAGGTGTAGATTCATTGAGTGTCGCGTGGCTCAATCTGATATCGCTGCATGTGTGTGCTTTTCTATTTGCTTACCTGACAACACTCAGCGTGATGCCTGTGACACGAGAGGAAAAGAGAGGGGAGAAAGCATGGGCGGAGTGTGCCAGGCTACGAAGCATCTCTTTCGTGTTTGCAGGGATCATGATTCTCAACACAATTCTATGGGTCTGGTTCCCGGTACCTGAGCTCGCCTGGGTCCTCAACCCGGATCCCCTGTTTGGAATGATTATAGG
>JASFEF010000070.1:0-12365 GCA_050124975.1 Candidatus Thorarchaeota archaeon | reverse complement strand
GTTTCTATTTCGTTGGGGACTTCTATGCTGACCCCCAGAGCTTAACACTACCCTTAACTCCGTATCTGGATGTATCGCCATTTTGGTTAATGGCTGGAGCTTTCTTCCAGTGGATGGCACTCGCTATATTGTCAGCTACTGCTGGTTTCATGATATTTGGTAAGAAATCAGCCCAGATCGCATTTGCTATTCCAGCGGTAGGAATCGGAGTTCTTCTTGGATTCATTCCATTTGATGCAACAACTAGAGTTCTTCTCTCTGGTTCAGCAGGGGCAGCCTACGCGTTATTCATCCCTCTATTGTTCTGGTATCTAGCTTGGCAATCTGGTGGGAACCTGAGATTATCAAACTTATTCCTAGGTTTTGGATTCTTTGTGCTATTTGCAGGAAGGGTCGTTCATGCAGGTCGTTATGTCTTAGCGGACATGATATTTGGCTCAATCACAATACCCGGTGTTCTTGCGCCTGGATTGATAGTTATCGGTCTTATCCTAATCGCGGCAGGTAATGAGTGGGGCCAGTCCTCGTAGATCCTGCCTGACATCTTACTATCAGTAGACCTCTTGTGTCAAAGAATACATAAAAAAAGACTGTTTAGTTAGCCGATCTCTTTCCACTCTAGGATTTTCATATCCTCAAGTGAGTTGAGAGATTTCTGAACCTCTTTCAGGTGCATTCCCAGTTGGTCTGCAATATCTCTGGTTGTGAGTTTACCATCACACTTCTTAGCTACATCGAAGGTTATTTGACTCATTTGGCCTAAACGGACAAGCATCGGGTTGACTTTCCCTGTGAGTACTGGAACAACGATTTTTGTTTCTGATGCACGGCCATTCTTTGTGATGCCATCTAAAACTGTATAGAATGATTCGAAGGGTTCGAGGTTGCCATCCCATTCAGCCAACATGCTCCCATATTGCTGCGAGAAGGCATTGTTAACCTCTCCAAGCACAGCCATGGCTGCATTTCCATCGTCAACCTTGTCAACGGTCGCGGCAACAATGATGTTGTTCTTCAGTGAGAGACAGATATCAAAAGCACCGAAGTCTATCACATGAACCCGATTTCCATCACTTAGTTCTCGACCGAATTGAATTAGAGCAGTAAGAAATCCACTGATTAGGTTTGGATCCATATCGGCTTCGCCGTATTTTCTATCAAGGACACAAAGGCCACTGTCGGCAATCAGGACGTACACGGCTTGTATCAAAGTGCGTATCTCCCACTGCTGAAATCTGAATGGATTACAGCGCTTGTCTTTATATCACTTCGTGTGGCCTCCTACCAACTTGAGAGAGGTTTATCTGGGGCCTCGGATTCCCTACAAATGGTGAGACCATTGGATACTGCGAAGGATGCTAGAATACTTGTTCTAGAGGATGCATTGAAACGTCTTCACGAAATGGTAGGAAACAGGAAACTGAAACTCCATGTAGACTATTCGAAGCTTAGCACAATTTTGCAACAAGCTGGAAGCCTAATCTACGAGGTGAAGTATTCTTATATTCCAGCCCCCAAAGTCGCTGAGTTGGATGCTACGAAGAACATAGTTGAATCAGTTGCTGAGTTTCGAAATATTCTGGAAGATGCAATCAAAACTTCTGGTTACAAACCCGCCTTGTTGAATGAATCTCTTTGTCTGGCTGAAGTATTCTATGCATTTCGAATTGCTGAAGCATTAATTCGAAAACTTCAGGATTTTGACGATGAGCCAGCATATGCAGTTGATATTGTTGCTGTAGAGATAAGCCAAACTCAATCTGTTCCTGACTCAAAAAACCTCACCGAGTGTAGATGTACAGACGGGTCACGAATATGGAGGATTGTAACCAACCTTCAAGAGGTTAAAATAGGGTCGAAATTAGCCTGTGCCGTGCTCCCCCCTGTAGAGATGATGGGTATTGTGAGTGAAGCAATGTTCCTAGGAGGTGACTCTCTCCCAGATGACACTCCACTTGGTCCGCTGGAGAGTCCTACTTCTTCAATAATAGATCAAACACGTGCGCAGGTACTAGAAATAACGAAGAGGATGACGTAAATGCAACTAAGAGAGATTCAACAGAAACTCGACAAGTTCGAGAAAAATCGCGGATGGGATAAGTTTCCAGCCTCACTGGTGTTCGCGCATCTTATTGAGGAGTTAGGAGAGATATCCCGCCATATTACCGTAAAGGAGGGGTACAAGGTAATAGGATTAGGTCATGAAGCTCCAAAGAAAGATGAGCTGTCACGTGAGTTTGCGCAAGCCTTCAATCTCTTCATACAAATTGCAAACACATTCGGTGTAGACCTTGAATCTGCAGTTCTCTCAGAGCTGGAGATAATGGAAGAACGTTTCTCTGCTGAAGACTGGTCGCGTCATATGAACAAGTAGGTTTCTTAGTAGGAGTGTATTCACAATCAGTATTGGGACTAAGCCATTCTTCGACTAGCTTCCAGAGCCTTCTTCGCCATGTCCTCAAGATCTTTTGTAGCCGCAAGAAGTCCTAGAGCTTTATTGTGAACAACCTTGATGTTTTTCTCCTTAGCCCACTGAGCTAGTCCTGTCACTAATGGTCCCAAAGCGGTTCGAGCGGCTTCAACTGTACCTACAGCCTTTCCGTGAAGCTCAACACTATGCTTCTTCTCCTTGCCAGCTTCTGCTACTCTAAGCCATACAAGTCCGTGTATCATATAGAGTGCATCTAACATTAATGTTGGAGACTTAGGATTATCCTGTACTTTCTTGAGGAGTCTTTCTTGTCTCTCTTCAAAGACTTCTTTGAAAAGGCTGAATGCCTTCTTGTCGTTACCCTTGTCTAATTCAATGATTCCTTTTTGCAGTTTTTCGTCAGTTTCGGACAATGAAATCACTCCTGACCAATACTCTTAGACGATTGTTTTCTGTCTAGTTGTCTATTATGGGTTTCTACTTCAGACCCTTAAAGGCGTGTATTTTCTTCGTTAATATGACTCACAACTTTCATATGTCGGGCTGGACCGCGAATTTGTCTATACACCTTTCTGGAGACAGCTAAATGGCAAAGGACACGTTCACATTTCAAGAATTGAAGAGAACAAATCATCGTGAGATTAAGGAGATTCAAGACAAGAAGTTTCGAGCATTTATTCGATATCAGGTCTGGCCGAATCATCCATACTACCGAAAATTGTTCAAAGACAACAACATCGACCCATTCAACATCACATGCATTGAAGACTGGGCCAAGTTCAATATACCTTTGGTCAAGAAGATTGACTATAGGGAAAACATTCAGCAATTTGTATTGAATCCAACAGAAGTAGATGGCAAACCTCGAGAATCTGCTGAAGCAATTGGTAATCTCATGAAGTACTCCAAAGAGGCGGGTCACAAAGATTTAGCGAAGTTCATTAGAAATAACGGTGCAAAGGTCAAGCTGGGTATTGGAAAAGCCGCTGCCACAGAACGATTGAAGGAACGAGCAACATACCAGTTCTCACCATTGCAATTCTGGTTCAGTTCAGGAAGAGCCTCTGGACTACCCTCTCCAGTTTTCCTGACTCGATATGACAATGAGCTGTTATACAAGAATTGTGTAAAAGTTGGCCAAATGGCAATTGATCCCTATGCCAATAGTGATTGGGAATGTTCCAGTATGAACCTCTTCCCTTATGCACCCCATCTTGGATGGCATGCAGTCAACATGGGCCTTAAACAGCTGTCAAAGTTCTATGTTGCCACCAGTGCCGGTGGTGCGATTCCAAGTGAGCGATTGGTTGAACTCGCAGGTCTCTTCAAAGTGAACAGTTTTGCTGGAATGCCAAGTTATCTTCGTAATAGATTCTTCAGAACAATGAAAGAGGCAAAGGACTACCAAGCTCCAGAGAAGAATGTTCTCTTGCTTGCTGGTGAAAAAATATACGAACCCGCAGTAGATGATATGATTGAAACATTGGAAGCGAAAGGAGCAAAGAAAGTTCATGCCGTTGGAGGATATGCATCCTCTGAGAGCAAGATTTCATTTGCTGTGCAGTGCGATAGACATGGTCCATATCATAATGTTTCTCCACTGATGCTCGCCTTTGAACTCATTAAGTTCAATGACGACGGAACCTATGACCTCGTTGGTGATGACGAATCTGGTCATATGTGTCTGTTCCATCTTGATGGAACTGGTACCGTGTTTGAAGGCTTTCTATTGGGTGATGTGGCGTCTCATCAGGAGAAGGGGAAGTGTCCACACTGTGAATTCGATGGTCCGTTCTTTTGGGATATTGGTAGAACAAATGATGCACAGGCTCAGCTTGAGATCATGGGTATGAGTGAGAAGAAGATCAAAGGAGCAACGGTCAACCTCACCGCACTACGTGAAATGATTCTCTCAATCGCCCAAGTTGAAGAGGTACAAATTGAAGTTGCGAAGGAAGACATGTCTGATCCATATAGTATGGATGTACTGAATCTCTATGTTGCTCCTCGAGGACCCGTACCTGGTGACTACAACTCCCTGATATTTGAGATTCAGAAAACAACTAAGACCAACACTGAGGTCACTCCAGGTGTGACAATCATCGGCTTTGAGGAATTAGTTGAAAGAGCCGGTGGCATGAAGTTCATGGAGATTATTGACAATCGACCAAAACCTGCATAAGTAACCATAACACAGTATGCGCTCCACTTCGTTACGGAGCAATTATAACTCAACATAATGAGAGTCCATGTGTAAGGAGAATTTCAAATGGCGTTTGAAGATGACCTAGGATATGATCCCTCTCAACAAAGGGATCAAGAATACACCCTGAGCGCTACTCAACTAATTTCCAAAACAATCTCACTCTGGGCAGGAAGGATAGCTCAATACATCCTCATTGTTGGAGTGATATCTACAGCATCTGTTGCAGTTTCTGTTTTGATTCTCTCTGCGATGTTTGGACTAGTTGGGTCTATTTCTGCAGACCCTTTTGGCTATCTGATAAGCTTCTTAATGGACCCAATGTCAGATCTGCCTTTGTTGGTTGTATCAGTGGGATTTGCATTCATGGCCTTTATTTTGAATGCAATAGTCAATGGTGCCGCGATCAAGTTCACACTTGATGAACATGGAGGGGCTGGAGGAGATGTTAGTGTAAGTTTCTCACATTCCTTCAGCCGACTTGGGTCCATCATTATTGTACAGATTATTTTGGGATTCGTCATTTCGGTAGTACTCACTCCTGGAACAATTCTGGCCTCAAGAGCTTTGGATATGATTGACATCACTGATCCATTTAACCCAATTATTCAGCCGGGAGCACTTGAATTGATGATGCTATCTATGGTTCTTCTCCTGATAGGTGGGATATTCCTGATTTACATTCAAGTTCGATTTCTAGCAACATATGCAGTAGTGATTGACACTGACTTGTCTGCAATTGATTCTTTGAAACGGTCTTGGGAGCTAACAAGTGGCAATTTCTTCCATGTTTTCGGAAGCTACATTCTTCTTGTTTTGGCTGTTGGAGTTCTAGGCTTGATTGTCAATGTTGGTTTAACCTTCTTGTTCTTACCACTATCCTCTTCTCTTGTGATTGAATCGTTGATTAATGCTCTATTGTTTAGCTCGTTGACCTATATCTTCACAGCAGTGTTATACCGAAATTTGTCCTCTCGGAAGGGCACGAGTGACCTTCCAGCATATGTTCTGTGAATTAGAAAAAAGGAATCGATGGGGGAGAACTCTCCCCCTCATTTTCTACTTGAGTTTGTGTTTCTTCACAAACTCTGAAAGGACATCCTCAAGATTTGGGCTACCAATCTCCTGAAGATCATATCTCACTCTGACACTCGGTTTGTCAATCTTGACAACACGAGTAAGGTCAATTGGAGTACCGATGACAACTGCATCAACATCTGATTTGTTGATTGTCTGCTGGAGTTCATTCATCTGTTTCTTACCATAACCCATTGCTGGAAGCACATCCTCAAGATGCGAGTATTTCACAAAGGTGTCCTCAATACTTCCAACGGCAAATGGTCTTGGGTCAACAATGATAGCTCCTGCCTTTCTAGCTGCAATATACCCCGCACCATAAGGCATGTCACCATGAGTGACAGTTGGTCCATCCTCAACAACAAGCACTCGTTTACCTCGTATCTTCTCCATATCATCAATGGTCAGCGGTGAGGCTGCATCGACAATCATAGCTTTTGGATTTACGGCCATGATGTTCTCTCTTACTTCTTCAACATCTTCGTAGTCTGCTGTGTCGATCTTGTTTATGACAACAACATCTGCCATTCGAAGATTGGTTTCTCCAGGGTAGTAAGAGATTTCGTGACCAGGTCTATGAGGATCTGCAATGACTATGAGGAGATCTGGTTTGTAGAACGGGAAGTCGTTGTTACCTCCATCCCATGTGATAACATCAGCTTCAGTTTCAGCATGTTCGAGAATCTTACCATAGTCAACTCCTGCGTAAAGAATGACGCCCATGTTTATCATCGGTTCATATTCTTCGCGCTCTTCGATTGTACAACGGAACTTGTCCATGTCCTCAAGCTTCTCGTATCTTTGGGAAATCTGTGTTGTAAGGTCAGGATCATAAGGCATTGGATGTCTAATGTTGACGGGTTTGAGTCCCAAGTCAACAAGAATCTGATTCACTCGTCTGGAAGTCTGACTCTTACCACATCCAGTCCGTACAGCACAAACTGCGACTACAGGTTTATTGCTCTTTATCATCGTGGTTTCTGGACCCATCAATCTCATATCCGGACCAAGGCTATTCACCCATGCAATTTTGTTACCCACGACCTCGTATGGTAGGTCGGAGTACGCCAGGATACATTGTTCCACTCCATGCTCCTTGATGAGTTCGGGTAGTTTCTCCTCCGGATAGATTTTGATTCCCTTCGGATAGAGGGGCCCTGAGAGCTCTGGTGGGTACATTCTATCGCCAATTCCAGGTATCTGTTCAGCTGTGAATGCAACGACATCGTAGTCTTCATTCTCTCTGAAGAAGACGTTGAAGTTATGGAAATCGCGACCTGCTGCTCCCATTATTATGACTTTCTTCTTACTCATCGTTCTCTCCACTCCAAATCTTGGGTGGTCTGTGTTATTCGCTCCCCTGAGCCTCGATAAAAAATGTCTGGTCTAACCAAATCCACCCAACAAGTGTCTGATTGCGATTTCAGTCTCCAATATTTTGGAGACCATATCGAATAATGCTAGTTTTCATTTTTCGACACAAAAATAAAGAATTGTGGAGACTTTTACTAGAAGGTCTTTAATGTAGTATGTGAGTAATACATTCGGTTCGATAAATCGTAACGCAAATGCAATACATGGGCATTGCCTGCGAATTACAAACACCTAAATACCGGACACAATAAGTATGGTGGAAGTTTGCTCTTTCGAGTAGGCCGCCGGACACAGTGGGGTGCATAGTTGAAGCTAGTTGATCTGGCCAAGGAGTCAGTCAAGGTCCTAATGGAGTGTGGGGAAACTGGTATTAGAAGCGACATTTTGGCTGAACGTTTAAACACACCCAAACGGCGAGTTTATGACGTAATCGCAGTATTGAAAGCTCTTGACCAAGTACGCACGACACGTAAGTTCGATGGCACCATTGTTACATGGATTGACAAGTCAAAGGATAACATTCCACGAGAACAATACGGGGCTTTGAAGAACCAGCTCGAAATGGAAAGTGCCGAACGAAAGGAGCTGCAAGTCCAGGTAGCAGAGCTCAAAGAACAGGTACGTATCTCGAAAATCAAACTCCGTAGAGAGTCTCAAGCAATAGAGACATCAAACAAGACCGAGTTCAATACAACACAGCTATGTGTTCGAGCCCTATCAAGCAACGGAATAAAAAGTGTGAAACACTCAGGTGTCGAAGTGAGAATCGAAACACATGAGGCTGGGATGATTGTGGACCCCTCTGAAATAGAAGTCGATGAGAATGAAGCACTCATCAAAAACCTTCAACGATTGTAGTCTATTTCTCCTGTATCCGTATTGTCACTAAACTACCTCGTCGAACATTGGTCAATGAGTCAAGTTCCGTATCATCGGAAGTAATTCTACCAATCACATTGACCTGACTGAATGTTCTCTGATCATTGAGATAGATGTCCAAAGAATCGCCCAATGGTTGGTAAGCGATATCTCCTTTCTTCACATCATTTGTTGGTTTTGCATTCCCTTTTGAGATGCCTAATGTGATTTTCATTTCTCCTCGCATTAATGCAGTTCTGCCCTCAAGAGGAAGTCTTGATTTGATCTCCTCCACAATGAGCGGGGCATGTATTCTGTTGATGATACCTCTTAGAATTAAGTCCCCTTCGAATACAAACTCGAGCTGGAGATCAGTATCGCTCATTTCTGCCATACTCTCTCATCTACAAATGGTACTAAAATCTCCATCGCTATGCTTAGCAGCAAAGGCTTAATTGGGCATAGACCAAGCTTGACTTGGAGTGGATTGGGCTGGCCTCCACCAAACTAGACGTCGCATTTGTAGTTGACACAACGGGTTCCATGAAGGACGATATCAAGGCAGTCAAAGACAGTCTCTTTGAGATTGTTGGTCATATCACTACACGGACTGAGGGATTAGAGATACGGTTTGGCATTGTGTCCTACCGTGACCATCCGCCGCAAGACCGGACTTATGTTACCAGGGTGTTTGACTTCACCGAGAAGATCAAACAGGTGCACAAACAGATTTCCAACCTAAAGCCCTCAGAGGGAGGTGATACTCCTGAGGCTGTAGCCGATGGCCTCTTTGATGCTCGGACTAAACTCTCTTGGGAACGAGATGCGTATAAGGTGCTGTTACTTGTTGGCGATGCTCCCCCACATGGACGCTTGTACAACAGTATAGGCGATGATTACTTCCCAGATGGGTGTCCTAAAGGACTTGACCCAATAAAGGAGGTTCAACAGCTTAGAGTTGATTTTGGCAGTACTGTATTCATCTTTGTCTGTGGTTGTAACCCATTGGTAGAAGAATCCTTCAGGAAAATTGCGTCATCAGTAGAAGGGGGAAAATACTACTCGCTACTTGAAGCCCATGAACTTCCAGAAGCAATCCTACAGATTCTTGAGGGTGTGAGCGATCTCATTGAAGCAGATCGAAAAGTGCTTGCATTCTATGAATCGAATGATGGGACTTTTGATATGGCTGAAGCAGCTTCTACTTTGAACCTCGAGTTGAGGGAGTTAAAGACATCACTCTCCCGACTACTCGAATTAGGTCGAATTGCCCGTTGGCCAAAAGGAAGACCACTGTCCCCATCCGAAATGGGTCTGACAGTTGTACTGGGAGAGGTACCGAATAACCTCGTTGCGGGAAAGGCGTTTAACTATAGTCTAAGGGTGAAAAATCCAAGTCCCACAGTTGTAGGTGTTCGAGTGATTGCATCATTAGCTACTTCTGAAGGTGTTTCTGAGGTTACCAATGAACATCACGATATCAGTCCAAAATCAGACAAGAAGCTTGAATTGAAGTTAGTTCCAATGACCGAAACGAAAGGAAAAGCAAGTATCAGAGTTGAGGTGTTCTATGGATCTCGCTCTGTTGCCACTGAGATTTACAATACTCGTATCTACTAATGGAGGAATCTCATTGAAACTACGTCCAAGGCGAGGACGAAACCAACAGGGTTTCTGCTTTGTATCGAAGGAAACAATAGATTCCAAAATTGAAACATTTGAGCTAACCTGTGGATCCAACTTCGTATATTCGGATATTAGAGGGTCTGATAAGGTTTCTGAGGGAGTTATCATACTTGATTCACGTATTCACGACATATTAGATTGTGATGATGCAGAGGAAATTCAGCTGGTTCCTCTGTCTGACAAGATTCCAGTTTGCAAAGAAATTCATCTTGATGTCATATCAGAGAGAGCTCTTGAGAATCAGACAGTTGCACATGCGATTTCGGAGAGGATTGATGATTTCCAAGATCACTTTGAAGGATTGGTTCTACGACAAGGACAAGAACTATCGATATCTGAACTAGGAGTTAGTTTCTTAGTCAGATCGATGAGTCCCACTGATTCTACAACTGGAGCTGCAAGAATTGTCTGGAAACAACTGCTCAAAATACATCTTGGAGCTGTAGAGTCTCAACCAACTAACCTTTGTATAATTGTAGAAGTGGCTGCTGCAACACAAATTATCGATGTTCAACTTGGCGCTGACGATGGAGAACCAAACTATCTTACACGTCATCATGCAATTCTACAAACTCTCGAAGCTATGGAGAGAAGATACCAATCTTATGAAATCGATGCTCAATTCGCTGGTATTGTTTTCTCTGATGAAGTACTTCCATTCATCACATTCGATCCACAAACAGGTGAAGAAAATGAAATTACTAACCTACACTCATCATCTCTCATCGGAGCTTTCAGGAAATGGGTTGGTACAGTCCTTGATGAATTCTCGAATAGACCATCAAATCCTGGAGCTGCATTGAGGAGTGGACTAGAAAAAGCACAATCACTATGTGACAAGAATGGTCTCCCTACAACAATAGTCTTCTTTTCGAGTGGAGTCTATTCAGCTGGCCAAAATCCTGTGAAGGTCACTCGAACAAATATTGAGGATTTAGATGTCAGAATTCTAAGTATCTCAGTAGGTGTGGATTCCGCAACAGACATTATGGAGGCAATAGCTAAAGAAGGGAGCGGAAGAGCAATACATCTGGATAGTGTCACTAAAATGAATCCGATTGTGGATACTATCAACAATATGACAACGAGTCAAGGGTGAAAACATTGAGTAATGATATAGCCACTCACCTTCAAGCGCTTTATCATAGTGGACAAATCAATGGATACATTCACTCAAAAATGACAGAGGGTCCATTAAAGACTGGGTGGATAGAACAGGGTCTCCTAACCAAAGGCTTGAAGAGAAAATTGCGTGACAAGAATAATCAAGAATCTTTGCTGATTCCTGCTGATAGATTCGCTAGACTAACAAGAGACCGTAGTGAATTGATGGATGCCTCCTTCGTAATCATTGGATCAAAGGGCACAACTGCACCAAAGTTTGTAGCAATGGTCTTTGGACAACAAGACTCACAAACTCTAATTGCGTTTCAGATTGAGAAGACCTCTCCGTATGAGATTGTTCGATTCCTTCTTCACAATGCATTGAAGAAGAAGGCAACCAGTCATTTCGAAGAACCCAACATTGACTATGTAGAGCAGCTCAGATTGGATGTTTCAGAGGGTATGGTGGATGAGATGACCGTCCTTTCTCTCCCCAAAAAACAGATGAAAATATCTGAATGGATGAAAGATGCATTACTCAGTCCTTCCTCGGATAGTATTCAGATTCAGCATGGTACCAGCAATCAAATTCCGAAATTTGCCGCTCTAGTAACACGATGGTTAACTGGTTTAGAACTCTTCAAAGCCACAACCAATGGAATTGCGGCTTTGATATTCCTGGGTCGAAAAAATATGGATGCATGTTTTTGGGACCAACCACAGAGAATTGCTGCCTTTACTACTTTCGCACACACTAATGTTGAGTCTTTAGCGATGAACTATCTTACTCCTCTTTGGGTCGTTCCAGGAGAGAGTATTGAAACACCGAGACCAACCCGTGAAGTAACAGTTGAACCACGCAAGGCAACAGTGCCTCCAAAGAAACCATTAACCACTACCAAAGAAACGCAGAAGGTTTTAACTGATTTATCAAGACGTTTGGACTCAATCGAAACTCGACTCAAGGCATCAACAACAGACTCACAGGTCATTGATATGAATCGAGGAACTATGGATGTTTTACAGTCCCGGTTGTCTGAAAATATTGAGCGGATTGAGGCTCTCTCAAAACGTTTAGCCGATCTTGAGAAGAGGTTGAAAAAAATTCGTACATGAACCGGATGTGTTCTGTTGATGAGGAACGATGATGATTTTACACGGGAAACTCATGCACTAGAGAAGAAGTTACGAGATCTTGAAGAGCTATCCGCTAACCTCGAGAATACTGACTCAGAGTCACTCTCACAAATCCTGAAGAGAATCAATGCAGTTCAAAATCTTGTTGACAAAATAGAGATTGAAATTGATAAACTAGAGATGAGAGTTTCAGCAATTGAGCATATGGGATTTAGACTTAGGACTGGGGGTCAATAACACCCTGGGTCATACTGTCAATGAGGTCAAGTAGATATCCCATAAAAGCTTGCGAGGAAAATGATTCTATTGGGACAACTTTGGAGTTCAATCCCTTTAGCATTCTCAAACTGCTTTTCATGTTTCCATTCTTACCAAGAGTAAGAATATCAAGGCGGTATCTATCATGCTCTGAGATTGCTTTTAGGAATGAGAGATACTCGTCATCGTAGTTTCCTACGCTGTTGCTAAGAACGAGTGCTAATGTGGGTCTTTCTA
>JASFEF010000069.1:0-12519 GCA_050124975.1 Candidatus Thorarchaeota archaeon | reverse complement strand
TGATGAAATTGTCAATCTTACGTTGACCTACCGCGATTCATTGACTGGACTGCCAATATTGGATGATCCCAAACTCACCATAACAATACCTGGCTATACATTCAACATCTACTATGATGGTGACGTCACTGGAATATTCATTATTGAAGTCGATACATCTGCTTTTACCCCAGGAAGTCATACTTTCACTGTCAATGTAGAATGGGCTGGGGCTCCATACTTTCAGAATCGCACAGGTGTTGAGATTCATATCAGTGTGAGAGAGCGGTACACCTCACTAACTCATGGTACCTATTCTCCTGTCGAGTATGGTCGAACTCTGCACCTCAATTTTACCTATAGAGACCTTGATGATTATACGACTCTCAACATGGATGGTGGAACATTAACACTTGATGCGTGGTTAACGGGATCCTACACTGTTGATGATCTAGGAGATGGCCTCTACACAATACATCTTGATACCTCCGCTTTTGGAAACATTGGAACCTTTACTGTAAACGTTTCAATCCAATACAACGGTGTGCGGTATTGCGCTAACGCAACTGATCTATTCTATCTTTCAGTCGTTGTCAGACGAACACAATTAACCAGTGACCTGCCTGATCTTGCACCATATCTTACGCTGGCAAACATCACAGTCCACTACACTGATGACAGCACGGGTGCTGGTATATCCGGAGCAGAAGTAAATGCATCATGTCCCGCAGCATCAACTCCACTTCAACTCGGAGTGAACTTCTGGTTTACAGACAACTTGGATGGGTCCTATACTGTAAGCATCGATACGGTCGCTCTCGGTAATTTCGGACCATATACTATCACAATCACAGTATTGTGGACTGCTGGTGAGCCTTTCTACCAGACTAGGATCCGGAATGTGGATATCGAGGTTTCTCGTCGTCCTGCAAGCATTTCCATAACAAAATCACCACTTAATACACCATTCCTTGAGAACGTTACCTTCGAGGTATCGATAACAGATGAACTAACCGATAGTGGTATCTCACTAGACAAGACTAATTTTCTACTCACTCATAATGGAGGAACCGTTATCACCAATGACCAGTACTCTATCACTGGATCAAATGGTGTCTATACACTCTCATTGAGTTCCTTGGTACTCACCTCAGAACTTGAAGATGAATATCCGATATCAGTCAAATTTGTTTGGGGTGATGCTATACCATACTACGCGAATGCTACCACCTCAACGGAGGTCACAATTGTCGCAAGATTCACTCAAGGGACAGTTCTTCATACTCCACCTGGGTACTACTATTTCAACATCAGTGCACTACTGGAATTCAGTGACTACCTAAGTGGATCTCGGATATCCGGTGCGATAATGACTGTCAGATGCTTGAATGAAACAAGTACTCACTGGGAGTTTGGGAATCCTGATGGAACCTATTCTGCTGTGATAGACTCCAATAGTCTAAGCGGACTTGGCCGATACTTCTTCGAGGCGAACTTCACATGGACCGGTAGTCCATACTATGAGAATGTGACAGGCATTCTATTTAGTATCACTGTGAACCCTGTTTCAACAGCACTGAACTTTGTACTTCCTGAAGGAGTGACCTACTATCTTGGTGAAGTAGTCTACGCAAACATCACATATACCGCAATTGAGTTTGGAACTGGGATTGCAGGAGCTACAATCACAACTGATTGGGAAATTCTCTACGGAACAAACTACACTATCATCGAATTACCTGGGGGTCTCTATCAGATGGCGATCAATACATCTGGACTTGATGCTCAGTTGTATCGGTTCACCGTCAATGCATCACGTTTCCTTCACCTGAGTCAATCAATAGAAGCCGATATCGTGCTTGCAGCAATTCCCATTCAGATTGAGCTTGTCTTCACACCCACTAATCCTTCTTGGGGAGAAGTGATTCAGTTACAAGCTAATGTTACTACACTGGATGGAATACCAGTTATTGGTGCATATGTCAATCTTACAATAGCAACAATAAGCTGCGACATGACCGAGTGGTCTGATGGTCTATATAATTGCACGGTAGACTCTACATTATTCAGTTCAGGAGAATACACCATCCTCGTACAGTCGACACTCCTCAACTATGAAACCAGAGTCAAAGACTTCCAGATTAGAGTAGACAAGATAGCCGCTAAGGTAACAGCATCGCTCGATCCGCAGACTGCTGTCAACGGTCAGATGGTGACTATCGAGGTTGACTATCTCATTCTATCCAATAGTTCACCGATAGAGGATGTAGGTTATGTTACCTATAATTGGATAGGTGGTTCCGGTGTACTCTCATGGTCAGCCATTGATGGCAAGTACATTGTTACCTTCCAAGTCAGCGGAGCAACTGTGGATACTCATCAGATTCTTGTACAAGCATCTAGTGCAAACTTCAAGAGTGTCAGTACTCAACTGACCATTGAGATCACAGAGATTGCTACTCAGCTGGTTCCAATATCTGATAGTGTTGTGATTGTCAACTTCAGAGATGTTGCGAATATTACTGTCTACCTGAATAACACGGACCTTAACCTACCGGTCACTGGCGCGACTCTAGACTTCGGTGCTGGTTATAATGAAACCCAAGTTCTTGGTTTTTGTGTAGAACTTGGCATCCCAGGATACTACAGTGCATTGGTAGACACAACCAATCTCAGTGTACAAGAATGGACTTTGACAATAACTAGTGATATTCCTGGATATGCTCCATCTCAAATTCAATTTACACTCAGGGTCGAAACAATAGAGACCACAATTGTGCTTCATAACACACCAGCTACTCTTGAAGGATACTATGGTGATGTTGTAACTTTCTACCTCAACTTCACTGATACACATGCAGGTGAAGGGATTCCAGGCGCCATCTCAAACTTTACACTTGAACACATTCAAGGTTCGCTTGTTGAACTTGGCAATGGTACTTACTCCCTGACTCTCAATACTTCTCTTGTATCAGCGGGCAGTGTACCTCATGACATCAGTGTATCATTCCGAAAGGATAACTACGATTTCGCATATGGTCTTGTGAAGCTATTAGTTAATCCGATTCCAACTGAGATTGTTGGTTCAATGACTGCTGTATTTGCAGTATATGATAACTATTCAATGACCTTCAGCTTTAGAGACACACTCAATGATGAATGGGTCATAGATGCACATGCAACTGTAACATGGGAGTTTGGAACCGCGGTCCTGACCAACCTGAATAATGGATCATATCTCTTCGGTCCGACTGAGGCAAACCTCGCAACAGATCTTCAGGATCGAACTGATCCTTACGAGCTCACTTTAGCCATCTCACGTGGTAACTACTCACGCACTGTTGAAACTGTCTTCTTAACAATTCGTGAAATAGCTACGCTAGTGACTTGGGATCCACTCCCCAATATCATCCATGTTGGAGATACAATCCTTGTGAACTTCACATACTGGGACATTGATCATAATCGCCCTATTCTTGAAGCAGATCTCAGCGTCTTCAGTACAAGTAGTCTTGCAACTGACCCAGGTCTGATTCGCGAGACTGACCTTGACGTGGATTATGGTAATGGAACTTACACATTAGCCTTCAGTGCACCAAACTTGGCATTCTACACACTGCAGATTGACGTCGATAAGGTGGATTATGCTTTGTTCTCAATTGAGTTAGACATTTACACTATTCTAAGTCCTGAACAAGAAGCTCTCATATTGAGCTTCCAATGGGGAACAATGGCTCTTCTGGGTGCTGCCGCTCTGGCAGCCCTTTACTTCAGAGTCCTCTCGGTACCACGGCTACTTCGAATCATCAGAAGGATGATTGCAGCTCTTAGCAGGGGTAGAATTCCAAAACCAGCTAACGTTCCACTTCGTCGTGAGATGCTTTTGGCAATCATGAATGAAGATCTGGGACCAGTTGGCGTACAGAAATCTATGGATGATATAGCTCTGTCCACAGTTGATGTTACTGTAATGGATGTTGAAGAACTCCTAGAGGACCTAGCAACTGTGGTTGGCTTAACTCCAGATGATATCGATACACTTCGTATGGATCTCGATAAGATGAGACCCAGCGAGAGAGCTGGCTTCATCAATGAGGTTCTCAAGCAGGAGCGCTCAAGGCGTGCCCGAGAGCTTGCTGAGGCTGAGCGAGTTGCAGAAGAGGGTATTCCTGTAGAAGTTGAGGAAATGCGCCTCACCGAGGAAGAATTAGTCCACCTAAAAGAGCGTCTACTAAAGATGGGCATTGAAGAGACTGAGGCAGATCTGATGGTTGAACAAGCTCGGAACTTGTCCAGAGCCGAGATAGACGCACTACTCAGTGAGATAGGAGGTCTGGAAGAATGAAAAATACTCGACGACTAATTCCACTTGCATTCTTCATTGTACTAATGATAGCTCCCGTATTCGTGACTCCAGAGGGCTATGTTCCTCCTACAATAATGCCCAATGCGGACACAAGTACAGGAGAAATCCGTGTAATTGATATTGGTAATGGTGAGGTTATCGAGCTTGCGCCGAATGAACAGCTTCATCGTTATGTCTTAACTGAACAAGGTTGGACAGAATGGAGTGGCATCACCTCACCTCTCACTGGTTCGGAGTTTGGCAACAGCACAAACATCTTCGACGACCAGCAGATGGTATACACTCCGAGTGGTGGTACAACTAGTATCCAAGTTAATGTACCAACAGGAACCGATTGGGAAGCATACGAAACCCAAGTCAGCATCACTGAGCTGACTGAGAATCGTACATGGATTACCAATCCTGGATTCCAAGGCAACGATAATGATTGGTCTCATGTGCCAACTTCAAGCGCAGGTTCCAGCACTGTGAGCGCTTCATGGATTGATGATGGTCATGGATCGAATGATGACTGTGTTGAGGTTGATATCAATTCAGATAGCAGTAGTGCACCATTCTGGTATGATGCCGGTGATGAAGCTTGGTATAGTCAGACAACCACTGTATCAAGAGGCACTGTTGTTTGGGCGGGACTTCGTCTAGACTACTGGGCTGACACAGTCGATGATACCCATTATGGAATGACTGGTTCATTCAGAATCTATGCAAACATTGAGGGTGTAGATGTCTGGAGGCTGGTCTTTGAAGAGATCGATGCTGAAGAGACTTGGTACAACTCTGGTCTCGTGTTTGTCGATCCTTCCACCTTTGGATTGCCTGGTGACACAAGCATCACCACCGAAATCGGTCTTCTTTCACTGGCTGGTGTCGGTTATGCTCCAAACATTCACCCAAGGGCAAGGTTCGACAATGTCGAACTCTTCTTGAAGTCCTATGTTGACCCAAGCGAAATCAATCTCGAGATGAACAGCATCTCAATCAGTGATGGTGCAGCGAGAGGAACTTGCTCAATCACCCAGATTCCAGGAACTCCTTGGACAACTGATCCAGTTCCTCTGACCTTCTCATGGACACCAATTCCATCAACACCTAATCCTGATAACGATATTCACATTGACTTCAATGCCAATATCAACATGTTTGCTCGAAGGTTGGACATATCCAGTCACTATGAGATCAACCCCACCGCATACGGTGAGAGGTTCATAATTTCCAACGGGTCTTCTACAAGTTTCACATCATACTTCAGAGCTGATATTCCAGTTGGCTACGCCAATCGTTACTTCTTCAATGAAACACTTCCATCTAATCGAGATGTATCTTTTGTCGCTCAACCACTTGCGCCAACGACTAATCTCACATCCGGTTGGACTGGCGGAGATTCAGGAGACGGATATCTCAATGTTTCAACATATGATATCACAACCGAACCTGGTCGATATGGGTACTGGAGAGTGCTTAGCACGTCACCAAACATGATCTCTGACCTAGAATTGTGGGAGCCAGTTGGTGGAACTTGGGAGCGAAATGTGAATCTACGGGCTGGTGCCACAACAAGAGCACGGGTTTACATTGGGACTCAGTTCAATGGTGCTGATGTGAATTTCACAATATATGAGCCTGACGAGTCTGAATGGCTAACCCTCACTGCCTCTGTTGATGGAACCGGTTATGCGACCACAACAACATTCACACTGAGTGGTGGGACTGCTCCAGCTGGTGATTGGATGGTCCAAGCAACAACCCATGACATTGGAGTTGGCGGTGATTGGACTTCTAGTGGTTTCTTCAAGAGACCCTTCAAGGTGACTCATGCATCTGATATTGACTTACTCCTTCCAAGCGATGCAGTTGGGACAATGTTGACTAATGTCACATTTGGTGACTTGTTACTCATAATCCTTGAAGTGACTGATACAGATAGTTCTGTTCTGGTTCCTGGAGGAACAATGACTCTGGATTGGGTCTTAGGAACTGACACATTTGATGACAATGGTAATGGTGAATATACCAAAGTCATTGATACATCAACCCTCCCTGGCAAAGGGCAGTTTGTGATGGATATAGATTGGGCTCATCCAAGCTTTGACCCATCAGTAACAGCTCTGACCATCAATGTGAACTATGCAGCAACCCTCACATCCCCAGACTATCCTGGAATTGCTGGTCCAGTCAATGATGACCAGTTCTTCACAGTTGATTTCTCGAATGTGAACGGGACTGGTATCACAACTGCAAATGTATGGTGTGACTGGTCGAATCCCTACATCATGACTCCACTAGGCGGTGGAAACTATGAGTTCGAGCTTGACACGTCAGGCATAGCAATTGGCGAGTACCCTGTTAATGTATATGCAACTGGACCGTTCATCGAGCCACAGAGTATGGTGTTGTACGTAGAGGTCCGAGAGATCTATAACTCCATTTCATACACTTCCAACCAGCTATCAATTCCAGTTGGAGAAGCTGCGTCATTCCTGTTCACATGGACAGACACAGATCACAACACTCCAATAACGGGCTCTGCTGCTTCAATCACCTGTAATTGGACAGATTTCCACCAGTCTGGAGACCAGAACTACACTGTGCTTGAGACCCTAACACCTGGTGTGTACAACATAACAATCTACACAAAGAACGAGGACCCGCTCACAGTTGGCGATGACCTCTATACTGTCACCTTCAATGTACAGAAGGGTGAATACCAGAATCATACCTTCGACATCGGAGTCCAGATTCGGAAGAGGAACACTCTCTTTGTTCTAGATAAACCAATTTCTCAGACACCATATGGTAGTACCATTAGTGTTCTAGTGTTCTATCAGGACACAGACCTGCGTGTGGGTATTGGAAATGGTACAGGTGAGGTTAGAGTCACCGTGACCTCCTCTGAAGTTCCCAGTCTTTTCTATACAAGTACAGAATCTGCACTGGGTTTCGGACACTACAACATCACATTCCTGAGTGATCAATGGGGTAGTATTGGAACAAAGGACTTGACCATTTTCATAGAGTGGACAGGATCAGTTGACAAATACTATAGCCAGACAATCATCACAAGTGTCAGAATCACTGGTACTGATACTGATCTATTCCTTGAACGGGCACCAAGTGTGACTTACTTCCAAGACTCCTTTAACTTCACTGCAGTGTATTGGGATGCAATTGGTCTTAGTAGGATTAGCAATAGTACGTTCAACGTATTTCTCCATATATCAGCTTTAGACATGGGCCACTCTGTCACACAAAGTGACTTTACAATCTATGAATCCTCAACTGTGCCAGGAACCTATATCTTCCTTCTAGATAGCTCGTTATTCCCAGATACGACCACCTTCCAGTTCCAGCTCGACTTCATGTGGAGGAAGGGAGCATCACCCCTATACGAGAATCAGACAATGGTTGTGTCATTGATTATACTGGACCGTCCAACATATGTGGACTATGCACCAGTACCATCAACTCCGTATGGTGAAGCGGCTGAGTTGACATTCAGCTACATTGATGCCTTAACGAGTACTGAGATTGACGATTCAGTTCAACTCATTGTATCAATCAATGAGCCTGGTGTAATCTATTCTGTTTCGTTCAATGCTCCAACACACGAGTTCACAGTAACTATCTACACTTCATCACTACCTGGTATAGGTACACATATCCTTCATCTCAATGTGACTTGGACAGGTGTACCCTTCTATGCAGCGGTTGAACATGCATTTACTACGACTGTGACCCTTAGAGCCACTCAACTGACCCATCTCTCCTTTGCTCCCGGTCAGTGGGGCAACAATGTGTCGATTGAGTTCATCTATACTGATCTTGTGGATGGTACAACAATAGGTATGATTGGAACACTGACATTAGATGTTGATCCGAGTAAGTATTCTGTCCAATTCCTTGGTAACGGTCACTTCTTAGTGATAGTGAATACAACTGCCTTCGCCTCTGATGGAGTCTATCAGGTGAACGCATCCATCATTCATACGAATGCGAACTACGCTTCGGCGATTGATATCTTCGACTTCTCTATTTTGAAGCGTTCAACCCAGATTGGATATGATAGCCCTGATCCTGCTGCCTATCAAGCAAATGTCACTTTCATTGTGACATATGTCGATGACAGTACAGGTCGAGGTATCAGCGGTGCGGACGTAACGGCGACCGGAAATGGTACAAGTTCATTGGTCCTCAATACGAACTACTGGGTGACCTACGTAGGTCCTGGTCAGTACAGGATTGATGTTGAAACAACAGCACTAGGTCCACCAGGTCCTTACTTGATATCAGTATCAGTGACATATACGGGTCAACCGTTCTACCTACCACAGTCTGTTGATGTTGTTGCTAGAGTAACAACTCGGATAACACAAATTCTAATTACTCAGACACCAGGGGATGTACCTTTCCTAGCGGATGTCGTCTTCAGATTCAAGTACGAAGACTTCCTCCTTGGAACTAAGATAATCATAGACCAGTCTGACATCACATTGTCTCACGGACCATCTGAGACTGTAATCACATCCGGCGACTATGTACTGACCGAGTATGCAACTTACTACGAGATATCATTCAACTCGACAATCCTCAATCCAGTTGCATTAGTGACTAGATATGAGATCCAACTGGCAATAAATACTGGTAGTGGAGTGCCCTACTACGCACCAAGGGACACGACCACACGGGTGACGACAACTGAGAGGCCAACTCAGATTCTGTTCCCATTGGTTGTTGATACTCCCTACTATGATAACATCACCATAGAGATCAGCTACATCGATTTCCTTACTGGGATTGGCATAGATGATGCGACATTCCTTATCACAAGCGTGAATGGAAGTATTGCTGGCTACCAGCTTGAGAGAGAAGCAGGCGGTATCTATCGTGTCTTCCTAAACAGCAGTGTGTTTGGCAATACTGGAACTGTCTACTTCGATATCACATTGAGCAAAGCGGGTTCACCATTCTACGCCTCAAGAACATCACTTGATGTTCCTGCAACAATCAAGGAGGTCCAGACTTCACTCTTGGCAGAGGCTCCTCCTGCAGGCAGTACAGCTGTTGGAATACCCATTGAAGTCATTCTTACTCTCAGAGATTTTGACCATGATGAACTACTGTCAGGTGCAACCATCTCGAGTAACTGGACTCTTCTGTTTGGTACAGACTATCAATGGCAGGAGCTAGGGGATGGAGAATACAAGATTACCCTAAACACAACGGGTCTTCTTGCTGAAGCGCATGTCTTCCAGGTCTGGGCTGACAAACCATTCTATGAGACCGCAGTTGCTACAGTTGTGGTCCAACCTGGTGCAGCAACGGTTGAGATATTTCTCTCAAAGACAGCCTATTATAGTGATTGGGGTGAAATAATCAACATCACATTCCAGGTCCGAGAACCCTATTATGATACTCCAGTTACTGGGATGACTGCAACACTTCTCTGGAATGGAGTGGTGCATCCAGTAGCAGAACTGGGTGAAGGATTCTATGGTATCTTGCTTGACACCTCACTAGAGGACTATGGTATATACGAACCTCAATTCACAGTAACAAAGCCATTCTATCAACAACGTCAGAGATCATTCACACTAGTTGTTTCCAAAGCAACTGGTCAGATACTGCCAGAGTTCTCACTCTATAATGTCATTATAGACACTGTAGGTGGATTCACTGTATATCTCAATGATACTGTTACAGGGACTCCAGTTGTTGGTGCAACCGTTGCATCCGAATGGAATGGTACTGTATATCCAATGACTCCTGGAGCACCAGGATACTACAGTGGTACAGTCGATGTGACTGGATTTGCAATTGGTCCGTATCTACTTACCATCAGAGCTGTATCGACCAATCATATCTTCCTAGAAACTGACATAGACATCAACGTAATTCCAATCCCAACTGACCTGTATCTGTCTGATGGGCAAACTCTGTTGAATGTCTTCTTCGGAGATACTGTTGACATTCTCATGGTGTACAATGACACATACAACATAGCTCTCATCACCGGCGCACATGTGACATACACAATAGGCAGCCTCACAGGCAATTTGACGGATGAAGGTGATGGAACATATAGTGCGACAATTGATGTGAGTTCACTGGCATCACAGTCAATCTATCTGAGAATCGTAGCAACTAAGGCTGGTTATGCCACTGGTATCAAGTCAATAATCGTTACGATATTGCCAATTCCAACTCGAATCTCAGTTAATACAGCACTACAGTCTGGATACTTTGGTGCTCAGAAGAACTACACCTTCTACTATCATGATCAACAGCACGACGTACCGATTACAGGTGCCAATGTTGTTGCCACATGGGAGGGTGGAACGCTTGATGCGTGGGATTGGGATAATGGCTCCTATACGGTAACTGTTGATATAACTCTGACAACCCCTGGAGTCTATGATCTTGTGGTTCAGTTTAGTCTCACAAACTACACAGCAAGGACAATCACTTCCCTTGTGGAGATATATGCAACCCCTGCTGAGATACTTGGACCCACCTACTACGAAGTTCCTGTGGGTGAATCGACATCAATCTTGTATGAAATCGTAAACGAACTCGATAATTCTACAATAACTGATGTCAATGCAATAGCATTCTCTAATGAACTGGGAGAAACTGAACTCGTACTCACTGAAGGTTTCTATGCTCTCATCATTCCCGACAATCTTCTAGATGGAACATTCATCGAGTTTGATATCACATTTGCAACAGCAAAATACTCTATCTCACCTCTACATGTTCAGGTGCTGATTAGAGATATCCTAACGGAGTTGAGATACCTTAATGATACAGTGTTCACCTCTCCAGGAACAACTTTCCAGATTGACATAACATACTACGATCTTGACCATCTCACAGGCATTTCCGACGCCGATGTGACAGTGACCTATGAACAGACCAACATCACATACTTGGAGGACTTCACCTCTGAGGTTGATGGCATCTACACACTGTTCTTCAGAGCTGAAGCAGGTAGGACCTTCACAGTTGAGATCAGATTTGAGAAGGAGAACTATGTAGCCCAAGTCTTCATTCTCACTATCAAATCGGATATCAGTCCACAACAGCAATTCCAGCAGGCTCTGACAATTGGAGGAGGTACTGCTCTGATTATCATAGCTATGCTCATTGTTGCCTATGTGAGAGTCTGGAGTGTACCGGTCCAAATCAGGGCTTTGAACAGGATGATACGAGCTCTTCGAAGGGGACGTGTACCAAAGCCTTACAGAGCTCCAAGCAGACTGGATTCAACAATGGAGATTGTGAATGAAGAGGCTGACGCCTTGAAGCTATCAAAGGTAGCTGATGAGATCACAGAATATCCAATTGTCACAACGGTACCTGAGGTCAACGAACTGCTTGAGGAACTGGCGGCAATAACCGGTCTCGGTGAGGCTGAGATTGAAGCCTTCAGAGCTGACCTTGCAAGAATGAGAGCAAGTGAGAGGCCCGGTTTCCTCAAAGAGGTCATTGACCAGGAGAAAGCTCGACGTGCTGATGTACTAGCCAAACCACCAGAGGCCGAGCCAGCTCCTGAGCAAGTTCCACTCGAACAGCGACCTGAGGAGCTAGACGATTTACGACAGAAACTCATCAAAAAGGGAATGGCAATAGACGAGATTGATGTCATCATCGAAGAGGCGAAGAGTCTCTCTAAAGCCGATCTTGATGCACTTCTGAGCAGTCTGGGAATCGACTTAGAATAGAACGTATTGAACCAGCTGGTTTGCTGCCAGCTGGTGTCTAATTCTTTTCCGACTATCTTGGCGAAAAGTTAAGTGAGAGTCCTTTCTTTCCGACTGTCATGAACCTCGATGAAAGAATCAAGCTAATCGCAAGCGTTGGCGAAGAAGTAGTCACTATGTCTGATTTAAGGAAGCTATTGGAAGAAAAACCGAATCCTATAGCATATGATGGATTTGAGCCCTCAGGATTGGCTCACTTACCATTCGGTGTGTATAGAGCATTACTTCTGAAAGACCTCATCAAAGCTGGCGTCAAATTCAAGATTTGGCTAGCAGATTGGTTTGCTTGGATTAACAACAAGATGGGCGGAGACCTAGAGAAGATCAGACAAGTTGGAGAATATTTCATTGAGGTATGGAAAGCAGCTGGTGTTCCAACAGACAAGGTGGAGTTTCTCCGGGCTTCAGAAGCAATGG
>JASFEF010000068.1:0-12748 GCA_050124975.1 Candidatus Thorarchaeota archaeon | reverse complement strand
AAGTAGATGGTTACCACTTCGAAATCACATCAATTGTTGCTTTCCTCTCTTCTTCAGAGAGTGGATGAATCGGGGGTCTACAGACACCTCCCCTCAAACCAACGTGGTCCATAGCAGCTTTGATGATAGGAACATTGTTGGCAACTCCACGGCCCTCTCGAAGGTCTTCTAGAGGGGTTATCATCTTCTGAACCTTCATAGCTTCTTTGAAGTCCCCTTTCTTAAGAGCATCAAACATCCTTCGTGAAACATGCGGAGCGAAGTTGCAGAGGCCGCTGGTGAATGCTGTTGCTCCGGCTAAGAAGAAGAAGGGTGCGAATCGTTCAGCTGTACCACAAGACCAAACAATCTTCTGCCCAATCCGATGAACAGTTCTTGTGAAATCTACAATACGACCGAAGGCGTACTTGACGCCAATCAGATTGTCATATGCAAGGAGCTTTTCGAGCATCTCATCTGTTAGAAGTGGTCCTTTCTTGTACAGCACTATATTGAAATCCTCTGCTGCTTCAAGTATTGACCTGTAGTAATCCAAGAGACCCTCTTCCGAACTGAAGACATGCTGAGGATACATGACCATTGCAGCAGGAACACCGAGGTCACGAGCTGTTTCGAGCTGCGTGGTAGCAGTCTTGATAGAATGACCAATGCCAGTCATGATTGTAGCCTTGTTGGCGGCTACTTCGACATTGGCTTGAAGGACAGTGAACCACTCTTCCTCTGAGAGAGAGTAGAACTCCCCAGTATTCCCATTTGGAATGATTAGGGGAACACCATTCTTCGTCAGGAACTCGATATTGGTTGAGATTGCATCTACATCAATCTCTGATAGATCATCATTGAAGGGAGTCACAGTGGTTACCGAAAATCCACTCAAGATTTCTTTGAACTTGCCATGGTCCATTCAATCACCTCGGGCAAACACCCTGAATGAAGTAGTACCTGAAATATCACTCGATTGATCCACTGGTGTGAAGTTCATAGGGTTCCAGATTCTTGAACCACTCTGCATTCGCAGCAATAGTTTCCATTATTGGGAGTTCATATGGACACTTGGTTTCACACTCGCCGCATTGAACACATTTCTGTGCTGTTTCTACAGCCTTCGCCGCATTGTTGAAGTATCGATCACCATAGCTATCTACTAGTCTGACATTCATCAACCATGATATATTCACGTCATTTGGACAAGGCTCGCAATATCCACACCATCTGCAGAAACGAGTTCCTAGCTTATCTCGAATGTCCTTCATTCTCTTCTCATCAGCGGCTGAGAGTTCCCATTTTCCCTCAACGACGTCAACTATCTCCTTGATCTCCTGAAAGCTCTTCACACCTGGATCTGGAAGAACATTCTCAAATTGCAGAAGATATTTGATTGCTAAGTCAGCATATCTAAGGTGACCCCCAGCAAACGGTTTCATTCCTATGAATCCAACATCCATTTTCTGGGTTAGTGGTATAAGTTTCTCCACAGCCTCATTGTTCACAAAGTTAACGGGAAACTGAATAGTCTCAAAATTCCCAGACTCCACCATCTTGAGTGAAATGTCAATAGCGTGACTGCTGAACCCAATATGACGAATTGTTCCTGATTCAAGTGCTTCGGTTGCTGCCTCCATTGCTCCCCCGGGAGACATTATCCTCTCATATGCCTCTTCATTGTGGACTCCGTGAAACTGCCAGATATCTATGTAATCAGTGTCAAGTCGCTTCAGACTGAATTGAAGATGTTTCAAAGCACCCTTCTTTGTCCGAACACCTGTCTTTGTAGCAATAACAACCTGATCTCTGCGACCAGCTACTCCCTTCCCAATTAATTCCTCACTAGATTTCTTCGAACTGGTGTACGCGTTTGCTGTATCGATGAATGTGATTCCAAGGTCGAGGGCAAATCTAACAACTTCTGCTGCTTCTTTCTCTGGTAGTCGAAGTATTGGGATTCCTCCAATTCCCACTCTTGAAACTTCCAGACCTGTCTTACCAAGTCGCATTGTCTTCAGAAGTATCTCCTCCACTCATGTCTTCTATTGGGGGGCACGGATATGAGTAATAAGTTTTCCAACCAACGCACGAAGAGTTTGGATTAGGGGAAGTTGGTCAGTATATTGTACTTACTCTCAGGTGAATCAAAGTCCACAACAAATTCGTCGTAGGTACTTGAACATGGATTACCTGCGGATACTTTAATCCTAAATTCAAGAGCATCTGAATCAAAACCTGAAACCTCTGCAATGTAACTGTATACGGTCTCTCCAAGATATGGTTCCGAACGAGGACTATCCGAGCGGTGCCTACAGATTGAATCGAATCCGCGACCTTCACTGTGCGTGCTCAAGAGTTGAGTCATGTCCATCAGCGACATAGCTTCGGTCAATAGCTTTGCTGCTTCTTGGCGTCTCCGTTGGCTGGTTGTCAAAGGACCCCCAGCCTCTCGTTCAGCCAATGATGAACGTCGTAAGATGTCCGCTGTTGGTAAGATGAGGTGATGATTCGTCCTTGTGATTATTTTAGGGTCTGTTTCTAGGACAGCTACACCATCTCCAATCTCTATGACCCCTACACCTGTGGGCGATGCAAGTACGAAGTTACACCACTGGTATCTATTACCCCTCTCGAGATCAACCTGGACTAGATCAAAGGCATCTTCGATAGTCGTTGTTTCTCTAAAGATTCGCTCAAGCAAGATGTCATACGCCTTGTGCGGTGTCACAAGCACAGTTGTGTTACATCCTGCTAGACCTGATCTATTGAAACCGAATGATGCTCCACATGGTTCGCCATCCCCAACATTCACACCAGTGACGAAGAAAACATCTTTGTCAAAGACAATCGAGTCCCTGAAGCCACCCCAAATGAGGTCCCGGTTCTTGAGAAGATAATATCGGTCTCCGATGATCTTTGCTCCAGCAGTGCATCCGTCGGGCATGAATTGGAACTCACTGTGTTTTCATATCAAGTTTCATGGTCTAAATCAGGTTGCTCCTCCATTTCCGAGGATCGACCACTTCCAACAATACTCAGGAGTGAAACGCCAATAACCAATGCAACCAAGTTGAAAATCAAGTTGAGCCATGAGATTGGCTGAACTGCTCCGAATAGAAATTGCGCAAAGAAACCTCCGATTATTGGTCCTGCAAAGGTCCCTGTATTTTGTGCTCCATAGATGAGAGACATTGCCCTGCCGCGTTCATCCTCACTGGTTATGTAAGCTGCAAGTGCACTTGTTGCAGTAGATGAGAGTGGGTAGATTGGGAACGCCCAGAGAATACTGGCGATTATTGGATCAGTCGCCAAAGCAAAACCTGTGGAAAATAGAATGTAAGCAACGAATGCAGCGATAAGGACCTTTACTGGCCCTTTACGGTCAACAATCTTTCCGATATACCCAGTGATTAAGACTGCAATGAGTGTTGCTCCAGAGTTTGCAAAGCCTACATAGGCTGTCAGTCCACCCAGCTCATCCACAATGATAATTGCCATAACATATGAAACTGAGTTCATGCCAATTTGGCTGAGTCCAATTGCAGCAACTAACCGACTCATCCCAGGAATTCGAAGAAGCTCCCTGATACCCTTGTCATCTTCTCTCTTCTTTGTTTCAAACGGAATATCACGAATGTAAATCACACAACTCGCAGTGGCTATGATACCGAGAACCGCTCCAAGCACAAACAAGGGACGCATACCAATGATATCTATTAATAGTCCACTGCCTAGAGACCCAAAGAACCAGCCACCAGACTGCGCAGCCAGGAAATACCCAAGCCGCTCGCCCTTCTTATCCGTGTCTGTTGTTAGATGCGCTTGTCCCATTGGGAGTGCGGCAGATGAGAAGACCGCACCAATCACTCCCACTGCTACGAACTGAAGAACATCTGTCACAAGAGAGTAGAAGAAGAATGTGGATGCATAGCCAAGGAATCCAACAATCATGAATGGCTTCCGACGTCCAAGTCGATCAGAGATGGATCCCCAAATATTGGTGGCAATCATTACGACTAATGCAGGAGCCGACCACGCAAGTGTTAGGACAAGAAAGTCTTCCACAAACAGGTCGTGCTTTACGAAGAAGGTCATCCATTGCCAGATGATAGCTTGCGCCATAGCTTGAATTGAATATGCTAAGTACACTGTTGTGACAGCGCGGTTTCGCAAGGTCATCTCGTTACTTCCTTTTCCTAGCATCGGCTAGCATTGTGACCACCTTAAGGATGTGATGTTGTATGTACAACATCGAATGCGCAGGTCGCATGGTATTTGTATAAACAAGCTCAATTTTTTTTGAGCTAATATGATAGAGGGAGAAAGTATCTCAGTTGAGGAAGTAGATGAGGAACCATCTGAAAAGAGACCTTACTACTTTCAGCTTGAAGTTTTGAAAACAATCGCTATTGCATTTGTAGTGATGGACCATAGCCTGACTTGGGAGATTAAGGGTGCGATGGCAAACGTGTTTTGGGAAAGGTTGTCTATTCCATTCTTCCTGATTGTAATGGGATTCAACATGAGCCTTTCTTTCAAGCATAGAAATGCGAAGAGCCTCAGTGACCTATACACTCTCGACTACTTCATACGCAAGATCAAACGATACGTCCTTCCATTCATCATTCTCTATATGGTATCAATAATTCTCGGCATCACTCTTGGATTTATCAATACAAACGAGTACTTGCTACTAGGCTTTCTACCATTCTGGGGACCTGGAAACTGGTTCATACCTCTTCTGTTTGGCTCTATTGTTGCGTTCCCAGCTCTTTACTGGATGTTTGACAGACTACCTAAGGTGACTGTTGCACTATGTTTCCTCAGCGAACTTGTTCTGCAGTACATCCTTTCAGATCTATATCCTGCAGCAGCAACAGATTTTGACTATTGGCTCATATCTGCAATCAGGACAAACATCCTGTTCTATCTCCCAGCCGTAGGACTCGGACTCTGGTTCTCAAGGGGCTTCACTATGAAAGACAAACGAAATTGGTTCGTCTATCCATATTTCGTGTTCAGTGCCTTCTTCATGGTCGATTATCAGACTAGTGTCTTCAGCTCTATGCCTGGATCATTTGGGCAGCTAATGATGGATATTCAAACCTTCATTATAGGAGATTATACGCTCCTCTTCTATGGATATGCTGCTTTGATATTCCTGCTAGTAATGACATTTGTGAGTCAGACTCCTAAAGGACTAGTCTCCCGATTCGTCCAACGAATAGGGAGATCAACATATCATATTCTGCTCTTCCAGATATTTTGGTTGTCCATTGTATATTGGATGGTAACGCCAGAAGCAGTAATCTATCACTTCATCCCCGATTTCGCAGCCCTTCTGGGATGGTCAACACAGCTCTACTATATTCCATTCTATCTGCTTAATCTTGGAGTTGCATTCACAGGCGGAATGATCTGGTATGAGGTGGAGAGAAGACTGCTTTATGATCAGTAACCATAATGAGTGACATAATGCTTCGGCCATAGAGTATTTCAAGCGCAATGGATTTGGTTGACTATGACCGGCAGTGATGATGAAGTGACTCTCAAGGTTGAGAACCTACGAGCATATTATACATCAAAGAAGGGGCTTGTCAAAGCTGTGAACAACGTGAGCTTTGTGGTCCGGAAAGGAGAGTCAGTTGGTCTTTTCGGTGAGTCCGGAGCAGGAAAGACTAGTGTTGCCTTAGCAATCCTAGGACTGTTCGAACGCCTATCCCGTTCTCATTCTTCATCCGCAGCGAATGAAGAGAACAAGAGACTGTGGGCACTCAAGGACAAAGCACGGAAAAAGGGTCTCACCTCCCAAGATATGGGAGAAGACCTACCCGGTGTAGAGGGACATATCTGGTTCAAGGGTAAAGACCTAGTTATTCTGGATGAGATGGAACACAGAAAGATACGAGGTGATGAAATCACCTACGTTCCACAGGGTACTACACAGTCACTGAATCCATATTCGAATATTGAAGAACAGACAGCAGAAGTTCTCTGGGCACACGATGAGGCTGGTGAGCTCAAAGAGTGGGAAGTCATGAAGAGATTGCTGCAGACTCTAGATCTTGTGGAGTTAGGTGATATCGACTTGAGAAAAGAAATGAAACCCTCACAGTTCAGCGTTGGTGAGGATCAGCGGGTCCTTATTGCAATGGCATTGATTTCTCACCCAGCACTGATGATTGCTGACGAACCAACCACCGCCATTGATGTGGGGCTTCAAAACCGAATACTTGATGCGATACAGATTGTGCGTGATGAATTGGATCTCTCGATGTTGCTTATTAGTAACAATCAGGGCACTATCGCTAGAACCTGCGATAGAGTTGCTGTTATGACTGCGGGCCATATTGTTGAGTTTGGTGATACCAACCGAGTACTCAATTCCCCAGGACATCCATTCACGCGCGCATTCATCATGAGCAATCCATCAATGGAGCTCATCAAGAAGATAAAACAAAAAGGTCTCAGAATCCGTGGCATTCCAGGTAGTCCCCCTGACCCTACAGAGCCGCTAGCAGGATGTCCATTCAGTGAGCGATGCGAATATGTTCAGGACCTCTGTAAGGAGAAGATGCCTGAATATCGTGAGGTCGAGAAAGACTACTGGATACTATGCCATCGTTATGAAGAACTTCCTGAGTGGTAAAACTCAGACCCATATCTTATCAGTGGATTTCACCTCTTCAAGTCTGTCAAATGATTAAGAAGGAAGAGTTGGATGCCAGCATCTTTTGAGGATTCGCCTCCAGATGACCTAAGACCCCCACCACCCCAACCTGAAATCAGGGATGAGAATATGGGTACTATTCTCAAAATAGGTGGGGCTGGCTGTGTGGCAATCTGCCTATGTGGGATGGGGGCTATCTTGCTAATCCTCCCAATAATGTTCGCTCCTTTCGGATTTTCCCTTTACATGGGATTCACTGCCATGATTGGTCTGGTCTGTACAGTGATAGGATGTTATGCAGGATACTACGGATGGAAGGCTGCAGATGAGGGTTCAAAATGGTGATGAGCTTTGCATCCTCGATATTATTCTCAGAAAACAGATTCTATCAATTCAACAGCGGAGTGGAATTCACGTAGACTACCCTCAAACTGCTGAAGGACTGTTCCAAATTCATACTCGAATTTCGAAGTGAATTCCTGAACTTTGTCGAGAAGGACCTTGTATGGTTTCTTTGTAATCAGGACACAAGTGAATGCAGCTCCATGTGCAAACAGGATATCATACTCACCAATGGATACGATGTTCAATCCAGTATCGCTTCGTGTGATTTCTTGAAAGAGAGACTGTACACCTGCGATACCTGCTGCAGTGAGAGTTTGATCGACATCAGGATTCTCAACAAACTGATGATGGCAAACGAGTATACCTCCCATTTGGATGACATACAATTCCAAAATCTGCTGGTTCCAGTCCAACTCATCCAGAGCTGGTGAAGTTGACAGCACATAACCAAAGACCACAATGCCAATTGTGAGAAGTAATAGTCCAAGCGCATAGATGGATTCTCCTAGCAGATATCCTGTGTCAGACCGTCCAAGAAATCCCAGCCAACCCACTACAAAACCAATGACAACCCATTGGACGCTATACCTTACATCACCAGTCGTGCTTCCCCATGTATATCTCAAGAATAGCATAATGCCAATGAGAGCGAGTATTGCTCCAAATAGAGCAAGTGGTTCAAAGAATACTCGGGGTATGACAAGAGGGGTGAATGTTGAAACAATTCCAATGAAAGTGAAAGCATGACGTGTTTTGTAGGGTAGAATCATCTCCATTGCAGCGAAGAATGCTGTGAGAGCAAATAACAGGGCAATGTAGCCTGAGGCAACAAACATTGTATTTTGTGGTTCAGCTGTAAACCAGAAATCAGAGATGATAAAGCACATCGAATTTACTGCTAATCCCAAGAAGAATACAGACCACGCTAATCGAAGATCAATCTTCTTCCTGTATTTGTCGCTGAACCATTGGCGGAAAAAGATTACACTGAAGAGAATTGAGTAGAAGACAATCCCGCTACTTAGAATAAGGAAGATATCGCGCGTGATTCCTCCATCAACAAAGAGCGGCATTTATCATGACCTCACATACTTATGATTTGTACATTGATGTGAAACTCTATTTTAGTAAACCTCTGACAAAAGAATTGATTGAGACAAGACTATTTGCTTAACGATAATCTCTCAACTCATTCCTTCGTCAATTAAGACTCGTATAATCTCAAGAGATGAATCCACTGCTTTTCCCCAGCGATTCTCAGAATCTGGAGGAAGTTCAGATGTGCCAATCATTCGTCGAATCTTCGCTATCTGACCCGCATGGTAGATTCCATGTTGTACTGTCCTAAGCACAGCCCAAGCAAATGAAGGTCCACCATCTTTTGAAGGAATTATGCGGAGTTGTTCCTCGGGGCACTCCTGGATAATCTTGATTATCTTCTCAGTGTTTTCATTGATTCTAGACATGACCTCTTCAAATGTGTCCGCAATGACCGGAGGTCCAATCGAGTTGTTTGCTTTATGGAACCAGTATGTTTCCGCAGTTCCAATATGCATCACGAGTTCAGCTATCGACCTTGAGTATTCCTCATTGGTGACTTGTCTGACCAAGTCGTCATTAGTTAGCCCTTGTAACACATAATGGAGATGGGTCCTCTGATTCTTGTGAGCTTCAATCACTTTTTCCCTAAACCAGCTCGGTATCACTTTACTCACTCCTAATCCTCTGTCGGTTTTTCAGGTGAGTCTTTTGTCAGAGTAACAAGTTCATACTCTCTAGTTCCCAGACCCATTTTTTCCGCGTGTGATAGTTGAATCTCTGCAAGCTCCAGAATCTCACCGCTCTTAGGATTCTTACATGCATGTGCCATAGCAAATTTACATTCCCCGCACTCAATGTCACCAACAGGAGATTCAGGATTTGGTGGAGCATCTTTGACTGCCCTCATCGTAGCATCATCGATTGCTAGAGGGTCTTTGGACCCAAATATTCCGATGTCGTGAACAAGTAGTGGTGCCCCAAAATTCCAACAGTCACACTTGTCAGATATGTCGATTGCTAGGTTGATATAGTAGAACTTGTCTGGACCAATTGAGTTGACGACTCCAACAGCATTCTCTACAAAAATAGGTGCCTGAGTATGATTTGGTCTCCAAGTCTGAGTTGCAGCTTTGGCTCCGACTCTGCTACATACACTCACACAATGATGACAGGCAATGCAGTTCGATATATCAACGACAGCTTTCTCTTTCATTGTAATGCAGCGTGTAGGACAGACCTTAAGACACTTCGAGCACTCAGGACCAAGACACTTCTCTGGATCTATCTTAATGTCCCCTAGGAAGTGCATCGCAGATTTTCCTTTCTTTCCTACAAGTCCAATCCCTAGATTCTTTATCGTACCACCAATGCCTCCAAGACCATGACCCTTGGCATGGGTCAGAACGATGACCTTGTCACAGTCAAGCAATGCCATCGCAACATCTGCCCTTTGAATGTGATCTCCATCAACAGGTACATCAAAGACATCTGTGCCCCAATATCCATCTGCAATAACAAGAGGCGCACCTACTGTGGCTGCTGTATAGCCATGAAGCATCGCCATTCCTAGATATTCAGTAACAGTGGTTCGACCACCATATGCACCACCGTCACCATACCCTAATCCAGATGTTTCCGTGACGAATGGTTCGCCACCAGCAGCTCGAATTAGATCTACAATCTTTCTGGTGTAGGCGGGACGCAAGTAGTTTGTATTGCCCCACTGGCCAAAGTGGGTTTTCACCATCACCTTTTCCCCTGGCTTGATTACTTTGTCTAGACCAAGCTCCTTGAAAATGTGCTCTAACTTATCTAACATGTTGTAGTCAGACCGTGTCTGTCGATCTGCGAAGTAGACCTTTGTCATGATTCAACAATCCTCTCAAGGATGAATACAATCCTCTAAATAACCGTTAGGCAAAGGATGGTTTTGAGAAGACTCAATACCGAAAAGCCTATTCCCATCAACGGAGAGCCTTTGGTTATGTCAACCAGGTATAAATTTAGCAAAGATGCCATTCAGAACTTCTGTAATCAGCATGTAACCACTATCAATCTGACGGCGGAGCAAACAGGAAACCTGACTGACTTTGGCAAGACTGCACTTCTGGTTGAACAAATCGCAGACCTAGCTGAACAAATGTGTCCTGATGTCGATAGTCAAAAGAGATTCATAGAGGAGAAAGCGGAAGGATTCCATCCAATGGCGCTGTCACTCTATGTCCTCAATGACGCCCTATGGAAAATAATGTCCCAAAAGAATGAGCGTCATGAGAGTATGCTCCCTATGACGACCATCCCGTGGTTCTATTGGGAAAAAGAAGCAGAAGGACGGGGGAATCCTGCTGGTGTCAGAAGAGTTTCAGACTCCGCAAGGCCTCTAACGGTGAAGTTTCAGAATGATACTCTTCTGATTAAAGGTGGGGGTGGTGATTTTTGTGGGCTCTTGGAAGGTCGAATAGTCGACAAGCCCCAAGGAGTCAGACCATTATTCATACCAGGATCAACTGGTCCAAAGAAAACAGTACCGAATTATGAAGCTCAGAACATTGAAATCAAAATTGACATGAGGTCTTCAGAGAGAGAACTCTACCCTTCTCCGATCAAAGAACTAGACTACTTCTTCTCTGAACATCCTCGTGTCTTCTATGAACATGGGATTCAAATCAATGCAGAGGGTGAAACCATTAATCTAAAGGTTGGCAAACGAAGAGAAACAACTCTTAGAGGGAAAGTGAACATCTTCATCGGGAAGGATTTCGCAGAGATACCTGACTCTGGTGATGTCCTGATGTTTCATGTGTGGCTCCACATTCTGAATGAGTTAATCTTCCGATAGGACAGGATTTAAAATTCCATTACTTTCCTCGACATTAAGTATCTAACAGGTAGACTAGAGGAATGAACGTGGAATACAACATCGGTTTACTAATCACTGGTCTGTTCATTCTACTTGTCACATTGTACCGGGTCAGAAAGGTCGGAACACAGCGTGGACTTCAGCACCAACTTGAACAGAAATATGATGTGTCGAACCTTGATGCTAGTGGTAATACTCGATATGTGAGCTGCTTCTCTCACAATTGGGTCATGGAAAACATAACCAAATCGACACATTCTCGATTTGGAGCTATGTTACAGGAACATCTTGCGAACAATACTTTGCTTGCGGGAATTTGGATTGGGCTAATTGTTGGAACTTCATCAATGATTCTTACGATGTTACTAGTTGAATCTTTGAGAACTGTTGGAACAGTAATTGTCATCTTCATGTTTGGTGCGGTGATAGCTGTAGGTCCTGGAGGTCCAAGGTATTCAGAAAACCTTCTTGATGCAATTCTCGAGAATGAGATTACTGATTTGAACGCGCAGGATTTTGTCTATGTCAAAATCGCGAATGACACAATAAAACGTGCAGTCATAGTGAATATGTTATTGGCGACAGTTTTCATCGTGCTATCACCCTGGGGTCATCTATTACCCACTGCTCTTGCAGGCGTAATCGCGGTGTTCACAGTGAATATTCTGTGGGAACCAGCGAATTTTCTTCTAAACCTCAATATTGGTGCGGCAATACTCTATATTTCATTCGTAATCGGATTCCTTAGCTTCATTTGTTTCAAAGTGGGGCAACGTGTGATATCCCCAGAGGAAGAAATAGAACCCCGGGTCCAATGGTGAATATCAGTACTCAAGGTGGAAAAACCATTCCCAAAATATAAAACAACCCTGTGAATGCAAGAAGAAAGATCGATATGATGAATATTTTCTTACCATAGAGTGCGTATTGCCAAGACTTGGTTGGGTTACCCTCTGCATCATAGCGTTTCTCATCATCAAGTGGTTGCCGACTCATCAGACATGCTCCAAGAATTAATATGATCCCAAATTCAGGAATCATGAAGTTCGCTGCTGTAAAGAAATCAAAGTTTGTTGCTGTTGAGATATGAATTATCAATGCAATTATCAAATTGATGAAGGCGAGTATGCTTGCAGCAATCCATGTTTCAATGAGAAGACTGAATCTTCCACTCATTCTCATCCCGCCGCTATTTGTAACCAGAAATTGAATGCTAGCAATACGATAATGAGGATAATTAGTGGAAGGAAGATAGTCTGGAGTGAGGCAATGAATAGAGCAACATAGTCCTTACCATCAAGAGGTCGAACAGCTTGTTCCTCCGCCTGTGCATATTCCAGCCAGTCGATCTCTTCCTCCTCAGGGTAAGTCCGTTCTTCTTCGAAATCTGTACTCATACATTCCACACTCCGGTAGGGTTACCTATGTTCTTTAATGAATCGCTTTGCATGAAACTATACACGTGCGGTTTCCGTGGCATCAGCATATTCCATTTGAGCGCTTTTACCAAAGTCAAGTTCACCTGCAAAGTGACAGGCGACAAGGTGACCATCACCAACATCTCGTAACTCCGGATCTTCCATTTTACAGACTTCTTGTGCGAAGATGCATCGCGGGTAGAATCGGCATCCTGGGGGTGGACTGATTGGGCTAGGCACCTCTCCTGATAGAATCTGAGCTCTTCCTGCAAATTGTGGATCAGGAATCGGCACTGCAGATACTAATGCAAATGTATATGGATGTAATGACTTTCTGAATACGTCATAGGGAGTTGTTTCCACAACCTTACCAAGGTACATCACTGCAAGCCTGTCACTCATATGCTTGACAACAGACAAGTTGTGTGA
>JASFEF010000067.1:0-12878 GCA_050124975.1 Candidatus Thorarchaeota archaeon | reverse complement strand
CCAGTGCGATCCCAAATAGTATCACAACAAATCCAACAATAGTTGTTGGGCCGGGTATCTGTGTGAAAATGAGAGCTGCTAGTAGAGCGGCTCCTATAGGTTCACCAAGAACTGCTGAAGAAACCACATATGCAGGTACTTTGGTCAGTAGGTAGTTATTGACAGAATGGCCTAGGACAGTGGGAAAGATAGCTAAGGCAAGGAAGATAGCAACTTCAGTCGGTTCGAACACTATCACATTCAGGTTGAAGGGGATACAGATTGCTAATGTAGTGATTGCAGCCACCAAGTAGATGATGGAGGTATATACCGTGATTGGCATCTCCTTGGCAATCCTACGACCACCGATGAAATAGAGTGCAAGAAACACAGCTCCAGACAGGGCTAGGAGGTCTCCTGTTAATGCCACAACACCACTTCCTCCGAAATCACCCCATGCAAGAACGACTGCACCAATTGAAGCAATCAAAATTCCAGCCCATGATCGTCTCCTTAGAGCTTCGCCCAGAAACAGAGTAGAAAGAATAGCTGTGAAGATTGGAGAAGAATCGACCAGAACTACACTTGCTGCAACAGTTGTCATGAATAATGACTGAAACCAGGTACAGAAATGTAGTGACAATGTTATCCCAATTGCTATCAGCCAATGTCGATTCTCTTTCGTGATCAAACGTTTCAGCGCCTTGAAATCACCTCGGATGATTCCTATCGTTGCCATGAAGACTGCACCGTAGAGTGTTCTCCAGAAGACAATAACAAATGGATGAGATGCACTGAAGAGAATGAGAATACTCGCACTGGACACCATTGATACAGACAAAATCAGTAATGGAATGACTTGTCGCTTACTGCTGGAAGGATCAATAAGCGATTCAGCCATAATCTACACCTTGACCTCGTGGCCTCCGGCTCCGCACCCAATACATTTCAGGCCCTCCTCGAGAGCTTCTGCAACTTGTGAATCACAAACTGGACATTCCTGAACAATCAGGTTCTCGAGGTTGTGTGAACGTAGTTCTTTCTCCACATCATCAAGAGTTCGGTATTTAATGAGAACCTTGCCGTCGGCACCGCGAACCATCTTTGACAAAGACTCAATATCACCATCAAAGAACATGAGAACTGGTTTGACTAGCTCGATTGCGAGCATGATTTCCATTCCTACACCAAGAGAGGGATTTGACACTTCCGTAAGAACAAAGTCACTCATCCTAACATTATGAACATCGCGTCTGTAGATTTCTTCAGGTTCGGCTGGACCTAAGAACTGAGGAGCAAAGACTGTCAGACCCAGGTCCTCAAGTATCGTCACAACACGACTACAGAACTCATCCTTTCGTGAAGCTTTCTTGATAATTGGAGCTGAGAGATAGACAAGGACCAATTTGGAACCCCCTTTGGTTAGAGTTGAATTGATTATTCCTCACCAGTAGATTCTGTTGCTGCACCCAGTTCTGAGATTGATGGAACAGAACCATCATCCACAAGAATCTCGTATGTTCCTGAGCGACCAAGAGAGAGTTGGACTTTACCTCTCCATTCTTTGGCCCACCCATCATTGATCTTAATCACCTTTCCTGCAGAGAGATCAGACCCCTCTCCAAATCCCCAAAGGGAAAGAATCGTTGATCCAGTTTCATCAGCTATAAGGACCTCAGTAAGTTGGGTTTTTCGTCCAGATCGTGTGCTGATCATCTTAGGTGGAGCCACAGAAACAATCCGGACAACCAAATCAATGACATTTTTTCCTGGTTCAACTTCAGACAATTTCAACAGGATTCCTCTGGTTTGCTGAACCACATTAGCAAATCAGTCTTTCCAAAGGTAATAACTAGTCTGGTTTCTTCTCCTCTTCTCTTGCTTCGAGAAGACGTTCAAGCTCAGCAAGTGTATCACCGTTGAGAGGGAGGTATGAGTCCTTCTCGTCTTTCTCCTCTTCGACTTCAGCAGCGCTAGTACCACCAACTGAACGATCTAAGGGACCTAGAAACTTTTCTAGCTCTTCAAGTGACTCAGCATCTATTTCTGCAGATTCTATGGGCTCATTTTCAATCGGGATTGCTTCATCACTACCGATTGCTTGGAGTGCAGTGTCAATCTCCTCATCAGAAGCTTGCTCTATTTCAGTGGCAATGATATCATCAATGTCATCAGTCGCGAGCGCCTCGAAGACTATGTCCTTAGCCATCTTTATTGCATCTGTATTCTCCACAATGACCAAATCAGGACCAGATTCCTCAACAACCGGAACAACGACCTCAGGTTCAGACTCTACGGGCTCAGGTTCAGGAATCGGTTCTGGTTCGACTTCAATATCTATGTCTTGTGCAGTTTCGACAGCCTCAACCGGCACTTCAATTTCTTCTTCTACAATCGGTTCTTCAATTTCTTCCTCTACTTCCTCTTCCTCAACTACTTGTACTTCTTCCTCAATGATTTCATACTCGTCAAGGTCATCGATAACCTGACCATCTTCATCAACATAGATTTCTTCGTACTCTTCTTCAGTTTCTCCCTCGGCTTCAGCCTCCTCAGCCTCTTCAGCTGTCAGAGCTTCTACTGCGTCGACTTCAGCAATGGCTTCCTCAGTAGCGACATCAGTAAATTTCAGAAGCTCAGAAGCAGGGAGATCCGGTAGTGCAACACCGACAAATTGAGCTGCTGCGGTCATAAGAATACGGAGCATTTCATCTCGACGATCTTTGTCAATAGCGACCATTGGATAGGTTGGGATTCCAAGAATCTTCTGAACAACCTCTGGTTTCATTGCGTTTGGCTTGTCTTGCTTATTTGCCATGGCAAAGACTGGAACCTTGGGAGCATCTCGTTTGATTAGCTTCAGAATATCTTTACTGATTATAACGTTCCTCAGAGTTGAGTCGCATACCAAGAAAATGACATCTGCGCCATGGAAATAGAACCGCCATAGAGTTCGGAACCGCTCCTGACCAGCGAAATCCCAAAGGACCAAGGAGTAGTTGCCGAAACGAATGTTTTCAACAGTTTCAAGATTCAATGCAATTGTAGGAACATATTGGAGAGGTGGAGTATCACCGAGAAGCAAATGCAGTGTGGTAGTCTTGCCAACACCACCCTCACCAACCAATGCAATCTTCAGTCTAGTTGTTACTGAGGGTTCAATAAGAACCTCATAGTTATTGACTGCACCCTCGATACCATCTTTCTTGAACTTCTTTCGAAGTGCTTTGAGTGCAATATCGATCTTCTCATAGGTGTTACTTTCATCTTCACCCTTGTCAGTCACGAAAACAAGGACTGAGTCCTCAATCCAGTCCTTTCCTAGAAATTTATGATCCCCTATGATCAATGGTAACTCTTGGACGTGGCCATGATCAGATCTAAGCTCCTCTCTGGTTGAAATGAATTCGTCCAATGCATCCTTACTGACCTCAACAGGCCAGTACTGAGTTGTAGCAATTATCTGCTGCGTGGAAATCCGGACGAGGAAGGTATTATGGATCACTTCAGTATCACCAGATTCAGATGTGTCAAGAGGCAAGGTCTTTGAGACCTTTTCGTCAGAAAGTTAATCCTTTGGGTATAGATTAAGCTGTCCTGTGTGTATATTTTGATGTTCTTTGTATCTACTCAAGATATCAAAGCTAATAATGTTGGAGCGGCGGGTCCGCCAAGGCGAACCTTCCGCATCCGTGGAGCTCTTCCCAACAGGATGCATGGTAAAATCAAATTACATGCGCAAGACTGCCCGACTAGGGGCAATAGGGACCTAGAACTCACTTTGGGACCGTGTTTGATGCGAGTTCCTGACGGGGGAAGCCATGCAAACCTGTTTGAAAGACTTCAAATCTTCACTTTCATGAAGATTCACAAGCTCCGAAAGCAAAACACCATATGAAGCTTTCTAGGTTTTTACTGGACTTTTCTTGATTTAATTTCACTGAAATATTCGCAGGTATACTTCTACGAAATTGGAGAAATCGCAGTTGAATCAGAGTCTACATTCTCTAACCTCATTACCGCTTAATTACACTGAGTGTTTTTGGGATAGTTGCGAAACGTGGATTTCACTTATCGTGGAAAGTTGTCTCTGAGCAACCGTAAATGATGATGCACCATTTCCATCTGCTTGGGGTCATCAGGTGTTTTCTCAAGATCAGTGACAAGAGTTTGAAGGAAGTACTCTGGGAAGAAGAGTCTGACACGGATATCATTTAGTAGGAACAACCACTTGTCATACTCACCAGAAGCACCTTTTCGTCTCTTCTCGGAGATTATCCTGAATTTTTTGAGTGTCTGAATAGCAGACTTCAACTCTTTTGGTGGAATTGCCAATGTGGCTTCAAGTTCCGAGATATTGACTGGCCTTCTTCTAAGCTCACTAAGTGTATCATAGCAGTCAGGATCAGCTAGAACTTGAGCAACAGAAACGGTGTCCTCAGGAGTCTTTTGCCATTCAGTTAAGAACTCCAGAACCTCACCCTTGTATTCAGCAGCCAACTCAGGGTCCAAGACACTACCTGCAGCCTCCATCGCCATAAGTGGTGGAGCTCGGAATACTTCGAGGTCTTTTATCATGAAAACACAGGTTCGACCAATCTCATCGACCCATTCAGTCTTCACTAGTCCTAGCTCCTCGAAAGGTGCAATAACAGAATCGACACTCACACTTGGTAAGCCAGTGACCATTTTGAGCCATTCCTCAAGCTCTTCCTTGGAGATGCCTCCTTTCCAGAGTTTTGGAAATACCGCTCGTGAAACCTCATCTGAGAATAAACGTGCGAGACGTGACTCGTCTGTCATTCCTGCTAGTCTGATAATTCGACGGTAAGTATTGTCAAGCTCAGTCTGCAGTTCAGCATCAGTCATGGAAACAACCGCATTAGTGAGAGGAGTGACCACAGAAGTGATTGCAGCCTCGTAGGTCTTAGGATCCTCTGCTGGAGTGAGTAAGAGGGATACACAGTACTGTTCCTCTTCTCTCACAATCCCAGTGTAATAAGAGGCAACGCCATATTCTTCGCCTCCTATTCTAACACTAAGTGATGAGAAACCAGCGGTTGCATCACCCATGGCGTGTGATGTGAAAATACGCATAATCTCAGTGTTGAGATCTTCTCGATAATAATCCGCAAAGTCCCCTGGCACTTTCGCCTTAAGGACGGCGCCTATCTTGGAGTCCCAATCTATTAGCAGCATCGCGACGGGCATTTTACTTCTCTCCCAGTCCCTGGAGTAAAGTTAGTATAAAGCCAGACTGATTTACGTCTCATAGCGCCAGCCTAAAAAACCTTGTCTTATTTGAACCCGACTATAAGAAATTTCGACCGAAATAGCGCTTTTTAGACGAATGGTTTTACTATAAAAATCGGCTTTATTCATTCATGATTAGTGTGTCTGTGATAATATCATAGATCTCTTCTACAACTTGGTCTAATGGATTCTTAGCATCAATCAACTCGAATGTTCCGGTGTCTTTCTCCGCCATCTCTAGATAGTTTTGACGGACTCTGATAAGCCGATCTAGCTTTTCAAATTGCAAATTGGCTTTCCCAGTTCGCCCTGTAGCACGCTCCAGACCAATCTCTGCTGGAACATCAAGAATAAACACAATGTCGGGTTCAGGAGCCGAGATTTCCTCGCGGTTCTTTCGAAGGATTTCTCTCCAATGAAGGTCCATCACTGTTGACTGATAGGCACCAGTCGCAAAGAAATAGCGGTCTAAAAGGACGATTTTATCATCCTCAAGAGCAGGGAGTATTTTATTCGCAATGTGCCACTCACGGTCTTTGATGAAGAGATCTAATTCCTCCTCGGGAGTCAATTCTCCACACGGAGACCTTTCTCCAATCTCCTTGCCCCACTGACTCACTTTTGTAGGCTCTCTTAGATATACCACTTCGTACCCATCAGATTCAAGCTTCTTCACAAGCTCCTTACAGGCACATGTTTTGCCAGAACCATCTATCCCCTCTAGGACAAAAAGAAAACCGCTGTATTTCCTTCGATTTATACCAGTCAAGAGGGATTTCTCCTGATTGTACGAACTAGATTCCTCAAACGCGAACTCGTATTAGATGCTTCGGTTGTCTAGAAAAAAGCAAAGCTTAAATCTAAGATGTCGTAGGATAGGTTAACCTATCCTAGAGTGTGATGCCCCTGACCCATAAAAGAAACACCCTCACTCTTGTATTGGTCTTGATAGTAGTGATGATTCTATCAAACCCATTATCTGTGCGGGGCAGCTCTGAGGTTGTTATAGCTGCTGAGGGAATCACACTTACTGTAGACTTTGGCAATGGAACAGTTAGAGATTATCAAAATCTCAGTGGTTCGACTGTTCTAAATGTCACCTCGTCAGTTCTTGAAGTAGAAGTTCAATGGTATGGTCCGTTAGCGTATATCAAAGCAATTGAAGGACTAGTCGGAGAAGGGGAGTATGGATGGGAGTATTGGGTGAACAATGAGTTTGCATCATTAGCGGTGAACCTCTATTCACTTGAGGATGGTGACACAATACTCTGGAAATATACAAGCCCAGAACCTCAACCTCAGCAAGATCCTACATTCATACCAGGCGTCATCATTGTGACAGTATCTGGTATTGGTTTCATTGCCATTGTCTATGTTCAGACCTCAAGGAGAATTCTATAGATGAAGAAGAGAATAGCCCTAGCACTCATTGTTACAATGTTCGTCCTTCCAGTAAATGCAATCTCTCAGACAAATGGATTCAGCTTCCTTATTGAAAATGGGAGTGGTGCAATCTGGGATGTCGAGATAGCTACTAACTTCACAATGTGGTTCACCGGGGGAGGATACTGCGCTGTTGAGAACGAAAGCATCATGACATTCATTATAGACAGTGTTGCGGATGATGTCTATGGCACTTTGAATATTGGTAATGTTACAGTTTCGACAAATGACACAATGACTGCCATTGATTTAGCCCTGGGATTCTGGCCATCATGGTTGCCTGGATTGTTCGTCGAGGTAGGCCAGGAGAATATTAAGAGTCTGAATGAAACTGCTTATGCTGCTGCAGAAAGGGTTTCAGGAAATTGGATGAACGGGACTATGTCCTCACAGTTTGAGAACATCTCTGTTGGTCAAACTCCTCAAGAATGCATTGTTTTCGACTATGAACAAGATCCACCAGGCACTCAGGTGAGTCACTTGGTTTATTCCCTAGCAACTGGTGTGCTTGTGGAGGCAGACACAAGCGTAACGATTGGCAATCCCTATAGACTTGTCATCACGCTTCGTGAACTAGGATTTCCTACTCCAGTCGATTTCACGGTAGGTATCGGCACCATTATAGTTTTCTCAGGGATTATAGGAGGAGGTATGCTGGCTGCGATAGTCATTGTATACATCAGGCTTGGTCGCCAAAGTTGATTCACAGGAGGCATATGAATGGAAACCCAAGAGTCGCACAGAAAAATGGGCAGCAGTAGATGGGTTTCTATAACTGCCATCATGACTGCTCTTGCCTTGGTTGGAAACTACGCACTAGTCGCAGTACCTAATCTTGAGCTAGGGTCAACTGTTCTTTTTGTAACAGCGTATATCTTTGGGGCTCCTATGGCTATTTGGGCAACTCTGATCATGTCACTGTTATTTGGCATCATTAATCCATGGGGAGCGTTCATTCCGCAAATCTGGGTTTCTCAGGTCATCGGATGGTTCTACATAGTCATAATAGGTTCAATCATGGGGAAACAAGGACCACAGAGAAAAAGATTGGAACCTCGAAAATGGGAATTGGCTCTCACTGGAGCATTTGTCACATTCATCTTCGAACAGGTAACAAATCTCGGGTACTCAGTCACATTTGGAGTGCCGTTCTTCCTTGCCGTCACTGCAGCCATTCCATTCACACTCATTCATATCATATCAAACGCTGTGATTTTCTCTCAAGTCATACCTATGCTGGACACAACATTGAGAGAGCAGTTCAAAGACCTTATCTGGAGTACTGAATCAAAAGTAAAAGTGGAGATGTTGGAGAGGATATAGTTTGACATGGAAAGACGAGTTCATCAGACTCTCTGAGCCTGCAGATGGGCGTGTTGCCCCGGCTTTCAAGCCACATCAAGCAGCTGTAGGACTAATTATGATTGGGAGAGAACAACCTCTAGGAAGGTACGAACTCTGTGAAAAGATGTCGATAGGAGAAGGAAGTGCGAGAACACTACTGAAGAGACTCTCCGAGGCAAACTACATTGAACCCGAAGGAAAACAGGGGCAGAAGCTTACTGCTAGTGGTCAAAGACTGTTCAATGAAGTATCTCGAGATGTCCCGATCGGACTAATGCTAGATGTCAAGAAACTAGTGATGTACGAACATGCCTATGCCAATCTAGTCAGGAATAAGGCATCAATCGTAACAGATGGTGTTCGTCAGAGAGATGAAGCCATCATTCAGGGAGGATATGGAAAAGCAGGAGCCACAACACTCATCCAAAGAGACATTCGTTTGGTCATGCCACCGGACGATTTGCACATTCTACTTGCTTATGAGGCTGAAACACTTCTTATTATTGACAGTCTACGGCCAAAGAACAATGATGTTGTTGTCATAGGTTCTGCTGATGATCCAAACTTAGCAAGGGAGGTCTCCATGGCCGCAGTTATGACACTCTTTGGCGAGGATTAGTGATGCAATCAGATCTGTTCGGAAATGTCCCTGAGATTGTAATAGACATTCATGAAACTGGAGGAAAAGGCAAGAATGCTGTGAAGCATCTCATGTCGATGTTGGATAAAGAGCAGATCACTTACTCGGTTCAAAAAATCCCAATTGGAGATGTCCTTGGTGTTGATGGCATCGCAATAGAGAGAAAGACGGTAAACGATCTTGTCAATACACTGAAGGGAAGTGCTGCAGGTGTACCACGACTGACTAAACAGCTTGATGCCTTGCTTGAATACGATAAGCCATACGTTTTGATTGAGAATATCCTAGCCATTAGAAGAGACCCTGTGAAAGGGTGTATCTATATCCCGTTCTCTACAAAACAGACCAAAGGAAAACCATACTTTGTAACAATGGAACGAGCGAGCTATATCCATCCAAGCTCGCTAGATGCATTAGTTGATAGTATCAGCGAGAGAGGCATCCAAGTAGTCAAAGGATTCAATGCTTTACATTCAGCAGGTCTGCTTTATGGCATCCTTGTCGGAGAGAAGGAGAAGAGGAAACAGAAAGGTCAGAGACTCCCAGTCATCAGAACACGAAAAGGTCTCGACACCATGAATGACGAACAAGAGTTCTTTCTCGCTGGTTTTCCAGGAGTCAATGTTGTACGTGCTAGAAGCCTTCTCGAGCGTTTTGGCTCACCTCAAGAAGCCATCCTTCAGATAGATGACTGGGGGAAGATTCCAGGAATCGGTTCTAAAACCATTGCTTCTGCAAAGAAATTGCTCTTCTCTGATTACGAAACTAGGTCATCAGAAGAGGATGAGAGTTCTTCAGAGTCCTAAGATTGCCAGCTCACAAGTTTTAAAAGAAGTAACTATTCTATGACTATAGAATACTTAGATAAGGTGATTCGAAAATGGGAGATGTCCGAATAGCAATCGCCGGGCTTGGTAACTGTGCTTCTGCCCTGATTCAAGGAACATATTACTATAGAAACGCCAGGGCTGACGAAGAAGTGCCAGGTTTAATGCATGTAGATTTTGGAGGTTACTTTCCAAAAGACCTCAAGTTTGTCGCAGCCTTTGAGGCAAATAGCAAGAAAATAGGTCTGGATATTGCTGAAGCTATGTGGGTAGAACCGAACTGTTGTGTAGCATTTGCTCCTGATGTTCCGAAAACTGGTGTCAAGGTGCTACCAGGTCCCATTTCAGATGGTGTTGCTCCACATATGAGAGAGTCCTTCTTCGCATATGATGAGAAGGAAATCAAAGCCGTAGATGTTGTGGAAGAACTGAAGAAATCAAAGGCGGACATGCTTGTTTCTTACCTCCCTGTAGGAAGTGCGGATAGCTCAAGAATCTACGCAAAAGCTGCATTAGAAGCTGGTATAGGCTACATCAATGCCATTCCCGAGTTTATTGTTTCAGATCCCCAATCTCCAATCGCACAGGCTTTCGAAAAGGAAGGACTCCCATGTGCCGGAGATGACATCAAGAGTCAACTTGGCGCAACAATTTTGCATCGTGTTTTAGCTCAGTTGTTTGACAAGAGAGGTCTGGTTCTTGAGAATACCTACCAGCTCAACATTGGTGGAAATACTGACTTTGAAAACATGCAGGTTGAGGATAGGTTAAGCTCTAAGAGAATCAGCAAAACAGAGGCTGTCACAAGCTGTGTTGACTACGAGCTACCAACAAAGATTGGTCCGAGTGATTATGTGCCCTTCCTTGATGATAACAAAGTCTGCTACATCAGTATGAGGTCTAAGGCATTTGGAGACCTACCTCTTGACCTTGATTTGAAGCTATCAGTTCAGGATTCACCCAACAGTGGTGGAGTCATTATCGATGTTGCTAGAGCTGTTAAAATCGCATTAGATAGAGGAATCGGAGGCGAGCTCTCAAGCATCAGCTCTTACAGCTTCAAACATCCACGCTATCAGATAGACGATTTCGAGGCTAGAAAACGCGTCGATGAGTTCATTGATGGCAAGCGTGAGCGTTAGTTAATAAAAGAAGATGCGAGTCAGCCTAGGATTACTAGGCTGCTCTCCGTTCTTTATAGAGTTGTGAAACTCTTGACTGTCTTTTCATCCAATCTCTGCAGAACTTCAACTAGAAGTTGAACTGCTGCCTCGACATCACTTGTGTCAAGCATCCCATGATGAGAGTGGATATATCGAGTCGGAATTCCAAGGAATAGTGATGGAGCACCCATTCCTGCTAGATGAATCTGACCAGCGTCAGTCCCACCTGACTTCAAGAATGCTGGTTGATGACGGATGTCTTTTTCCTCAGCGATCTCCATGACAAACTTTCGGAACTTTGGATTTGGTATCATTGACCCATCTCCTGCTGAGATTGCTACACCCTTACCCATTTTCTGAACTAGCCCTTCAGATCCTGGTGAGTCACCAGAGATGTCCACATCTAGTGCAAAACCAATGTCAGGTTTAATCATCTGAGCAGAGGTCTTAGCGCCCCTGAGACCAACCTCTTCCTGAACTGTAGAGCAGAAATAGACACTGTTTGGAAGTTCAATTTTGTTCTCAGATATTCTCCGAAGAGCTTCCAATGCAATGAACACACCAATGCGGTCATCGAAAGCCTTGGCAACGGCTAAGGTGACCTCTCGAGTTTCCTCCTTTGCATCTTTGTCATCTTCGTCCTTCTTCTCCTTCCGTGTTCTCTTCATGGTTCGGAAGTATGAAACAGGAACTGCTGGGTCACCTACTCGAATTCCGAGCTCTTTGACCTCGTCTGCAGATGAACAACCGATATCGATGTACATCTTGTCCTTTGTTACTACTTTGTTACGCAACTCTGGAGTAAGAACATGCGGTGGCGGAGCACCTATTACGCCAACAACCTTCTCACCCTTGAATGGAAGAATTACAACCTCTTGGGTCAAAAGGGTCTGATCCCACCAGCCACCTAGCTGATGAAACTGTAGATAACCATCCTTCTTGATGTTGGTGATAACAAAACCAATCTCGTCAACGTGACCGGCAATCATTATCTTTGGACCACTGCTTCCCTTCTTGAAGATTAATGACCCAAGTCCATCTTGGAGTATTTCGTCTGCGTATTTCTTACCATAATCACGAACAACTTTCTGGGCTTCCTGCTCGTGACCACTTGGACCAAAAGCATCACAGAGTTGTTCTAATAGTTTCAAGTTAAGTTCTGAATCTGTCATGGGAACTCACTTTGTTACCCTTGGATTGATGGCCGTCCGTGAACATAAGCTCTTTAGTGGTTTTGGTTTGAGCAGTAAAAGGAAAAATGATTAGGAAATTGCGAGTGAATTCTTTGCAAGCATGTGGAATGCCTCTTCGACATTCTGTCCATTGAGGGCACTCGTTTCGAGATATCCATTGAGATTGTGCTCACGGGCAAATTGCTCACCCATCTCGCGTGTTATCACTCGATGTTCAACCAGGTCCACTTTATTTGCTAGAAGAATTATCGGAATTCTCTCACCCAGAGCATCCTCAGTTTCCTTGATCCACTTCGGAAGCTCGATCCAAGTACTCTTCCGAGTTGTATCAAATACAAGTAGTGCGCCCTTAGATCCTCGATAATAGCTTCCACGAATGAAATCGAATCGTTGCTGCCCGGCAAGATCCCAAACAAGAAGCTTCACAACAACACTACGACCATTTGCAGCCTCTACAGCTACAGTCTTGACTGCAAACTGTGATCCGATTGTCACGATGTATTCTTCAGAGAACTTGTGAGTAAGAAAGCGGTTGACTAGGGCAGTCTTTCCACTGCCGCCAGCCCCTATCATGACGACTTTGCGCATATAGTCAAATCCGCCGCTACTCAATTTTTCACCTCACCCAGCTAACGGGCTATCAACTCGGTAATAGGGAATCACATAGGGGCGTGCCTCGTTGCTTCCACCCGCAGGATTCCCTATTCGAACATAGTTCGACCATATTTAGCCTTTTATGGGTCGAATGCTTTTGGGTGAAAATCTTTTTCGCCATTCACCGAGTGGTTGGCGCCGTGACTAAGTTGCTTGGTATCGACTTATATTCGGTATTACCCGGTTAACACCTGACATGAGGGACTACAAATGCAGCTTGTTACTGTCAAAATGAGCGACATATATGTGAAGGGACTTGACAAACTAGTGGACATTGGTATGTATCCTTCTAGAAGTGAAGCAATTCGAGTGGCCATTAGAGACCTCCTTCGACGAGAACTGTGGCCAGTTGATGGAAGCCCGATAAACAGGGAGTCAGAGA
>JASFEF010000066.1:0-12881 GCA_050124975.1 Candidatus Thorarchaeota archaeon | reverse complement strand
CGGATTCTATCATTTACACAATGAATCTATAGGGCGGTGGGAGATGCTAGTGGAGGAATATATTCAAGACTTGGAGAAGTTCGTAGAGAAACACAAATCGTAGAACGCTTACATTTATGGCATCGAATGCTCCTCAAGTCAGCATCATGTGGTGAAATCTCGTTGGATGCTAGAGACCCTGAAAGACCCAACCTCAACACAGAAATTGCAAGTGACATTGTCATGTCATTATATGGTCTATCAGGTAGTTCTAGAGAGTTGCCTAGTGAACGTGACCAGAACTTCCATGTTATTTCTGAGACCGGTGAGGAATATGTCCTAAAGATTTCAACTGCTTCTGAAATGCGTGAAACTTTAGAATTCCAAAACAGTGCCATGCATCACATAGCAAGTAGAAACGAGCTACCCATAACATCCATTATACAGAAGGCAATTTCAGGTGAGGAGATAACACAGATAGAAACTCCCCAAGGTGACTCGCATTTCGTGAGGTTGATTTCCTACCTTCATGGGAGAGTAATGTCTTCTGTGAATCCACATTCATCGGATTTGCTTATTGATTTCGGAAGGTTTGTTGGTTCTATCAGCAAGAGTTTGGCGGATTTTGCTCACACCGTCGCTCACAGAGATTTCTATTGGGATCTGAAGAAAGCTAGCTCGACCATTGAGAAGTTCAAGGAGCATATTCCTGACTCAGAAAAAAGGGAACTTGTTGACTACTTCCTGAATCTGTACCAAAACATGGTTGAGCCACGTATGGGGGAACTACGAAAAAGCGTGATACATAACGATGTTAACGATGACAATGTTATCATCAACAACCCCCATGATGATGAACGCTCCTTTGGTATACTTGACTTTGGAGACATGGTCTATTCTCACACAATCAATGAATTGGCAATTGCAATAGGCTATGCAATGCTCGACAAAGCTGACCCAATTGGTACAGCACAGAACATCATCAGGGGCTATCATTCAGTCTTTCCTTTGACAGAGCAGGAACTTGAGCTGCTCTTCCCTCTCGCCTGTACAAGGCTTGCAACTAGTGTGTCTGTTTCTGCCTATCAAAAGAAACTGGAGCCTGAGAATGAGTACCTGATCATTAGTGAGGCGAGAGCATGGGATGTCTTGTCCCAACTTGCTACAGTTCATCCTCGATTTGCAGCCTATTGTTTCCGTCAGGCCGCTGGGATGGAACCATGCTCAAATTCACTGCATGTCACTGAGTGGTTGAGGAAAAACGCTCATCAATTCTCAAGTCCAATTGGCACACCTCTCGATGAGTCAAACAGTCTTGTGATAGACCTCAGTGTAGGAAGTACTGATGTTGATTCTCCACTACAGCTGGCCAACCACCAACGATTTGGAGATCTCATATCTAGGAAACTTGCTGAGGCTGGTGTCAAGATTGGTGTTGGTCGATACAATGAGCCCCGTTTGATCTATAGTGGGGATCAGTATCTAGAACCTGGAAATGAGAGTCGAACTGTCCATCTTGCTATTGACCTATTCGTTGAGACCGGTACTCCTGTCCTCTCAGTATATGACGGTGTTATTCACAGTTTTCAGAATAATTCGAAGCCTCTCGACAATGGTCCAACTATCGTTATTGAGCATAGGACGACCCCCGATGGACCAACCTTCTATATTCTCTATAGTCATCTCACTCTTGATTCATTGGATGGTCTCTCAACTGGACAGACTGTGAAGAAGGGGGAAAGGATTGGAAGGGTGGGTGAGTACCCAGACAATGGTGGTTGGCCTCCACATCTCCATTTCCAACTTATTGTAGACATGTTGGATCAGAAAGGAGACCTCTTTGGAGTTGCCTCACCAAGCAAACGTTCTGTTTGGCTAAGCATATGTCCTGATCCCAACCTGATTCTTCAGATTCCTGATTCACTCTTTCCGACTACTGACCTAACAAGGGAGGAGATTCTAGAGATTCGTGAGGAACACATTGGACGACCGCTTGGCGTTTCTTACAGTAAGCCCTTGACGATTACTCGAGGATTCATGCAGTACCTCTATGATGAGAATGGTCGACAGTATCTTGACATAAGAAACAATGTTCCACAGGTCGGTCATAGCAATCCCAACATTGTCAAAGCTTTGAGTCAACAGGCCTCAGTGCTGAACACAAACACTAGGTATCTACATCAGAAACTCGTACAGTACGCGAAAAGACTGACCTCAAAGCTTCCAAAAGAACTCAATGTCTGTTTCTTCGTCAACAGCGGGAGCGAGGCCAACGAATTAGCTCTTCGATTGGCTAGAACACACACGAAGCGAAATGACATCATCGCAATTGACGGTGCATATCATGGGAATACCTCCGAGCTTGTCAACATAAGCTCCTACAAGCACGATGGACCTGGAGGTGAGGGAGCTCCTCCGTACGTGCATGTTGTGAGGATGCCTGATACATATCGTGGAGAACACACAGGATCTGATGCCGGGAAGAAGTACGGACAGGATGTCCTCACAGCGATCCAGAAATCAAAGGGTGTCGCTGCCTTCATTTTTGAACCACTCATGGGTTGCGGAGGCCAAATCATCTTCCCAGATGGCTATCTACAGGAAGCCTTCAAACACGTTCGTAAAGCCGGAGGTGTCTGTATCTCAGACGAGGTTCAAGTGGGTTTTGGAAGAATGGGCGATCACTTCTGGGGATTTGAAACACAGGGTGTTGTTCCTGATATCGTAACGATGGGAAAACCGATTGGCAATGGTCACCCCATAGGTGCAGTTGTCACAACACGGGCGATTGCTGAATCATTCAATACTGGAATGGAGTTCTTCAGCACGACTGGTGGCAACACAGTTTCTTGTGCTGTGGGAATGGCGGTCTTGGATGAGATTGAGACTGAGAAGCTCCAGCAGAATGCAAAGAAGGTTGGTGCACATCTACTCGCACGTTTGAAGGAGTTAATGAAGACCCATCCAATCATCGGAGATGTGAGGGGTAGAGGTCTCTTTGTCGGAGTCGAGTTAGTCAGAAATCGAGAAACCTTTGAACCTGCTGCAAAAGAGACCAAGTATGTTGTAGAACGCCTTCGTGAGCTTGGACTGCTCATCAGTCTTGATGGGCCTCTTCAGAATGTCCTAAAGATTAAACCACCTCTAGTTTTCACTATCGAGAATGCTGATCAGTTTGTTGAAGCGTTGGATGTGGTCCTGCGGGAAGACCTAGTGACATACCAGGAATGAATGACAATGCCCACTCGACCAGATTACACCAATAGTATTGTCAATCTTATGAGCTCGATTGGAGAGGCATCAGGAGTTACCAGTCCCTACTCCACACTTGACTCGCTTCCTAATCTAGTAGATTCAAAGAACATAGTCCTCATGATAGTAGACGGATTGGGTTACAATTACCTTCGAAAACATGGGAAGGGAACAATGCTTCTACAGAATCTCAAGAGCCCTATCACTTCCGTTTTTCCCCCCTCAACTGGCTCAGCCATCACATCATTCCTTTCTGGACTTCCGCCACAACAACATGGTGTGGTAGGTTGGTATGTCCACCTGAAGGAGTATGGTCTTGTATCTCGGATTCTTCCATACACTAATGCAATCGATGGTAATGTCATTGATGTTCCAATTTCCAGAGTGATTGACGTCAAGAGTATCTTTAGTGGTATTGAGCGAGAGTACTCTGTGATTTACGACAATCACATCGTTGACTCAGAGTACACGAAGAATCTTGCTGGGAGTGCTCGAAGGATTGGCTACTCCGATATTGACACGTTTTTCAGTAGTATCAGGGGTGCCAGCTCAAAAACAAGGAAACAGAGCTATGTTTACTCTTACTGGCCCACCTTAGACAGTATTAGTCACTTTCTAGGATGCAATAGTTCTGAAGCGAAGGAACACCTGAGGGAGTTTGATGGTAAGCTTCAGGCATTCGTAGAAACCTTGACTGACTCGGATACGACTCTTCTCATCACTGCTGATCATGGATTCAATGATGTCAAACCCGAACATGTTGTCTACACGCGAGACCATCCTGTACTTATGGACTGCTTGTCACTTCCTGTCTGCGGCGACACACGAACCGGTTTCTGTTATGTAAAGCCTTCAAAAGTTGATGTCTTTGAGAGATACATCGAGAAGGATCTCGAGGGAGTCTGCGATCTCCACGATAGCAAGAATATGATTCAAGATGGTTGGTTTGGCCTCTTCGATCCTCACCCAATGCTCCCAGATCGTGTGGGTGACTATACCATCACTTTCAATGAAGGTCATGCAATCATGAACTGCTTCCCTGGATTCGAACCGCCTGAGTTGAGAGGTCACCATGGCGGAGTTAGCTCAAACGAGATGGAGGTTCCACTAATAGTAATCGAATCCTAACGAAAAAGAAGGAGAAGTTGGGGATGCAAGAGCATCCTCAACTATTAGTTACGTTCTACCTTTCGGCCTCTATCTCTTCTAGTGTCTTCCCCTTTGTTTCAAGAGGCTTTGCTAGTAGAGTGAATAGAGGTACAAGCATCAGCAAGCCCGCAAAAATCCAGAATCCGTTCCAGGTTGTTGCTGCGAACATGTCTATGAGTAGAGCCGAAAGCAGAGGTCCGACAACGTATCCCAGACGTGCACCTGTCACACAGACCCCTATACTAGTTGACCTTACTTCCGTCTTGAATATCTCTGCGAGATAGACATAGATCCAAGCTAAGATCATGGCCATGAAGAAGTAGGCCGCCTGATAGGTTGCAGGCATTCCTGTCAGTCCCAATGCAACCATGCTAATGACTGCACCAAGTGATCCGATGATCAGTACGTAATTTCTTCCAATCCTGTCAAGTAGTATACCCGAAATCAGGGCACTCAAAGGAAGGAGCAATCCGGCAATCGTCAGGATGGTGTTGAAGTCCGTACGACCAAGGACTACTGTGAAGTATTCTCCTCCCCAGGTTGTAGCCATCTTGAAAGAAATGGTCCAACAGAGATACACCGTCATCGCAATTATGATGTATTTGCGATCCTCACTTCCGAGTTTCCGAAGAGCTTGCATGATACCAAGTCTTTTCTCTCGGTCTGCTGCACTGGCTATCCATCGCTGAGGTTCCTTCATGAAGTACAGAAGAATCATTAGAACGACCATCAGGAAGAACATCACACCATAGCCCCATTGCCAGCCATAGCTGTCAATAATACTCGACCCGAGTATAGCATAGAGTGGGATTACACCAATGAGGAATGCTGCACTACCATAGAGCCCTCTGCTCTTAGGAGGTGCCTCTTCTGATATAGGAACTTCCCACAAGTTCGATGTAGTAGCCATTATCACAATGGAATACAATAGAAGGAACACATAGACGTTGATTGATAGGAATACAATGAGGATTGCAGGAATACCCATCGTAAGCACCAACACAAACATCCCTGTTCTTCTCCCGTACGCATCAGCGAACCAGGCTATGAAGAACACACCAAACACTATGATTCCGAAGATGCCCTGTAAGAGTGCGAACTCTGAAAGAGCCGCATCACGTGCTACTCCAACAGGATTGTTCCAAAAAGTGTCGATTATCCCAGGTAGCGCTTTCGTTTCAATCAGGGAGAGCCAACTGTCCATTTGACTCACAAGTCCCATGACTACAACTAGGAATATCATGTATCTCTTTGAAACTCCTTGCTGAGTAGATTCACCACTTTCCATATTTTCTCTCCTCGATATAAGCAGTATAACTGCGATAATCAAGAAGGGCTCTATTAGAATCTTCTTACCAATCTCTATTTGATGAAAAAGAGTGTACAAGTCAGACACATATAGAACCATGTAACTGGATTCATTGTCAACTGGAGCGGTTCTCATGGTTTCTCTTGAGGATATAGAACAAGCGCGCAAACGTATCAAGGGTCATATCAAAACCACGCCATTACATCATTCTCAATACCTCAGTGAGTTGATAGGAGGATCGGTGTTTCTAAAACTAGAGAACGAGCAAGTCACAGGTTCCTTCAAGGTCAGAGGAGCTTTGAATAGACTGATGACTCTGCCAAAAAAACAAGCTGCGAAAGGAGTAATCACTGCATCAACAGGGAACCATGGTTTGGGAACGGCTTATGCAGCAAGGAGACTTAGAATCAATGCCCAAGTTGTTTTTCCAACAGACGCTTCAGCAGTTAAGATGAAGAAGATGAGGAAGGCTGGTGTTGAGGTCATCCAAGATGTTGGATATGCAGATATAGAGTCGTATGCAAGGAAACTGGCTGTAGACAGAGATTTGATCTATGTAAGCCCGTACAATGACCCAATGATAGTGGCTGGGGCTGGAACCTCTGGTCTCGAATTAGTTCAACAACTCATTGATATCGATGCGGTTATTGTACCCATAGGCGGGGGTGGATTGATTTCAGGTATTGCTACTGTTGTAAAAGCTATGAGTCCGCATACTGAGATGATTGGGGTTCAATCTGAGCTTTCACCCGAAGTATATGCGTCTTGGAAGGCGGGGCATTGGGTGGAAGCAGAAGAGTATGACTCACTCGCCCAAGGACTCATGGGCGGGGTTGAACCTGATTCAATTACTCTTGACATCATTCAGGAAATGGTTGATCGGATAGTTCTTGTGAAGGAAGAGTCAATTCTAGAGGCTATGCGAACTCTCTATGAGCGAGAGTCGCTCATCATAGAAGGTGCAGGGGCGGTGTCAACTGCAGCCATTCTTGAACGAAAAGATGAACTGACTGGAAAACAGGTTGTTGCTGTCTTGAGTGGAGGGAACATATCTGAAGATGAACTACGCTCGCTTCTTCAATAGACCTTACTACTGAATGTATACCAATAACCTATTCTTTTATAATGAGGCCGAATTTTCAAAGACCTATGAGGAGACGGACAAAAGGCCTCATTGTGACTGCCATAATTCTGGTCATAACCATTCCCGCAGTTTTCTTCATTCTGAATATACTATACCCCCCACCTCCAGAGCCTTTTAGCCTGGATGACGCTCCTGCTGAGATCATCGCGATTAAGGAGGATTTGAAAGGAAAGTTGTCAGAAGGAACATTCTCTTGGAGCGATATGGATGACTTCATCTCATTCTCCCAATATATCGCAGACAACTACCCTCTTGTTGCTGAATTAATAGAGGGTTGGGATCGCACCATAGTGTTCGATGTTGATGGTTCTGGAACATTTTGGATCATTACTGCTAGTGATGCCTTGACTATAGATACTGGTCCTACTCCTCCGACCGAATATGATGTCCAGATTCTTCTGAGCCTTGACATTATGGTTCAGATACTAACTCAGGATGAGACCGCAGTATCCTCCTTTCAGAAAGGCAACCTGGACTTCACAGGTCCACTCGGGGATGCCATTAAGGTTGATCGACTCACACAGATTATCGCTGCTACTCTCATGGATACAGACATAGACATTGTTGATACTCCCTTGGAGTTCATCATCACAGAGGACCAACCTGGTCATTATGAGCCAGGTCTCACTCTGATGCCCTGCATAGAGGTGAATGTTGACAATGGGTCCTCTACCTTTGGTTTCGGCCGTCTAGTAGTCTATGACCATGCTGGACGGGTGGTTGCACAACTGGATGACACAGTTCACTGGATCCACAAATTCATCAACTCTACAACTGTCCTGATGGGCGGAGCTGAAGGTAGCGCTGAACTATGGAACTACAAGACTGGTGTAGTAGAAACTCTGAACGTTCCAGGTGGACATCATGAGATTGACTACAATCCAGGAACCGACACATTCCTAGTTCTTGAGAATGACTACTCCACAGAGATGTGGGATGGTCGATATGTCCTCTATGATATCCTGTCTGAATATGATCGTAATGGGGACTTAGTCTGGCAATGGGATGGACGGGATGAATACCCATTCAACTCAACTATTCACACAGGTCTTGGACTCAATGAAACATTCAGAGCGGGTGCTGACTGGATGCATGTTAATAGCTTCACCTGGGACAAAGAGAATGACTTCATCTACATGAATGTCAGAAACCAAGACACTATTCTCAAGATTGACAAGACAACCAAGGATATTGTCTGGTCTGCTGGTCGATGGGGTGACTTCACAGTACTGAACATCACCGGTCTCGAAGTTGACTCAATCTTCTTCCATCCACATAGTCTGGAGTGGATTGGGCCCAATCGATTCATCATCTATGATAATGATTTCTACAATCCGGACCATCCAACAACCATGGTGTTTGGAAGTAACGAAGGGTATTCTCGCATGGTCGAGTTTATGATAGATGAGGATGATCAGACCATGACAGAGGTTTGGTCTTGGGTTCCAGAGAATGTGTCCTACTACTTCCAAGACTCAGGCGGAGATGCTGACAGGTTGCCGAACGGAAACTCAATTGGTATATTCGGCACTAAAGCGCTGACTAATAGTGTACCTGACCCAGTAATTATCACGGAGGTCACACCAAATGGGGAGATTTCGTGGGAGCTCCGAGTCCCTGGGGGGAACCAGACCTACTACTGGACTCATAGAGTTGAGCGGTTCTATGAAGCTCCCCTTATCGACATTGATAATGAAACAATGGATGTTAATGTGGCTGCTGGAACGCTGTATCTCAATCTCACTACTTGGAACAGCTATAAGATAGATGGAATCACCTCCGGGACCTTGAAGGTCCTAGTCAATGGAAATGAACACTATTCCGAATCCTTTGATTTCTTGACTCATTGGCAACCGAACCACATCGAGGTCTCTTTATCGGACTTACCTAGCAATGTGAACTATATTCAAGTCAGCGTTACAAACGATGAAGGGCTTGAAGGCTCTCTATTGATATACGGTCAGCTTCCTAGTTCTCCACCGGGAATCAATATATTCATCCCACTGACAATCGGCATAATTGTCGCAATACCCATTGTGATAGTGGTTCTTGTCAAGAGTGGCAAGTTGAACCTCAGAAGAACTTGAGTATGTTATGTCTACTATTTGGAACCTTCCTCAAGGATTCTCATGCTTGCAGAGATTCTTGAAATGAACTGAGTTTCATTTGGGATCATGCCTACAAATGAAAGTCGGTTATTAATAGTCAGAATGGGTGCAGAGGCTCCTATGAATGTAGAGAACCCTTGATCATCTAGTACTGTCGTGTCACCACTTCCGCGGAGCGCTGCGTTCAACCAATCCTTGGCATCATTCAGTTTCTCCTTGTTCTCGTAGTTTGCCCATCTTATGCAGATATTCTCTCCAAACTTAACCTGCGCGCTCTCTAACAGTCGGCTTATTTTCTCCATTGGATCGTCAGACGCTAGTTTAATGACGACCGTATCCGTCTTAGAAACATCTACAGAAACACCAGATGTTGAGGAATCTCCACATGCGTCTTCGTCTTCCACTACTGGGTCAGCTTCTACAATCCCGATACCCGCCATTGGTGGAAAGACTGTGATTGTGACCTTCTCTATGCACTCATCATCCTTCATAGCCCTTCAGATACACTGTTTCGGCTATATCTGTATGGTTGTCGCAATTTCAGACTGGTGCGATTGCGTCTTGTGGAAACTCTTTGTATACAATGTCTGACTTGATGACCTTGTATTCTCTATCAAACCACTTGTATTCACTCTTCGTAGGGTCCAAGCCTAGCACTACTGAGAATGGTTGTTTGATCTGGGACTCCAAAGACTTCCGGACTATATCGCTATTTTCAAGAAGTCCAGCATACTTCCACGAAGGAAGCTTCAATTGTTTACTCCCTTGAATCATGTTTTCAACAATCGGTCGGAACAACTTAACTGGGAGAACTGGGTTGTTTTCCGGATTGTCAATAGCGTATCCATAGAAGGCTGTCACGACCTGTTTCTTTGCTAATTTCACCTTAGGAGTCATCCCAGCTAGTATCTTGATGTTTGGCGTTCCTATATCCATCATATAGCTGTGAATGCGATTCACCATTGTCCTGATGAAATCTTTGACATTTTTTTGATGGACTGTTGATTTCAGTTTTAACACTACAGATAAAGCTGCAAATTGAACCCAGTTCTTGGGCGTTTCCTTAGGAGCTGGCTTCTCCATTCCCATTTCTCTGAATCCATCCAACCATAAGCTTGTTGTGCTCTTCCTCTCCTCGTCACGCTCTTCCATAGTCTCACAAACCGTATGGCATTATCGTACCTTCATGAAGAATGTTACCATCTAGAACAACAGAAAGTATATTCCTAGAGCCGCTAAGACTAGAGCGACTATGAGTATGGGCATGGATAACACATCTCTATCAATCTCTGTTTCTTTACCCATGACAACCTCAAGTGCAACTATCTTGGTTTCGAGCTTCCTCTCGTCAATCCGACTCGACATGACAGTAGCAAGCAGCATTGCTACCGTGATTAGTCCCACACTAGACGATATTCTATCAACCTCTGATTCTAGATGCGACACTTCATTCAACATCACAGTAATCTGGTTTTGCAATGATTGAACTTGGCTGAGAAGGAATGACTCACAGAAGAACTCAACACCTATGTTTTCAAAGATGAATATTTCTTCATCAGTTTCTGGATCAACTGGACGGAGTCCCTCTCCACGTGCTTGAATCATATCATAGGCGAAGAAATGACCATAATATTGCTCAGGTGTCATAACCATCACAGGTGAACCAAACTCCGTTTCAAAAGCATGCCACATCTGCCATGTTATCGAGAAGTTGTATCCCTCATTATCTTCATGGGCAATGTAGTACGTGTTGGTACTTTGGTTGAAGTGCCTAAACAAATGGAGTACCAAAAGATTGTTTTGATATCCTTGCATTTGGATTAACGTATCGATGGTTCTCCTGAGATACACCTCTCTCTCTTCGGGCGTAAACGTCGAATTAAGCATTTCAAATTCTACATCTAGAAGCGTTATATCTGCTCGAAGATCCAAGCACTCCCTTACTCTGGTGACATCACGACCCAATATGTAGTATGCATGGTCCTCCATTCTCTCCAAATCATCCTGTAGCTCTTGTACTGTTTCCTTCTCATGCAATGCTTGTGTCACGTAGGTTTCTTGCAAGCTCCCTGCTATGAACGCCATTGCTGAAATCATGAGAACAACAAGTGTAGCTACTATTTGCGATCTATCCAACTACTCATCACCTCGAAGTCACACGCAGTCCAATGACTAAGTGACCCTCTGCAACTGACAAAACTAGAATATGTGGGGTGCGATTCCGTGCGAATGCAGAAAAAAGAGCTGTCTCACCTAGTATTCAATATCCCAAATATCATTCTTCTCTGCGTAATCACGGGCTTCCTGAATGTCCTTGAAACACTTCAAAACATCGTACGTGAAGTACTGCTGATCTTCCCTTACCAGCTCGATAATGGGTCTAGGCTTTTCATTGGCTTCCTTGAAAATCCGAATCAGACAGAGCTTTTTCTGACCCACTGTTTCTATGACCCGAATTATGTCCTCAAACTCCTCTGAACCACTGGTCATGTCTAGATTTGCGCATTTTCTCATCTAATAATGTTAGTTGGATGTTTATTGTGTCAATTTTCGAATGTCCACACAACCCAAAACACTGATGTGGAAGGTCAGCTGAAGTATACCGATTTCGTTGGTCTGAGGTTGTGAGAGTGAAGCCACTTGGTACTATAACCGCTTGTTTTCCACATGTCGATGATGAAACAAGGAGTGTTCTACAATCAGTCATGGATGAAGCTAAGGATTATAATGACTTTGCAGAACTTCTGTGCGATAAGACAATCCGTGAATCTGTTCCCGAACTCCTGACATATTTCGCCTATTATCATGCTTACAATCAATTAAGATTCGATCTGGTTCGAAAATTGGAAGATGAGGTTGGAGGGTCAGACTTGGCGAAACCATACGTGCTTTTGACCTATCCTTGGAATGTCATTGACTGGGATGAATATCAAAGGTCTATCTCATCCGCACTCAAGGTCGCACCGAACGATTGGATTGCTTGTCAAGTCTATATACTCTGGAGAGTGGATATTGGATCCACTGCTAATTATCCTGAAGAGCGGACCGACCTAGTAACTTTACAAATTCTTGAATCTAAGATTGAAAATGATGAGGAATTCAGTTACTTTCGACCAGAATTGTATTTTATCAAAGCAAGAGGGTTAATACGGGAAGGCAAAATTGAGGAAGCAAAGACTTGGTTCGATCGTGCAATCACTCTTGCCAAGAAACATGGTAGTCTAATCACTCTCGCAACGTTGCTTTTTGATAAAGCGAACATGATTAAGAATGTCAATTTCAATGAGAGTATGAGCATCCTCAAGAGTCAGAGAAGCATCTGTGAAAAGATCGGATCTATCTATCACCTTGCATTGAATGATGCAACTTTAGGCCTCATTGCTCAAGCACGGGGTGAGTATGAAACAGCAATCAAACACCTTGAGAAATGCATTAGCTCTATAGAACCCATTGGTCTGAAATCATATGTTGATTTTTACAGACTATTGATTGCAGCTCAATACAATCAGATGCAGAATGGATCTCGAGCCTTGGAATTAGTCACTGATGTATTGGAGGGGTATCAATCTCCGAGTCCTTGGTTTCCCTATATACAACAAACTTTGGCTTTACTCAACCTTGACCGGATTGATGAAGCAGCTCAAAGCTTGGATCTCGCGAGAGATTGGGCTCTAAAGAGTGGGAGTGACTCTTTTCTCGGACAGATTCAATTCCTTGACGGTATGATGCACAAAAGACGCGGAGAACTTCCTTCAGCGAAATATGAACTGGAGCAAGCGCACTCAAGCTTTCGTTCTTTTCCTGGTACTAATCAAACACTCATCCACCTGACGCATATAGAGATTGAGATGTTCTCATATGAGAAAGAGGGAGCAAAAGCCGATGTTTCAGGTCCATGGATGCAAGCATTGATGGAGCAAGTAGAGCAGAAGGACATCCC
>JASFEF010000065.1:0-12980 GCA_050124975.1 Candidatus Thorarchaeota archaeon | reverse complement strand
GTAGGACTCCCACCATTCATGGATGCGAGGGAGTTGGCACATGCTGCTGCAGTTGAGCAGAGTACTGGAACTTGGACTCTTGTGCCTGGTGAAACCCCAGCAGTTCGAAGGAGACATGTCGCCAAGGTCGTGGGTGTTTATGAGGTTCCTCAGCATGAGTATAGTCTTCCCAAGGATCTTGAGAGAAGACAGTATATCATGCAGGTCGCCTATCCTTGGGAGAACTTTGGGCAGCAGATTCCAATGTTGCTCAGTACTGTGATAGGAAATATCTCACTCTATGGGAGGATCAAATGTCTCGACATGAAGTTTCCAAAGAGCTGGCTCAAGGGATTCAAGGGACCAAAGTTTGGTATCAAGGGCCTCCGGAAACTGTTGAAGATAAAGAAGAGACCCATCCTAAACAACATGGTCAAACCGTGTGTCTACACCTCATGTGAGATGGGAGCTAACTTGGCCTATGAGGCTGCAGCTGGAGGCGCAGACATCATCAAGGATGATGAGCTCTTAGCAAATCCAGATTTCAACACACTGGAGGACAGAATCCCAAGTTTCATGGAGGCGCTTGACCGCGCAGATTCAGAGAAAGGAGAGAAGACTATCTACACCGTCAATATCACAGACAAACTACCAAGAATGTTCGAGAATGCAGAGCGAGCCATTGAGTTGGGAGCTAACGGAGTGATGATCAATTTCCTTGCAGTAGGATATTCTGCATTCCGTCATGTCAGTGAGAACCTTGCACCTAAAGTTCCGCTTCTTGCACACATGGATGTGACTGGAGCGATGACCTACTCACCGATTGTGGGGATCTCATCGAACATTGTCACTGGAAAACTACCAAGAATATGCGGTTCAGACATCACAGTGTTCCCTGCGCCATATGGAAAAGCTCCGGTTCTCAAGGAACGGTTCCTCAATGTCGCTCATGACATGATAATGCCTCTACATAACATCGGCCAGACCGCACCGATGCCCAGCGGGGGTATCAGTCAAGGTCACGTTGAGGAGGTCATGGATGATTTGGGTCCAGACATCGTTATAGGGACAGGTGCAGGTATCCATGCCCATCCTAATGGTCCACGCGCAGGAGCAATAGCCTTCAGGCAAGCCATAGACGCCAAAATGCAGGGCATTCCTGTCAGCAGATATGCTAAAGAGGAAGGACATGAAGAACTGAAGGTCGCAATGGAATCGTGGGGCTCGGGGAGAACTGGAGCAGATCTCTAGTCTATGGAAAGACTGATAGAACTTCGTTCTCAATGAATCTCATGAGTTGGGAGGATTTCATCAGTAAGGAAACCTATGACTGGCTTCTAGGTCCAGAGAATCCCAGCGTCCGATTCTGGGCTCTTCAACAACTTGATGATAGACCAGTCGATAATCCGGATGTCATGGAAACTCAAAATGTCGTGATGAATACATCCTGCGTGAAGGCAATCATGAAGGCTCAGAAAAGCGAGGGGCACTGGGGCACATACGGTAATATGTATACGCCGAAATATACGACAACAACACATAATCTACTAATCCTTGCTGAACTGGGTGCAAAAAGAACTCCACAGATAGAGAAAGCAATTGAGTATCTCTTCTTGTTTCAACTGAATTCAGGACATTTTCGTACTAAGATGCCCAAGACCGAGAAAGGATATGCCAGCAATGTAAGTGATGGGTGTTGCTACGATGGAAATATACTGTATTATCTGATTCATTTTGGGTATCTCAACGACCCGAGGACTAAGAAGCTTATTGACTTTCAAGTGAACTATCACTCAGATGATGTAGGAGGCTGGAAATGTAGGGCATATCCAATTGACAAGAATACGGTGTTTCCAGAGAACTGCTATATGGGGGACGTAAAAATGCTCAAGGCTCTGGCACGAATCCCCAAGAAGCAGAGGTCTACGGACTTGAACCGAATCATATTGCAAGAGGTTGAGATAATACTCGAGAACAGGATTTACAGATACCTTCGAAATCCAGATGGGAGTAGAAAGGAAAAAGCAGGGTGGAAACGGTTTGGTTTTCCACTCTTCTACCAATCAGATGCGCTAGAGGTCCTAGATACGTTGACAGAACTTCGTGTCAAGGATGAGAGAATGCAGGACGCAGTCGATTTAGTCCTTAGTAGTCAGACAGACGGTCGGTGGCTTCTCAAGAATACATACAATGGGAAAATGCACTGTGAGATTGATAAGAAACATAAACCATCAAAGTGGATCACACTTAGAGCAGCACGTGTTTTGAAACGACACTTCGGATGAGTATCTACCTTCGGTCTTCGGGAATGGTCACCTTGTAAGCTCCGTTTTCAATGTCACCTCTCAATTCCATGATACCAATGCCTACACCAAAACAGAACACAGTTGGTTCAGGATTTATCTTGATATAGGCGAGTTCTGTTCCTATTGATTCAGCTTCTGTCTGTAGATTCATTCTCCCAACTCTAGTTTGGCTCATTGCCCACCGACCATCTACATCACTAGCAGGAAGAATCTCTGCAGTTCCTCGGAACATCACATAGTTGGCTGGTGCAAACCGGATCCAGTAGTGAGGGAAAGTCACGACCAATGAAACATTGGGATTTCGCTTGATGTTCTTGACCTTCACATAATTTGCACCAACTATACTATAGAGTGCAAAGGGTTTCTCTGGGGGTCCAACAGCATAGATGATTCCAGTACTATGGGGGCGTCCCTTCTTGTCAATGGTTGTTAGCACTCCAAAGGTCTTCTTTTTCACCTGTTTTTCCACAAACTCGAAGTTGAACCTAGACAAACTATTTCCTCCAATAGTTGACCTATATATTCAGACGCTTGTTCATATCCTTGTTATTCTTGTAGATATTGAGAAACTCCTTGAAGAGAGAGTCATAGAGGTCTCGGTTATTTGGATTTGGCTCGAAGGTGTTTGAGTATTGAATGAGATTTGGGATATCATCAAAGGTACAATATCCAAGACCAGTTGCTGCAATGAAAGCCGCACCACGTGCATTCGCCATTATTGGATCCTTGACCTGTCTGACGGTCCTATTGAGAACATCAGCGAAAATCTGACACCAGACATCAGACTGACCACCACCGCCGATTATGTTCACCGGATCCATTTTACGTTTGATGAATTTCTCAACAAGCTCAAAGAGCCATCGAGTATTGAATGCCACACCCTCAAAGACTGCACGGACTATGTCTTCTTTCTTCACGTGAAGTGACATATTGTGAAAGCCGCCTCTGAGTGTATGGTCCTCAACAGGTGTTCGCTCTCCGTAAAGCCACGGTGTGAAGATCAGTCCATTGCTTCCTGGGGGAGATAATGGTACAATCTCATCAAATTCTTGATAGACTTCAGGATTCCCCTTTCGAGACTCATCCTCAGTATAAAACACGTTGTCTCTTAGAAAAGTGAGGCATGCACCAGCACTCTCTTGTTCATTGGCCACGAAGTACTTGCCTGGAATTGATGATGGCACAGCGGCCATGTTGGTGTTGATATCTGTCTTCTTGAAGGGAACATGACATGTAGTCCAACTACTTGTGCCAACATAGATGTGACCTTCAAAATCATGAACTGCACCAGAGCCAATGATTGCAGATTGGAGGTCAGGAGACCCCACTACGACCTGGGTATCTTCTCTGATACCCAACTCACGAGCAATTTCTGGTTTTACTGCACCAAGGATGTCAATAGCACTCATCAGAGGAGGAAGCTTGTCCCGATCAATACCAATCTTCTTGATGAGACCCTCGTTATAGTGAACGTTGTTGATATCTCGAATGTCTGTGACCCAGTGCAGCATGATGGAGTCAAAGGATGCAGCGAACTTACCTGTAAGTTTCAGGTTCATGTAATCCTTGGGTTCAAGGAATTTGAATGTAGATTGGTAGACATCTGGGTGTTCATGTTTCAGATAGAGAATGTGTGCTGCTGGATCCTTTCCAGCCTTTGCAGGCAGACCACCTGTACTTCGCAGCCAACGAGCGATGTTGAGAATACCGTAACCAGAGATGTTGATGATGCCCTCGTTGATCTTTCGGATATACGGCTCACCGCGGGAGTCCATCCAGATGATTGCGTTGTGAATGTGATTCCCGTCTTCATCAACAGCGACTGTCCCAGACCACTGACTTGACACACAGATAGCCACAATCTCCTCTACAGGTACGATGTTTCGAGACACGAGCCGTCTTGTTGCAGTGATGAACGCACTCCACCATTCTGCAGGATCCTGCTCAGCGCCTCCGCCCTCGAACAGATAGAGAGGGGTCTCTTCAAACTCAAAGCCAAGAATCTCTCCGCATGTGTCGGTCAGTGCAACCTTCATGGCTGAGGTTCCATGATCAACTGCGATAACGTACTTTGTTTCTCTCTCAGAAGTCATTTCCTAACCCACTGTTTCCAATGGTCAAACCGCCATATATAGAATGGCTCAGACTGTTTTTCACATCTTGAGCTGTTCAACATTGCCGTCCTTGTCTATTGATTCAATGATCAAAGGAGACCCCTTGCTTGTCATACTGTCAAGCTTGAGATGCTCTTGCATGAGGCCAAGAAAGTCAATAGGAGCCACACATGCCTCAGGAGGTAACACACCTTTTTCAGTGATTTTTCCACGATGCATCAGGATTGCACCAAAGGCTGCAGGTATCCCTGTTCCCTCACCCATTGACTGACCGATAGAGGACATCTGGAAGTTGTATTGACGAAATTCGCCATCTTCAATACCCTTAATAGAGATCTTAAGACATCCACGCTGTTCACCGAAATTGGTTTCCTTAAGAATCCGTTCTCGTTCTTTTATGACATACGCGATAGCAAAGTCTCGAGGTACTATCTGTTTTCCTCCAACTTCAATCGGTTCCTCATTGATGATACCAACACTGACTACATCTTGTGTCAGTTGATAATATTCGGGAGGGAGAACACAGCCTAGATTCGTCACCCTCCTGCATTTGATGTACTTGGGCAAAGTTATGGTTTCGGGGTGAGGGTAGGGATAGCATATGAATGTCCCAATCTGGTGGAAGTCAATCTCCTTACGAAGTGCTATGCCACTCTCCTCAAAATAGTCAACAGTTGTGTATTCTCCGTTGAGGTACATGGGAATTGGCGATGTCATGCTGTGAATACGGTGAGCCACTACTGCAGGACCTTCTGAGGGTTCACCACCATGAGCATGGAGAATGTCGATGGACTCAACCTCATCCAGCATGTGGTCTGCACAGAACTTAGCGAGAAGGTTAGCTACACCAGGTGAACTGCCCATACCAATGAGTGCGGACACACCGGTTTTCTTTGCTTGGTCATTCATCTCAAGGAGTTTCTGTGTGGCATCAAGGTCATCACAAACATCCACGTAGTCAATCTTAGAGTCAATCACAGCTTTCAGAATGATAGGTCCAAGCTTGTAGAAGGGCCCAGAACAATTGAGGACAACATCAACGTCTTTGATTGCTTCTTTGATCATCTTGGACTCAGTCAGGTCAACTATATGGGATGAAAGGCGAGAGTCACCAATCTCAGCCATATATTGCTCAGCCTTCTTTGTATTGATGTCACCAATGACAATCTCATTGAAGTCTTTGGCTGCTACCAGTGTCTTAACGGCCTGAATCCCAACAATTCCACAACCACCTAATACAATAACCCGGGACATATCTTTCAGATGGAATTCCCACTATTTAGTTACTTCCGCAGGTTCAAGTAAATCAACAGGTTTTTGTCTTATTGGTCAGAGGCTGACTTGGTTGTGAACCGCACCCATGTCTGACGACTCAGCACACAATATCGACTGCATGATATGTGGTACAGACCTTGTTTACGACAAGGCTGCCAAAGACCAGAGATGCACATACTGTGGCGAAACCGAGTCCTCGCCAATCTATTGTCCCAATGGACACTTTGTGTGTGATTCCTGTCATTCCAGCAATGCAGTTGAGTTCCTAGAAAGACTCGCAGAGCTTGATACAAGCAGGGATCCAAAGGATGTGGCAGAAAAAGCAATGACCCATCCAAGCTTCAAGTTTCATGGGCCTGAACACCACGGTCTTGTCCCTGCAGCGATACTGATAGCAATGAAGAATCGGGGAGTAACTAGACCTGATGGCTCTCCTGTAACTTTCGAGGTAGTTCTTGAAGGAATACGGCGGGGAATGAAAATCCCTGGTGGTTTCTGTGGATATGCAGGCACATGTGGAGCCTGTGTAGGAGCTGGTGTTGCGACTGCCCTCTTCGTGGGTTCAACTCCAACCAAGGGTCCAGAGAGAACGATTTCACACAAGGCGACTACTGATGCACTCTATCTCTCGCAGGATGGGCTCAGACGGTGTTGTAAGAGATCAACATACTTTGGGCTGACTGCTGCAATGAATCTCCTTAGAAAAGAGTATGACATCGACTTAGGAGAAATTCCAGAGCATAAGTCCTGCAAGTTTTCGACAAAGAGTAGAGATTGTGAGATGGAGTCTTGTCCTTACTACAAGGGGACCCCAAAATAGGTCTACGCTATAGTGATTCGCTCACCAACTTCTACTGATAGGAAATCTGTTGCAGGTCTGTTCTTTGCTGCAATCTCGAGTGTGTTGTAACTGCTGGTGACCAGGAAGACTCGATTCTCAGGACCATACTCGTAGGTTTCAAAGTAAGGAAGCTCTCGCTTCTCATTCCGGATTGATATTGTGTACTTGGGCTGTTCACCTGGCGGAATGTTTGTGATGATATTGCCAAAACGATCTTTTCTGACAACCTCACCTGTGCGGCCCTCTTGATGAAAGACGAGTGCCTGATCAAGACCAGGTTTCAGTTCAGTGGACATGACACCGAGTGTTCCTGCCTCATGATACGCTGCAACTTTTGCGAAGATGTCCCGACCATGAAATGTCTTAGATATGCCTTCGTCGACCATTATTCTGTAGACTCGCTCAATGACATCCTCAGATGCAGCCGGATATAGTAAGCCATTGTCAGGGCCAACATGGAAATAGTTCTCAGTCACAACGAGAACAGCATCACGAGCTGTACCAACCCCCGGGTCTACAACGGAAACAAAAACGGTGCCCTTGGGGAAGTGTTTGTAGCTCTGTAAGAGAATCCAAGCACCTTCCCGAATCGACTGAGAAGGCACTGCGTGTGTGAGGTCGACAATCTGAGCTTCTGGGTAGATTGAATAAATGACACCGCGCATTACTCCCGTGTACTCAGACACTCCAAAGTCCGTCAACAACACAATCACGACTGTTTCACCTCTATTCTATCTTAATCAAGCGTATCTCATTATAGTCCGTGACCACCCTGATATATCCTCGAAGTATGTCATCAACTTTTGTGTCCCCCGTATCTACCCGCAGGATCTCATCGGAGATGCCCTTGAGTTTTGACGGTGTGCTGATCACGATGATATGGTCCCTACCAACACGCTCAATGATTCCGGGACTGATCTGTTGGTTCCCTCTCCCAAACAGCATTCCCTGATGACCTATTGGAGAAACGATAATCCATGCCTTGTTGAAATCATCGACGAGCTCCAGGATCTTCTCCTCGTTGACATCGTTGTGAGCTTTACCGTGTTTGTACACATCGACTCCGAGTGTCGTCTTCTTTACTTTGAGCATATCAGTAACCGTCTTCACGGTGGTCCCGGGACCGAGTATGTAGGTTCCATCTGGGTCCATTTCTTCGATGACATACCTTGCGATTGCCTCTTGCGCCTCCTGTTCATCAGAGGTCTCTGGACTGGCCTGTTTTGCCCCCTGAAATCTCGCAGGAACTGAGGGACCAGTGAGATATCCATAGAGGTTGATGATGAACCGGTCCTTTCGGATTGCCTTCTCATCTGCGTCCATGATTTCAAACTCAGCAGTCTGTGCCGTCCCTTCATAGACCAGTTTCACAACCTCTGCAGCATCAGCAGGATTCACAACAAAGATTCCACTATACATCTTAACTCCTGAAGGAACTCCAAGGACCTGAAATCCTTCTAGTTCATACGCAATCACAGCATCAAGGATGTCGCGTGCTGTTCCATCTCCTCCAACAAAGACCAGAAGTCTAACATCTGCCCCATAGAGTGCTAGAACACATTCCTTTGTGTCCTCGGCGTCTGTTGAGTTCTCAATGTCTATGTCTACAACCTCATGCTTCAGACCAGCCTCTTGTACTACATCTTCCCCCATCTTTCCCGGACAGGTCACGATGCGTAGTTCATCCTTGAGCTTTGATACCGACATGACCGACTCGAGGGCTGATAGGAACTCGAGTGCCCGACCCGGAGCAATTGGAGATGCGCCTCTCTTGATGGCTTCATCTACTACTCCGTCCGTTCCCTTTAAGCCGACACGACCGCCCATTCCAGCTATGGGATTCACAAGCAGGCCAATCTTCATTTACCTGATTCAACCTCAATCCCTGACAGACATAGCTACTCTAAAGCAGTTTTGATTTGTCAAAGTCGGTTCATTTTAGAGCCCCAACCGCGTACGCAGCCGAGATCCAGAAAGAAACTCGAACCAACACCTCTTCGATGAACTTCTCACGCTTTTCGGGTGTGATATCCTCGGGCCATTTGTTCCGTCTGTACTCGTCGAACTTCTTGAACGTTCGACCATACTTGGTTGTTAATGGAATCTCTACTCGTCTGTCACAGACCGTGTTGAGAGCCCTGATGAATGTCACAAAATCGAGATCTAGACGAACTACCCACTTTTGAAGTGCCTTGAAGAACGTGTCTGATCGAGCCTCGCCCCACACGAGCTTCTTAACAGCCTCACGCTTTGCTCCATTGATCCTCCCAGTATTGAATGAGCACTCTCTATCGTAGTTACATCTACCCCGCAGGAAAATACGACCCTTTGAGAACCACATGTAAATCTCGTGAGACCCCTTCTTTCGCATCATCTCTTTGTGATCCTCAACTGGAAAGATAAGCTCAATCATCCTCCCCTCCTTGAATTTTCCTCCAGCTTTCATATAGAGTTCTAGAGCCCAGGCTAAAGGGGGGATCGCATTTACTGGATGTGATTCATCGGGTTTGCTCATTGTTCTTACCCATGCATACAATTCCTACTGATATTCGTTGGGATGAGAACAAAAAATGGAAAAATCAATCTAGTAGTTGTTGCCTTTCTCGCGGGTTTCCACTAAGACCTCTGCGAGATTCTGGAAGATGTCTACGATACCCTCTCCGGTCTTAGCAGATGACTCGATGTATGGCATATTGTGCCTGTCAGCAAAGTCTCGCCCCTCTGATGGCTCAACCACTCGGTCAGGTAGGTCCGTCTTGTTGGCGACCAATACCAGAGGAATCTCCTTGTTGATTGCCTTGTGCAGCTCATCCAGCCACTCCTCAAGCACTATGAAGGTCCTTCGTCGCGTCACGTCAAATACAAGCAGTCCACCACTTGACCCTCGGTAGTACATCGGCCTCAGGATTTGAAATCGGCTTTGGCCTGCAACATCCCAGATCTGCAGCTTCACAGTGACATTGGTTGGGTCGCGAGCAATGTCGACGTTCTTGACGGCGAACTGGCTCCCGATGGTTGTCTTGTAGTCAGTGCGGAAGAAGCCATGAGAGAATCGGGTCACTATAGCAGTCTTCCCAACAGCACCCTCGCCTAAGACCACGATTTTGAAGAGATAATCATAGGAGCTGCTCATCTGTATAGTCACCTGAGGGGGGTAGGCGGTGGTACGTATGAAGCGATAGGAGTCTGACGGCACTAATAAGGTTTCGTAAGATTTAGGTCAGGGGGCGAGTCAAGGCTTGCTGAGGGTGACAAGTTCGTTCACGCGGGGGATTATGACCGTTGTGTCGGGTAATTCGTTCTCGACGAGCCGCTTGAAAGCTTGGTCTTGGTCTTCTTGACCGTGGACAGCGACTGCGAATGTGGGCTTCATGTCCATGGCCATAGCGAGTGCCACTCCGGGAGCACAGGTTGGAGATGGCCAACCAGTTGGGAGGAACGCAACATCTAACTTGCCTTTCCCAACAGGCCAATAGCCAGAGTCAGCTGCGTGAAAGATCTTCAGCTGTCCGATTGTGATTCGACACTGAACGATTGGACGTGGATGTACACCACGGTGCAACTGGACCTTAATACCATCAAGCTTGAATTTCGGTCCCTCACGTACTGTTTGAAACACTTCGGGACCAGAGTGGACCTTCTCAGCAGGGATCCGCGAGCGTAATTCATCCACCATATTATACTCACTAATGATTGTGACATCTGTCTTCTTGTGAAGCGCTACCGCATTACTCAGGTTGTAGTGGTCGTGGTGACTGTGACTATACGTGATGAGGTCAAGAAACCTGAGCTGCTTCTTGACATTGAAGAACAGGTCTGCGGGGTCCAGCGCCACCACTTTGTCCTTTGTCCGAAGTAAGATCCCAGCATATCCTGCATAGATGAAAGCAAACTCCTTTGGACCTAATTCAGCATCATAGAGCTTGTCCACACTCTCTGCAAGACTGATTTCATGTGACAAATAGAACCTCTCCTCTAGCCTTCAAAGGCTGAGATGGATGTAATCAGGGTTTGCCTCTACGCACGACTCCTCAACAGTTCTCACAGACCCAGTTGACAAATTTCCTGAATAGACGATTGAATTCTTCCTCTCGTTCCACCATGGGGATGTGATCAGCTTCCTTCACAACAGCAATGTCGGCACGGGGAAGCTTCTTCTCAAAGTCCGCAGCAATTGCTGGTGTGATGATGTCATCATTTGAACCCACCAGAACAAACACAGGGACGTCAATCATACCACATCTTTCAGAGATATTGAACTCACGGCAGGCATTGAGGTCTCGGGTCATGACCAAAGGGTTGGCAAGCCGCATCTCGTCATCCAGTTTCTTCACCTGATAGGCAGCAGTGTAGTTCTCAAAGATGCGACTCTTGAAGAAGTAAACACGGTCCTCTATTGTTTCCTTCACCAGACCTGCTCTGAACTTTGAAAGGTCGAGGTCACAGGAGGTCGACACGAGCACCAGAGCCAGCGGTTTCTGCACATTCTCCTTCAAGAAATAAGACATGACCACTCCTCCCCCCATGCTGTGCCCAACAAGGATGAACCTGTCGAGGTTAAGGTGACGGATAAGAGAAGCCAACTCCTCAGCATAATTCAACTCAATTGAGGGGGCACCTTTAATGTCCTCAGACTTGCCGTGTCCAGAGAGATCTAATGCGATTGTCCGATGTTCCTTTGAGAACTCCCTCAACTGGAGTGCCCAGATGAGGTGTGAAGAACCAGCTCCATGAACAAAGACAAGGGGAATACCTGTTGTCCTGTCTTCTCTCTTGTCAACATCAACATAATGGATTTTGATTCCATTGTGCTCAAAGGAGGGCATGATGTCCTTACAATCGGTGGTCGCAATATAGAGATTTGTCGCTCGGACATTGATTCACCAGTAGGTATCTTTTTCTCTGAATCTGTAGCGAGTAAAACAGTGATTCCCATGACTGGAAAGCTCTTCGGGACAACAGGTGTGAGAAAAGTCTACGGTGAGGAGTTCGACCTAGAGATGGCTCTGAATCTTGGTAAGGCTCTTGGAACCTATCTCGGAAAAGGAACAGTCATGGTGGCTCGTGATGCGCGTACGACAGGCCTCATGGTGGCCGACGCCTTGTCAGCAGGAATCATGTCAACTGGTGTCAATGTAGTACGGGCTGGAATCATACCAACTCCAACACTTGCCTTCATCACCATGAAGCGAGGTTTTGATGCAGGTCTCATGGTTACAGCATCTCACAATCCGCCTGAATATACAGGTGTGAAATTCTGGTCGAAGAACAGTATGGGATTCACACAGAAAGAAGAGGTCAAACTAGAAGAGATTTACAACTCAAAGAACTTCAAAGTGGCTAGTTGGGATGAGCTAGGCAAAGAAACACGAATCGAGAACGCTGTTGATGAGCATATCAAGACACTACTCGAGAGATGTGATGCTGATGCCATCCGCGCAAAATCATTCAGAGTGATTGTTGATCCAGGAAATGGTGCAGCTTGTGTGCATACGCCTTACCTAATGCAGCAGCTCAACTGTCAGGTCGTGACAATAAACGGTCAGTTGGATGGACACTTTCCAGGAAGACGCTCTGAGCCAGATGAGGACTCTCTTGAGGACCTCATTCAGATGATTAAGAAGACTGGGGCGGATTTGGGAATTGCACATGATGGTGATGCTGACAGAGTCGTTTTTGTTACTGAGCAGGGCGAGGTGATCAGGGGAGACCGTACCATAGCCCTTCTCGCACAACAGAAAATTGGGGCATCGAAGAACAAGACTGTAGTCACAACTGTGGATAGTTCACTTGTTCTGGATGAAATTGTCGAAAAAGCTGGTGGAAAGACAATCCGAACACCAGTGGGAGATATTCAGGTCGCAATCAAGGTTGCTGAGGAGAAGGGAGTCCTCGGAGGAGAAGCATGCGGAGTGTTCATCTTCCCAGATGCGCATTTGGCACCTGAACCGTTTCTAGCAGCATGTAAGGTCCTCGAACTGATGGCAAACAGTGGAAAGTCGTATGGAGAGCTGATTTCAGCCATTCCACAATACCCACTGCTCAAGGGTAAGATAGAATGTCCAAATGATAAAAAGCAGACTGTGATGGATGCTCTTGCGAAGGAGCTCCCAAGTAAGATGAGGGACATGAAAGAGGTCCTCACTGTCGATGGTCTTGGAATCACATTGAAGCAGGGATGGGTACTTGTCAGACCCTCTGGAACAGAACCAGTAATCAGAATTACGTGTGAAGGACAGACCAAAGAGGCTGTTGAGGAGATTCTGAAGACTACCGAAAGCGTAGTGAAAGCCGTAGTAGCCTCTGCTTAGCTTTGTGACCTCGTCCCAATGCAAACAAGGTTAATAACGGAACCACATCTTTTCATTCTGAATACGGGGTCAATCTAATGCCAGATGAAAAAGAAGAACTTGAAGCAGAGATCATGGATGAGTTTGAGTGGGCACTCAAAGACATCCATGATCT
>JASFEF010000064.1:0-13002 GCA_050124975.1 Candidatus Thorarchaeota archaeon | reverse complement strand
TATTCCTTTTTGGTCACTTCTGATAGGGAAACTGTGGCAAAGGACTTGGAAGTGCTGAGAACCCCATCGAAATCAGAGCGCCATTGATAGGTATATGGTGGTGTCCCAAGACTCACACTGCAATCAAATGTGATAGAGGTTCCTGGCATCATAGATATTCCGTGTGCGGGGGTTGTTATTTCGACAACAGGATTGAACTGTGTTCCATCGAGGTAAACAAGATTGTAGATTCCAGGAAGCTCATCAGTATCGTCCTCTATGATTTCGACTTCCCACATCGGATAGAGGAGAGTAGCACTCTCGTCGTCGTCAGTCTTGTAAACAAGACGATGATCGACTACTTCCTCGGGATTGATACCATGTGCATCGAGGACTGATTCATACTCGATTAGGTTGGATGTGGTGTATGGTTCAGGTGCAGTATCCCTCCACTTCCAGTCAAAGCCTACCCTATCTCCGTTATTTCCAATCATTACTGAGATCTGAGCTGTTTCTCCAACAACAGGAATGTCACCCATCATAAACTCATAGTTAACATGCCATTGCAGTACCTTGGTCTTCAGTTCATCAGCATCAGGATTGTAAGCTGACACGTTGGTTGAACCTATGTCTCTCAAGACAGCATTATCTGGGAGTAGTCCCTTATCACGCAGCCATGCATCAGTAGTTGTCTGACAGTACTCAGGTGTGGGAACTTCTATACCCAACGCGACATTCCATATTTTGTCATAGTCAGCATACCACATCGATCCATCTCGTCGGTCTATCTCAAAGGTCTGGTTCAGATAGTTTACTACAAATCCATATTCAGTTTCATCAGCTGAGATTTCAGGGATTGGCGTCAGAGAACGAGCCATAACTTCCGTAAAGGATTCATTCACCTCTGGTGTAATCAGCTCATAGATAGGCATCTCAGTCTGAGATATCACGTATTTCGAAGAATCGAAAACTCTTGGTGAAACTGATATCGAGTCCGTTTCAACTGGCATTGAAACTACACACAACAGTAATAGAATCAGTAGTATTGCATCCCGTTTCATTTCATTCAACCTCCATTTTATTCATTATTATCTAGCAAGTTGTTGTAATCAGAACATACCATCCAAATGTTCCTGGAATTGGGTCTGAGCACACGTATCCGTATCCATATGCATGATCGTTGACAGGATCGTCCTGTTGTGGATTCAATGGATCCGAGGACTTTGAGGCATAGAAGACAGCTGAGATGATATTACTCCCCTCAGTTTCAGCACATGCTCTGAACCATGCATCCTTTATCGTACGTGGTTGCATAGCTGACCCATAACCAGTCATATACAATCCGAATTTTGCACCTCGAGTCTTGACATTGTGACTTGTCGACCCGAAACCACAAACCATGTGAATGCCCTGCAGAGTTTCAGCCCACCGTTCGAAGACGTTGTGTCCAGTGCCGTTTTCCCATCTCAGAGGACTGCAGGCATCGAATACAATGGTTTCGAGGTCACCATCCCCCCATCTACACTCTCGGAAGTGGAGAGTCCTGTCTTCATGGTTTGACCTAAAAGTTACACCATCAGGACCTCCATGATCTTGGTAATATACGAAGTCTACAGCATCAACCCACTCACTGTCAGTTCCTCCGAAAGCCTCATCCTTGAAGTCCTGCTCCCAAGCTGAGAACTCGCCCCAATTGAACTCCCTGCTATAGCCGCCGATGTTACCCATCCAATTATAGAAGCCTTCAATGTTCGTTTCTGTATTCCATAGGGGTTTATTGACTGAGATACCGCACCATTCGATCCCAACTTCTTTGACCCCATCATCGTAGGCACCTTCAGGTGCACTTGGTCGGAAAGTTCGTGAATTATGGATCTCACCACTTGCAGATACAATCGGAAACACGATGAAGGCAGACATTAACATGAGGAGGAATAACAGGACCCCCATTGCACGTCGCCTTTTTAAAAGTAGCACTGCAACTCCGAGAACTATGACAAAGCCTCCTGCAGCAGCCACAATTGTAAGAGTTTGTGGGAAAGTCGATATTTCTCCGGGTTCAATGAACACAGCCCGATAGTGCATACACCATCTATCTGCATCGTCTTTGACTCGTACATGTATTGTATGTGGAACTGTCACCCCCTTCTTGACTGCTGCAGAAAGGGAACCGATTGTGAAATTCTGAGACCCTGAAATCAAACCATCGAAATCAGAATACCAGTAAAAGGTGAAGGGAGCAAGACCTTGAAGCATAACACACTCAAATGTGATGTCCTCACCCTGTTTGAATGATGATGCCCAATCGGGCGATACGATTTGTACCTTTGGAGGAAGAAGCGCAGCTGGAACTAGAAATATCTGAAAGATGTCTTCTTCATCACCAGCCTCATCGAGTACGATCTCGTAGAAGGGTTCCAGTAAATTAGATTCATCTTCTGAATCAGCATAATAGGTAAGCTTGTTTTCAACTACATCTTCTGGGGAGATTTCATAATGTTCCAGAATTGATTCGAATTCGATCAGAGGAGCGGTGGTGTAAGGCTCAGCCTTGATGTCGCGATGGTTCCAACTAAGACCCACTATCTCCCCAAACCCTCCGATAATGACTGAAATTTGCTCACCAGGTCCAGTGACAGAAATATCGCCAAGAAACATCTGGTAATTGACTTGCCAGTGTAGAATCTTGGTTTGAAAATCCTGAGCTTCTATTCCCCATGTAGTGGCATTTGTAGACCCAAAGTCTGCGAAAACGAAGTTGTTAGGGAGAATTCCCTTTTCGTCAAGCCAGGCGTCAGCAATATCTCGACACATAGTTGGGTTGTGATCTAAGATACCTTCAGCAATATTCCAGAGTTTATCATAGTCCGCATACCATATCGAACCATCATGTTTATTGACTTCTAGCGTTTTGTTTCCTGAATTAACCACAAATCGATCCTCGGCATCCACTACACCGGAGTCGCGAAATCCAAAGAGTGAATCTGCTAATTCCTCAACATACGTCAAGTTCACCTCAGGAGGGATGAACTCGTATATTGGTACCGAAACCTGTGAGAAGATGTAATCAGTTCGATCAACCGTCACACTACTTACAGGTTTTGGAGGTTCCTGTGTTGCTGAAACCATTAGCAAGAACAGCATCATAAGTAAGATTGCTTCCCTCTTCAAATGCTCAACCTCCCAAGGTTGTCACGCTTCAACCTCCTTTCACACATGAAAGGAGATTTCTTCCATTGTAGCCGCAACCTAAAAGTCTCTCTAATTCTTTAGAAAGATTGAAAGATTCCTTTCCTAGCAAGACACCTTCATGGCACTAGGAATGTATTTTGTAACCGCGGCATTGATTACTTATTCCATCGCAGTATGGGGCGAGCAAATCACGAATGATTTGAAACCCACATTTGTGATTATGTTTTGCATAGGAGTCGTATGTGATGCAACAGGTACTCTGTTGATGATGATTGATATGCAAGCGGGGGGTTCTGTATTGGGTTTCCTCGATGTAGTGTTCCATATTGTGACAGGACTAGCAGCAATTCTACTGATGCTAGTTCATGCCGTGTGGGCAATCAGAGTTCTTAGATTGGGTGATGAGGTTTCTGCAGACAAGTTCCATAAGTTCTCCAAGTTCGTATGGGCATTCTGGTTGATTCCATTTTTCTCGCCAATGGTTTCGGCTATGTTTGCTCCATGAACAAGTAGAAACATATCGTCGTTCTGTCATTAACGAGTTGTGGTGTCAATGAAAACGAAGGTCATCATTGTTCCTCATACACATTGGGATAGAGAATGGTATCTTCCCTTCCAGAGATTCAGGATGAAACTTGTGAATCTGATTGACGAACTTCTGAACATTCTGGACAATCATGAGTATTCATTCATGCTCGATGGTCAGACCATTCTTATTGAGGACTATCTGGAGATTCGTCCTGAGAAAAGAGAAGAACTTCTGAAAAGAATCCAAGAAGGGAAGATCTCAGTTGGTCCATGGTATCTTCTTCCTGACGAGTGGCTTGTTGGAGCTGAGAGTCTGGTTCGAAATCTCGAGTACAGTCAGTCATTGGCAAAAAGACTGAAGATACCCCTTATGGATATTGCATATCTACCCGACCAGTTTGGCCATTCTTCTGCAATCCCGCAAATTCTACATGACATCACTAATCTTCGAACAACTACATTGTGGCGTGGGGTTCCATCAGACATCAAGACCGTTCCCTTCTCATGGAAATCCCACTCATCCTCTAATGCATCGATACGAGGTATCTATCTCCCAGGGGGCTATGGTAACTTTGCAATCCTTCCCGAGGACTTTGATAGTTTCGCCAATCTTGTTAATGATAATGTTGACGAACTCGAACCATTCTCGCCGGTTCCAGTGTATCTTCTAATGAATGGCTCAGATCACCGTTTCCCGCAATCTTATGCAATTGATTATGTTGACAGTATGAAGAAGGACGGTTTCGACATCTCCATCGGATCACTTCGAGAATATGCCTACTACCTAGAACAAGCAATCGTTCAGGAAAAACACACTCCACTCATCTATGAGGGAGAGTTCCGCTCACCCGCAAGAGCACCCCTTCTTCAAGACACATACTCGGCTAGGATGTGGATTAAGGTTTGGAACCAGAAAGTAGAGGATTTACTCACCATGAGAGTAGAGCCAATCAGCTCGTACCTATGGTTCTGTCTAGACATAGAATATCCTAGAGGATTTTTGGAAACTGCTTGGAAGTGGCTTCTCAAGAATCACCCTCACGACTCGATATGTGGTTGTTCGGTTGATCAAACACATGATGAGATGAGATCAAGGTTCTCATGGGCTGAGTCGGTAGGTGAGAGTGTGATTGATGATTCCATTTCAAAGATTCAGAAATCTGCTACTCCATCCAAGACCTCAAGTCTGATTGTCTTCAATGCATCAGGAACTATGAGAAATCCAGTATATTTTGAGTTCTCATATCCGAAGGAGAAAAAAGTCAGCGGTATCAAGACTCAAGACGGAACTATTTTCGAAGTTCAACCAGTCACATCAAAAGAAGACATCTTCATGGAAGCCACGGTGGGACTTACTATGGCAAAAATGGGGATGAGATTACTCCCTGGTCGAAAGCTGATGGACTTCTATATCAATGATGTGGAGTATTACGAAGGAGATGAGCCAGGTCTCTTAGAGCTCAGATTCATCTCTGATAGACATCCAATTGGAGAATTTGACATGGATGAGTTCAAACGTGAAGCAAGAAAGATGATTGAGAGCAAACGCTACAAGAAAGTCCATCTTGTTGCCTCTCGTCCAACACAGAACGTCTATGCCACCCTCATTCCACTTCAACCTTGGACATTCACCCAACTTGACCCAGTAGAGAAAGACCCTGATGTCATAGTGGATGCGGTTTTTGAGGTTGAAAAGAACAAAGCGGCCAACAGGTTCTACATTGTATCATTCAACAAAGATGGTTCTATGAAACTCAAGAACAAAGAAACGGGTCTCACATATGATAGACTTCATGTATTCGAAGACTTTGGTGATAGAGGAGATGAATACACATTCAGCAGAGTGGAGCCAGAGAAAGCTAAACCGACGCAGGTGAAGAGAGACCTAATCGCTATTGGACCCATTTTTGCTGAGATTCGTCAAACGATGTCACTCGAGATTTTTGAAAGCATTGATGCCTCTCGAGAGAAGAGAGTTGGAACAGTAGCAATTCCTGTAGAATCGATATTCAGATTCTACCGGGATAGTCCTAGGATTGAGGTGACTACTCGGATTACGAATAGAGCAAAGGATCATAGACTACGAGTCTGTTTCGATCTTCCCTTCACTACAGATAAAACAATTACCTCGACCCACTTTGGTTGTGTTCACCGTGATAGCAATCCAGAAACTATTCCAGATGAGGACGAATTAGAGAGGACAAAATCAACTTTTCCTGAGATGCCCTCAGGAATCCAACCTCAGAAGCAATTCATCCGCATTGAGGAAGAGGCTGGAAATAACGCAATAACAGCACTGAACAAAGGCCTCCCTGAGGTCGAGCTTGTTGGAGGTAAACGTCTAGCAATCACCCTAGTCCGATCTGTAGGTTGGTTATCTCGTTCCGATTTCCCTGAGAGACCTATCCATGCGGGACCTCCTGAAGAAACTCCTGCAGCTCAGGAGATGAACACCGAATATGAATTCAACTATGCCTTCCTTACGCACACTAGGGATGCACCACTTCATATGAGTGCTGACCAAGCAGATGCCTTCTCAGATGATGCAACCGTGATATCGTTTGATGAGGCTAGTGCTCCCAGCTCAATCTCCACACCTATCATCCAGATAGATAATCCCTCTGTGAGAGTGTCTTCATTAAGGGTGAGGAATAACTCTCTCCTTGTGACAATGTATAATCTTGAGAATAGAGAGACATCAACAGACATCAAGCTCTCCAGCAAAATATCAACAGCCTCTGAAGTCCGAATAGATGGTTCTGAAAAGGAGAAAATCCGAATCAGTGGCAATTCAGCAAGTCTGAACTTCGAACCTCGAGAGATTAAAATGTGCATGTTTCAAAAAGACTAGGATTCGAAAGACAATAAAGATGGTTAGCATTGTGAACATCAACGATGATGGAAGAACCACCCTATCTTGACGAAAACACAGAGATTGAGAATCGGGTTTCAGATCTCCTCTCAAGACTTACACTGAAGGAGAAGTTCATGCTCCTAACGAGTCACGGGAGAAGACGAATGTACTCCACGAAACCAATCAAGCGTTTGAAGATTTCATCTTTCAATGTGACTGACGGTCCGCTGGGTGTTGCTATGCACTCGAGTGGGTTCAAGAAGAATACGCGATTTCCAGCCACAATTGCACTTGCTGCATCCTGGAACAGAGAACTCATGGGTGAGATTGGAATCACGATGGGAAGGGAGGCTCGGGCTGCTGGTCAGCATGTTCTGCTAGCTCCCGGGATAAACCTTGTCCGAACTCCATTAGGTGGTCGAACATTCGAGTACTTCAGTGAAGACCCCTTCTTGATCAAAGAGTTAGCAATCCCATTGGTTAAGGGAGTCCAGAGCCAACGGATTGCTGCATGTCTGAAACACTATGTTGCAAACAATCAGGAGATAGATCGTATGTCTTCTAGCTCCGAGATTGATGAACGAACATTGCATGAGGTTTACCTCCGCGCATTCAGAGCAACAATGAAACAAGCTGATCCATGGACTTTCATGACCTGCTACAACATGGTCAACGGTGTGTTTGGATGTGAGAATGATTATCTCCTTCAGAAGACATTGTTTGACAATTGGGGATTTGAAGGGCTAGTCATGACGGACTGGTTTGCATCTCGGAAAGCTAAAACAACGGAAGATTGTATCAATGCCGGTCTCACCCTAGAAATGCCATGGCCACGGTTATACAAGACAAAGGCTCTTGATAGAGCTTTCAAAGAGGGAAAGTTCACAGAGGATACCCTTGACGATCGTGTTCGTAGGAACCTTCGAGTGATGATGTTAACAGGTCTTCTTGACAATCCCGAAACTTTGCCCAAGGGTCAGCGAAATACTCTAGAACATCAAGAGTTGGCTCGTCGATCTGCGGAAGAAGGAATGGTTCTGTTGAAGAATGATGGGAACCTCTTGCCATTAGATATTGACAACCTCAAGAGTATTAGTCTCCATGGAGTAAATTTGCGAAAGAAGTTTGGTCGATTTTTATCTGGTGGTTCATCTGCTGTGAGTCCGCCCTATGAAGTAACACCACTCGAGGGGATGGCTGATAAATGTCGAAACAAGGTCAGGATATTGCGTGGTGACTCTTCAGCGGATGTAGCCATCATCTTTGCAGGCTTAAATCATGGACGAGGTGGAGACTCTGAATCAAGGGATAGGAGTTCCTTGCATCTCGATGAGAAGCAGGTCAGAGAGATCAAGAAGGTCGCAAGTAACTATGACCAAACAGTTGTGTGTCTGATTGCTGGAAGTCCGATTGCTATGGATGAATGGATTGATGATGTTGAAGCAATCCTCATGTGTTGGTATGGAGGAATGGAAGCTGGACATGCAATTGCTAATGTCCTCTTTGGTGACATCAATCCCTCTGGTAAACTTCCACTAACCTTCCCAAAACGATTGGAAGACTCGCCTGCTCATAGCACTGGGAATCGAAGGAACTACCCTGGTGATGAGAATAAAAGAATCTACTATGATGAAGGCATTTTTGTCGGATATCGCTGGTTCGATGAGAAAGAGATTGAGCCTCTATTTCCGTTTGGATTTGGATTGTCCTATACACATTTTGAGTATGGTGAAATGCATCTGAGCCGCCAGTCGCTTCATAAACCTGATGAGGCAGTTGCTGTCAATGTTGAAGTGTCAAACGCTGGAGAGCTTGCAGGTGCGGAGGTTATCCAGATCTTTGCGAGTGATATTGAAGCTACAGTCAATCGACCGCCCCAAGAACTTGTAGGTTTTGAGAAAATCAGATTGGAGCCTGGAGAAAGCACAACAGCGTCTATCATTGTGAGAGCAGAAGATTTGGCATTTTATGATGTAACAAGGCATGGGTGGGTATTAGAACCTGGAGAGTTCAAATTCCGAATAGGAAAGTCTTCCAGAGAGATTGTTGGTGAGTTGGATTTCTCGTATGGTTGAATGTCAGAATTAACTTAGTCATTACTCATGAACGCAGTAGCTTGTCGATATCTTGTATCTTTCACATAGTCAAATGAAGCAATCTTCTTTGGAGTTACTGTGACAGCTACCCACTTGGTAAGTTTGAAGAGACCTTCACGGTAATCCAGAGCACGTTGACTATCCATCCGACGATTGAAAATCTTTAGAGCAGTCTCATCCATGTTCTCATCGGAGATCTCAGCCTCACCATAGATTAGGACACCCCGTGTGGGAGGACCTTCATGGTCAACGAGAACCGTCACCTGATTGTCACGCCTGATATTTGCAGCCTTCACACTCTCATCTGGAGTTCCAAAAGTTAGTTTTCCACCCTCATAAAAGAACCATACAGGGACAGCATGAATTGAACCATCCTTGTTATGACTGCAAACACGGGCTACAGTCACATAATTGAGAAACTCAAGGACTTCATCTGGGGAAAGAGGGGGAGATTGAGTATACGACATAATCCTCACACACGCTTTAGCACGCTTCACACATCTACAACGCGAAGTATATGCGTTTTGGATTTGGGTAAATATGATTATAGGACCCTTTCTAAACTGATAATCCTACATGAAAGTTTGAAACCTGCCTTTTCGTATAGGGTTATTGCCCCACTGTTTGCCGATGGAGTTCCAACTGCAGCATATTCACACCCATGCTCTTTCAGTGTGTGCAATACTTCGTTTACAAGATGAAACGCAACTCCTCGTCTTCTGAAACCAGGTAGCACTGCCAAAGGTCCGAGAACACCGGTGAGTGGTTTGTGTTTTGATTCCACTACAAATGCACCAATGAAGCCAGCAGGTGCTCCATTGACAACAGCGATCTTCCTGAACTCATCAGGAGAGAATCCATAGAACCCTTCAGCCATCCTCTGTAGTAATGCAGTTGCTTGAATATGCTCTGTGACTGTTTTATCAAACCCGTGTATCTCTCTTTCTTCAGGAGTTGAAGTGAATGATTTGACAGTGATACTTGCTAGATCTTCAAAGGTGTAATTCTCACCAGTTTCCACATGAACATCAAGAGGTGGGTCTGACCGACATTGGATGTCGTCTAAGGCTGCAACCATATCAACTGAATCCGGACGAGCACTTTCAAAGCCAACCTCCTTGAATAGATTACCAAAGCCTGCAACAGAATATGGCGAATCTATCGGGTACTTCATGAGATAGCCAATTCGTTTAACACCCATCGAGATCAGGTACTCAACAGCTTGTTCGAGCAAATCTCTAGCGACTGTTGTATTTTGGAGCTGAGGAAGAACTGCTGGTTCCCACCTTCTCAATCGGCCTACAACATCTCGATAACGTAAACCAAGAACACCAACTATCTCATCCTGATGATGAAGTCGTGCGACGAGAAACAGGTTTCCTGGCTTCTGAAAGTCCGAACGCATCTCATCAATCTCTTCATCCTTGTTGAAATCGAAAACTGGATTCTCTTGGTACCAGTATAGATGCTCCATTGCAGTCGACCAAGCTTGAGAATATGATTCCCAGTCATCTGCAGGCTCTACCACGATATTGTAGTCAGTGTCCATGAAACCTCCTTCTATCCTTCGTGTAGGCACAGATAGAGATTCCGCACGTTAACGAACATGCTTATTTTGAAGTTTTCGAGAAACAAGTCTGAACCATTATGAGAATCAAGGCAGTTCTGAGAGATACAGACATTTTACAGATGGAACCTGGATCTAAAGCAAGAGTACTCGCTGCTGCGAGAAAGAACTTAGATAGAGTGGTGAATCTCCCAAGTTTCTTGAAAGTAATGGGGTTGAATTTTGAAGAGAGATGCACGATGCTAGAAGCTCTTAAGGATTCAAAGATTCATGTGTGGTTGCTGAATGACTCACAACAGCACCTAATCTACCTAAGTGAGAAGAGCGAATCCGAATTTGTAGGATACAATTGGCAGTAATCAAGGCAATCTTTGCAGACGCCTTTTTAAACAGAGTAACGAAGCCATAAGTGGGTAGTGAAAATGCTAAAGGTATACAATACACGGACCCGATCTAAGGAAGAGTTTACGCCACTTGAAGGAAACCATGTGCGTATGTATGTCTGTGGTCCGACTGTATATGATTATCCACACATTGGAAATGCGAGGTCTTTCGCTGTCTTTGACACAATCAGAAGATACCTCGAGTATCGAGGATATCGTGTCACGTACATCACCAATTTCACAGACATCGATGACAAGATGATCAATCGAGCGAACGAACAGGGCATTGAGGTCTCCGAGCTCGCGACCAAGTTCATTGCTGAATACTTGCTCATTGCAAAACAGCTCAACCTCAAACCAGCAACTGTAAATCCTCGAGCCACTGAACACATCGATGACATCATTGAGATGATTGAACTCATCGTCAAGAATGGAATTGGCTATGATGTGAACGGCGATGTCTACTTCAACGTTCCAGCCTATGAGGCATATGGGGGTCTCTCACGGATACCCATGGAGGAGCTATCGTCTGGAGCCAGGGTCGATGTCGATGAGAACAAGAAGGATCCTCGTGACTTTGCACTCTGGAAAGCAGAGAAACCCGGCGAACCATCATGGGAGAGTCCATGGGGGAAGGGTAGACCGGGTTGGCATGCTGAATGTTCGGTGATGGGTAAGCACTACCTGGGACTTCCATTCGATATTCATGGCGGAGGTCAGGACCTGATCTTCCCGCACCATGAGAATGAGATTGCTCAGTCTGCTGCTGCATATGGAATCGAAACCCCTGTGAATTACTGGCTTCACAATGGGTTCCTAACCATTGACAGTGAGAAGATGTCGAAGTCAGAAGGAGACTTCTCCACAGCAAGAGAAGTACTAGACCATTATGACCATCAGGCAGTTCGCCTCTATCTGGTCACAGGTCAGTACCGACAACCACTCGATTACAACGACAAGGCAGTCAAGCAAGCGATTCAGTCTCTTGAAAGAATCAAGAACGCTGTTGATGTTGTCAGAGGAAGAATCTCCATCCTTGAAAGAACGGGTAGTCGTGAGTCAGATGCTGACAAGAAACTAGCAGAGACCTCAAGGAAGGTCAGAAAAGCCTTTGAGAAAGAGATGGATGATGACTTCAATACACCGGGAGCTCTTGCTGAAATCTTCACATATGTGAGAGAGCTAAATACTCTCACCAAGGATGTTGGCGGAGCTGCAGTACTGCGAGAAGCCCTTGCTGTCTTGACTGAACTTGTAGAAATACTAGGAGTCGACCTGAGTCAAGAGGCTCAAGCCGAGGTAGTCGGTCAAGCTGCAGACACACTGAAGGGTGTTGTTGAATTTCTCCTCGAGCTTCGTGAGGATGCCAGGAAGTCCAAAGATTTCGCTAAGGCAGATCAGATTCGTGACCGACTGAAGGATCTCGGGATTGAGGTCAAAGACACTAAGGACGGTCCAACGTGGAAGATGAGTTAGCCAGACCAACCACGATAAAAAACAAAGAAAGCTGGAGGGTTATCCCTCCAGTACTAAACCTACCAGTTTCAATGAACCTGATTCTTCACATTGATCAAGAGACCTGGGTCATCTAGAACATAGACCTTAGGATTAGGATTCTCTTTCAAGAATCTGTCAACGAGGTCTCTCAGTATTTTCTGAACCTCAGAGGATTCTTTCACTGAGCAGCCCTCCATCCGATAGATAGTCTGCAACTCATCAGGGTCTAACCCACTGATTATTTTGATATTCCCCTCAGCAACATCCAGGAGAATTCTAAACAGGTCAGGAGGTTTCTGGTTCCCAATCTTGAAGGTTTCTTCAGAACCATATTTCTCAATCACAAACCGTAATGCGTCACGAACCTCGAGATCCTTTGCAGCGTGCATAGCTTCCTCGTAACCAGCACTCCCAATACCATCCTCACAGGGTGCAAGAAGGACAATCCAACCCTTTCGATCATGTCGTAGGGCATTCCAAGCTGCATGAATTCCCTTTCCCGCTTGATACAGATTCACACCAAGCTTCCCAACTGAAACGAATGCAATGTCAGCGGGCTCATCGACATCCACAACTCTGAGCTTTCTCAACGGTTCGGAAGCCGCCTTATGGCATTCAATGATGTCTCCAGCTTGAAGATAGACGATCTCACCATGGTGTACGATTGTGTCAACACAGAAGATGGGTAACCTGTCCTTCATGATTGTTGTAATCTCAATCATGTCTTCGATGACAGGATTGCCTTCGCAATTCCCCAAACGACATCCTTCTTTGAATCCCTTCTCAAGGTCAAACATTCGTGGGTGGTTCACTCGAATAGTTTCTCGACCAGCCACACCAGGACAGAACAGCTTCACAGTACCAGCCTGTCCAGCAAAGTAATGGTACTCGCTATCACTCAAGGGA
>JASFEF010000063.1:0-13024 GCA_050124975.1 Candidatus Thorarchaeota archaeon | reverse complement strand
AGATGTGTCGATATCTGTCCTGAGGGAGCCATTGATCTCACAGTTGACAACAATAGCTATGTAGAGGATTCGGTCGAGAGAATCGATGCTATAATTGATGTTGAATAGTATCGAAGATTCTAATTGGTACCGGCTGAATCAAAGGAAGTTTGCAGCGGCAGTATCTTATGCAGTTATTACCTGTACAATATGTACTCATGATTAGAGATTATTCAGTAGCGGCGATATTGTAAGAATACTTATTCTTACAACTGGAGAAGCGTTATGGCAATTCACTGCCAGATTAATAATACACTATAGTTTAGAATAACGACCATTCCTCAATTCTTAAACTAATTGAGAATTAAATTTTTAGTATGTGTGGTCGTTTTGCACTCTTAACACATGCGGAGGCTCTCGTCCAGAGATTCGGTGTAGAGGAGGTCATCAAGAGACCTGAGCCCAAGTATAACATTGCTCCAAGTCAGAACGTGACTGTTGTTGTCCAGAGAGAAATCAGACAGCTAACTGAGATGCATTGGGGGCTTATCCCCTACTGGGCGAAAGATATGAGTATTGGAAACAGGATGATTAATGCTCGAGCTGAAACCGTGGCTGAAAAGCCAGCATTTCGTAGTGCATTCAAGAAACGTCGATGTCTGATTCTTGCAGATGGCTTCTATGAGTGGCAGAAGGTCGGAAAGGTCAAGATACCCACACACATCCGCCTGAAGAGTCGAGAGTCCTTTGCATTTGCAGGACTGTATGAGTATTGGAAGGCGAAATCAGGTAAGATGCTTGAGAGCTGCACGATTCTCACTACAACACCAAACGATTTCATGAGTCCGATCCATCATCGAATGCCAGTAATTCTGAGTCCAGAGAACGAGTCTGCATGGATAGATTCTGAAAATGATAACGTGTCTGATCTTTTGTCATTCCTACAACCCTATAGTCCAGATCAAATGGAGGCTTTCGAGGTCTCAGACTTTGTCAACTCTCCTAAGAATCAGGGACCTCTTTGCATCAAACCCGTAGAAACCCCACTAATTACGCTATCCGATGGATTGAGTACTCCGAGTGGTAGTGCTTAAGTAACTCGACTCACTGTTTTTCGAGCATGGCACATCCAAGTGTTATGCGAGGCAAAGATGGAAGAGCACCTCACATCCAACTGAAGGAAGATGAGATAGCCAGGAATGTTCTACTACCGGGGTCTCCAGAGCGTGCTAGACTCACAGCATCGATGTTTGATAAGGCGGAGGAAAAGGCATTTCATAGAGAGTACCTCTCCTTCACAGGGAAGTATCAAGGTGTCGATGTCACAGTAATGTCGACAGGCATGGGCGTCTTTTCTGCCGTGACAGCTGTGGAGGAGCTTGCAGATATTGGGGCAGACACATTCATTCGAATTGGGTCGTGTGCAACATATCAGGAGAAGATTGCTCTCGGTGACAATATCATTGCTACTGGTTGTATAAGAGACGAGAGCTGCACCCTAGAGTTCGCTCCACTTTCATTCCCGGCAGTACCAGACCTCGAGGTTCTTGCCGGCCTGATAGAGTCCGCGAAAGAGATTGGGGCAACATATCATACAGGGGTTGTTAGAACCTGCGAAAACTTCTATCTACGAGAGCGTTCACCAAAACTGAATGAGCAGTATGCTAGATTAGGTGCGGTGGCTCTTGAGATGGAGTTGTCAGCCATCCTGATGGCTGCGATTGACTTGGGGAAGAGAGCTGGGGGCATTCTCACTGTGGGCTCTAATCTTGTTACCACTGAAAACCGATACCGAGGACAGCGAGTCGCAGAGTATGAGGTCGGAGAGAAGAATATGATTAAGATCGCTCTTGACACAATTAAACGATTAGATAGACGATGAAACCCTCTGAATTATATAAAGCGCTGCATCATTTGTTCAGTCAAACTATCGATATTCTGGGGATTGACATTGTTCTCAGTCATTATCTGAATGACTCTTGTCCTACGAGGTTTGTCACCCAGATCATCCAGACTTGTGAACGCTCCAAGTCGTCTACCAAATCTATACAATAGCTGTTCGTTCTCATCCAAGTCGAGGAAACGTTGAAGGATTGACAACATGAGATTCTTGTCTTCCGGCAGTTGTCCTTTGAGGTCTGCAAATAGATTTAGAATATGGTCGCTCACAAGGTAACTGGAGATTCCCTCAAGATTATCGATGAAGGTGTGAAGCTCTCTTACTATTTCGACATCGTTACATCTGTCAAACTGACCAGAAGTCAATAAATCATACAATGGAGCTCTAACTGGAAAAGCCAACGGTCTTAATCGAATGAAATCAGGATCTATCTTGTTCAAGGCATCTGCTGATTCAACTGCATGCTCCTCAGATAGGCTCTGTCCCCCAAGTCCAGGCATGAAGTACTCTGATAGCTCCATACCAGTTTCTTTGACTTTTAGTCCGGCTTTGATGTGGATGTCTTTCGATGCTCCTTTCCGCACTTTCTTGAGAACAGTATCAGAACCTGATTCCAGACCCACATGAATACGTGTCAGACCAGCCTCTTGAAGTGTAGTCAATTCTTCGACTGTCATCTTGTTGAGGGTCGATGATCGAGCATAGGAGGTGACTCTCTCGATCTTGGGAAAGTTGTTCTTCAGATGAGTCAGAATCTTCGCAAGATTAGATGCTCCAATTGCTAGAGCATCAGCATCTTGTAGGAATACTGACTTCATGTTGTGAATGTTCCAACGCATTGCAGAGTCATACGCAAGAGGCTCTTCAATCACAATGTCATCTGTGGGATTTTGAAGAAAGTCTGAATACTCTCGAATTAGATCGATATCATGTTTCACGTGCTCAAGTGGACGGATAGAGAATTCGGTATCTTTGTAGACTGGACAGAATAAACATCGATTCCACTCACAATTACGAGTCACTCGGATAAGAAGACTAGATGCTTCACTTGGAGGTCTAATGGGTCCCATCTCGTAACGATAATGCTCTATACTATCCAAATCCAATTCAGAGCTCACCTGATACTATCCAGATTTCCTACCTGTTAGTATTTTCCATAGAGGTGGTCAATCAATTGCTAGTTTCTCAGAGGCTGCCAAATACATCCGCAATGTATCCACATGTGAACGCAGTTTTGCAACACTGCCATTATGACCTAGCGCAAATGCGTGCGGACCAATTCGGCGTCCACGTTTGAAAGCCGCATAGAAACAGGCCTCCATTCCTTTTGCGCCTAATGAATGCGCTCGCTCACCCACGGTCATAATGAGATCAAGATCTTCTTGTGACTCAATGCAAAGATAGTAAGCTGGTCGTAGTGGATGAGAGGTGTCAGTGAACTTCACAATTCGAGACCCCTCAGGGAATTCTCCATTGAGGCATGTGTTGCATCTCCATTCTCCCCCATCAGAAAATGAGTTGTATGTGAAATGAACACCGTCTGTTGACCCACATTTATCACAAGTTTTTACCATCGCAATACCCCTTACTTGTTCTCTATCAAGGGAAATAGAGGAGAACCAAGAACTTGAGATGTTATGTTCTCTCGGTGATACATACTTGATGCGTTATTTTGGCCAAGAGTTTATATCCGTTCATGAAATCGCGAGTCCAGTGATTTCTGTGGACTGGAGAGGCTAGCGATGTTGTCCTGAGTGGCCATCGCAGGATGTATTATCATACCGCACAAGAAAGGCCGTGGAGGCCTTAAGAAGATCAGAGTTCGTGAAGTGGGCAGTAAAATCTATCCTCACAGGATGGACCGCTGTACTGTCAATATTGCTCCCAAGTGCAAAGGCTGGGTATGCAACAGTTGCAAAAAACTTGGACCAAAGTTGAACAGGTGTTTAAATATTCAGGTCGGCAACAGGGTAATGAGGTTGATATGACACGAACTTAAACCTCACAGAGTCGAACCCAGTGCCGTTTCCTGGGTGGAAAACACTCTGGTGTCCAAGTCTGTCCAACAAAAAATGAACGGTCAATGCTAACACCATACCTGCTCCTGGCTGGGGGATTTTCCCCCTACCATTCTTTTTTTCCACTATGCTGGAACCTTATGATGTCACACTAAACTACATCATTTGTCATATGGAATAGTAGTGATTCCAGGAATTCGCTTGAAGTCTTTCACATTCGCAGTCACGATTGTATCACACCTGTTGGTGAGTGCAATTGACGCAATGAAGACATCTCTGAATCCGATTGGTGTTCCCTTTAACTCAAGCTTATGTAGCAGTTCGCCAGCTAGGAATCCACTTTCTACATCAAAATCCCAGAGATCTAAATCCTCTGTTAATGCAATCAAAGCTTTGATGTTCTTCTTGCTTTTCTTGGATTTATGAGCTCCAAAAGCCATCTCAAAGATGTTAATAGTTGTTGTAGATAATCTATATGATTCTGAGAGTAGTTTCTCAATTTCATTCTTGGCGGACTCAAACCCCCTTTCTAGGTCAACAAGGATTGTTGTATCTAAACAGACAGGCTTCATTCATCCCACCCAGCCCATCCTTGATCCAGTGTTTCTTGAATCTTAGCCAGCTCATCCTCATCGAGCTCCCACGAACCAAAATGCCGCAGGACTCGATCGCCTTGACTTCGTATTAAGCGAAGTATCAATTCACGAAAGGATTCACTAGGACGTTTTAGGGATTTCAGAATCTCATAAGTATGAGAATCGACGGGAATGTTCTTCTGACCCATGGGACCAACTCAACAAATCTACATGTCTATCTATATATAGTTCTTTCGTCGATGACCGCAGAAGTGTCTCGTTCACTGGAACATCTTTGGGAACCCCCGAGTTCATCTATTCTACTATGCAGGAATATAGATCCATTGCCGCATGTCTTGAAGGCAAGGTATCCGGCGAATCAGATTCTTCTTTAGCAGTTTCCGAAGGGCGTATCTAACGGTACGAGGTGCAAATTGTACTTCACCTAGGAGCTGTTTGGGTGTTACGCCGTTCTTCCCTTGTTTTCTGAGAATTGAGAGCACTATTGATTGGCTCTTAGTCAACTTGGAAGCCTTTACCCTTTGCTCAAACTCTTCCTTATTCATCATTGGTAAAAACACCAACTATATAGTTGGTCGTTTGAATAACTTGTATATAACTATTTCTACTAGTTGTCTAGGAAAAATTAACACCGTTAATTATAGTTATTTTCTACTCGAAACCCTGAACTCTTTGAAGTTCGACGCTTTTCGATTTGAGAAGTCTTACTCCCGTAGAAAACAGACCAGTCTTGTATGTGATAGGCAGTGAAGATTGGAGGGAAAAACGAAATTAGACATATTATCAGAAACACAATCAATTGCTGTCTAACCAACACTCAACCTCCTATGAGTAATTGGGAGTTGTGCCAAATTCAGTCTAATTCTTGAACAATCAGAGGGGTATGTTTCCGTGCTTCTTTGGAGGTCTACTTTGGCGCTTGCTCTCTAGCATGTCTAGACCTTTGCAGATGAGAGATCGGGTTTCTCTAGGAAAGATGACCTTGTCCACATACCCAAGACCCGCCGCGACATACGGATTCGCAAACTTATCACGATACTCTTTCACGAGCTGCGCTCTCTTCTTCTCCTTGTCTTTTGCCCTCTTAATCTCCTTTCGGAAGATGATGTTGATCGCACCATCTGGACCCATGACAGCAATCTCAGATGTGGGCCACGCATAGACCAGGTCTGCTCCGATGTGACGTGAAGCCATAACGTCGAATGCCCCGCCATATCCCTTGCGGGTGATGATTGTGATCATTGGAACCGTAGCTTCAGCGAAGGCTAGTAGATCTTAGCCCCATGACGGATGATTCCACCCCATTCCTGTGCTGTACCTGATAGGTAACCGGGTACGTCCATAAAAACGATGATGGGGATGTTGAAAGCGTAACAGAAGTTGACAGACCGACCACACTTGTCAGAGTTGTTTTTGTCAGATGGGGCTCCTAAGAGAGCTAGTTTATCCCCGTGACGTCAACAGGGCATTGAACTCCCTAGGTCATCTTCCTAATTATTCTCTCGTTTTCACAAACTCTTCAAAGGTTATTCCAGCTTGGCGTAAGATTGAGCGTAATGTTCCCTGCGCTAATTCTTTGTGATTCGGGATGATAACTATAAGGTTTCTTGGTTCCGCAAGCTTCTTCATTCGGATATGGGAACCCTTCCTGCCCACAATCTCAAAACCTCTGCTTGACAAGTACTTGATGATATCCTTTCCAGAAACCACCGGTGCCTTCAAGGTGAAGCCTCAACAACTGTAATGATTGGTTTATCTGTCAGTGGCGGTCGAATGGCATCTTCATCTTCGATATACAGTTCCAGAGCTTCCTTGAGATTCGCAAGGGCTTCTTCAATAGATTCTCCTTGACTTGCAACATCAACGTCGGGTGCTAGAGCAACGTAGAGCTTGCCTTCGCGTGTAATGACTGCGGTGAATAGCATCAATATCAAATTCAGGTTCTTTACATAGTCTATTAATCTTATGCAAATTTCCTTTTTTGGATCATTAGATTGAAAACCAAAAACAATACATCAGATGATATTGCAGAGACTATTGTAATAGGTGCCATTATTGCGATACTGATAGTTGTCATGATGAAAGTGAAAGGAAAATAAGAAATATGAGTAGAATTCTAAGAAGACAATCTTCACACAGTATGACACCGAGTAATGTCTGATCACTCTTATCTCGAGGGATGGCTGTCTATCGTATGGAGTAATGCATCTATGGATCTAACTGATAAGATGTATTAGATATCAAATAGACATCAAAGATGGAAGAATAGTCCAATGCTGACTGATGGTGTTTGAAAAAACACACACAGAATTAAAACACCTACTAGCTTTGTATCATGTGTCACTCCTTACAGAGGAATATTCCCATGCTTCTTCGGAGGTCGCGATTTTCTCTTACTCTCTAGCATGCCCAGACCACTGCATATCAGCGGTCTTGTTTCTCTCGGGAAGATCACCTTGTCAATGTACCCCAGTCCAGCAGCCACGTACGGGTTCGCGAACTTCTCCCTGTACTCCTTCACCAGCTCCGCACGCTTCTTCTCCTTGTTCTTTGCAGCCGCAATCTCCTTCCGAAAGATGATGTTGATAGCTCCATCCGGACCCATCACTGCGATCTCTGCGGTGGGCCAGGCATACACAAGATCTGCTCCAATAGCTTTTGATGCCATGACGTCGAATGCACCGCCATAGCCCTTTCGAGTGATGATTGTTATCATGGGAACAGTGGCTTCTGCGAATGCGTACAGGATTTTCGCCCCATGTCTGATGATGCCGCCCCACTCCTGTGCTGTCCCGGGGAGATAACCAGGGACATCCATGAATGTGATGATTGGGATGTTGAAAGCATCACAGAAGCGAACGAAACGAGCGCACTTGTCCGAGGCATTGATGTCAATTGTCCCCGCTAAATGTGCGGGATTGTTCCCTACGATTCCCACTGAGCGACCATTGAATCGTGCAAATCCGACTATCATGTTCAGTGCCCAGTGCTCGTGAACCTCGAAGAACTCTCCATTGTCGACCAGCTTCCGCACGACATCCCTCATGTCATAAGGCTTGTTGGGATCATCAGGAACGAGCTCATCAATTGACTCATCGACATCGTTGGGTGCATGGCCTGTGTCAACTCGTGGTGCGTCCTCAAGGTTGTTCTGGGGGATGTAGCTGAGGAGGGTCTTTATCTGTTCGAAGCAGTGGTCTTCATCCTCACTCGCGAATTGTGCAACTCCACTGACTGAGTTATGCGTCATGGCTCCTCCAAGCTCCTCGAAGGTCACCTCCTCGCCTGTGACCGTCTTGATGACATCAGGGCCAGTGATGAACATGTGGGCAATCTCCTTTACCATGAGGGTGAAGTCGGTGACTGCAGGGCTGTAGACGGCACCACCTGCACACGGACCCATGATTGCTGATATCTGGGGGATGACTCCGCTCGCAAGGGTGTTGAGTTTGAACACGTCGCAGTATAGCTTGAGCGCTCTAATTCCTTCTTGGACGCGTGCACCGGCTCCCGAGTTGATCCCAATAATGGGAGCACCAGCAGTCATAGCCATTTCCATTATCTTGACCATCTTCTCCCCATACATTTCAGCAAGAGACCCGCCCCAGACGGTGAAGTCTTGACTGAAGACGAAGATTTTGCGGCCATTGACTGTTCCAAAGCCAGTGACAACACCATCACCAAGGATCTTCTTCTCATCCATACCAAAGCCTGTTTCTCGATGGACCACAAACTCATCTATCTCAACGAATGATCCTGGGTCGAGAAGCTTGTCAAGACGTTCACGAGCAGTCAAACGACCCTTCTCATGCTCAATCTTGATACGTTCTTCTCCACCACCGAGTTTGGCTTGTTCTCGTAACTTTGTGAGTTCGTCAAACTTGTCCTTGGTCATGCATGTTCACCTAATCGTTAGGTCTTACTGATTGGTGTGAGACTGTTTTTTCAATCTTCTGATTGAGAGTGAATGGCAAATTGTGACCATTTTTTCTATCGAAGCAACAGCCTTTCGTGTTTTCGAACACTTCCTGCATGCAGAGGGGTTCTTTTCTAATTTCTTGGTTACAGAAGTAAATTGAAGGAGAGAACACAATGTCAGTTATTTCAAATCATGAGTACGAAGAAGAAACTCCTCGCTATAGTTCAATGGGGAAACTTCTATCGGAAAGACCACTGCATCTAGCTGGTTCATTCTTCTTGATCTCACTAATCTTTAGAATAGTCGATATCTTCATTCTAGAGATGAATGCAACGGATTTCGGAATCCTACCTTCAAAGGTCATACCACTTATCCTGATTCTTCTATATCTCAGACATTCAGAGAGAAAGAGGTCGGATATTGGTATCCACTCGAAGGATTGGAGGAATAATGTTGTCTTGGCCATTCTTACTATTGTTGTATTCAACGGGGTCCTAATTGGAGGTAACTTTCTGACACTATTCATTCTCGATTTGCAACCGCAGTTATCCATCTACAAGATGGACTACATAGTACACGATCTCGTGTTTCAGACAGCAAACACCTTCATGGAGGAGATATTATTCAGGGGTTTGATGTTGATTTCATTCATGGCAATCATTCGTCCAGGAGGAGCTAATCTCCTCCAGGGTTTTCTTTTTGGTCTATGGCATGTTGTTTGGCCCATCAACTCATATCTTGGTGGTCTAATCAGTGCAGGAGCAGCTATTGGTTGGAGTATTGAGTATGCACTCTCGAGTATGACAATTGGACTTCTTTTTGGCTATATGTTTCTAAAAACTGGTAGCTTAATCAGCCCTATTCTTCTTCACTTCTTTGTCAATCTGCTAAGTGGATATGTGAGCATCGCACCTTCAATAACAGTAATCAAACTAGGGTTTGGAGCACTTGCCCTACTGTTGGCATTTGTTGTAGTGCTTCTTTATACCAGGAGAAAATCGAATCTTGAAAGGTGCTCGTAGGATGACAATAAGTACTTGGCTGCTACTTCTTTACAGGCAGAGTGGCCTGATCCTTTAGCCAATCTGGATGGACACCAATGCTCTTCGAAAGTGTAGCACATGGAAAATCATGACACTCTGTGCAGTACAACAAACGCTTCTCTTTCCTACTGCACCGATAGATGTCACAGTCAGGTCTACTCTCAGTTCCACAACCCTTGCATTCTTTATTCATATAGTATCTGCAAGAACCACAGTACAATAAGCAAGGAGTTGCAAGCTCATCGAAACTCAATATTGACACCCCTATTGTGATCTACAATATTCTGAAGTATAGTCGTTGCTCAAATTGTAGTCGGTTTGGATCAATATCAAACTCAGTTAGTCTGTCCATATTTGCATAGTAGAGTGGCTTCCGCATATCTAGGAGGTTTGCCCTTCTCTTGCAAAGGCGATACTTCCGTAACTGCAATAGTGCATGAGCCACTGTTCGCGGTGCAAGGTCAGATTTCTTTGCTATCTGACGTGGAGTCAGGGGGCCTTCATTCACTAGTTTATCTAAGACTAGTAATGCACTCTTCGCGAGAGATGCTACCTTCATCTCGTTTCACCATACACGAACTTTGTTACACTAAATGTGTGTAACAATAGTTTAAAAGTCTTGCCATTATGTTACACAATAAGCGTGTAACAAAATATATAAGCGCGGCCACAGAACCAGAGTTATGACTGATAATCGGGATGAACTAATCCGAGTCCTTACTGAAGATATTGGCCTAACACCCTATGAGGCAAGAGCTTACGTGGCTGTGCTCTATCATGGACCCTTATCTCCCAAGGGTGTAAATCAGAAGTCAGGGATTCCCCGACCACGGACCTATGATGTTTTGAACAGCTTGGTAGGGAAAGGTCTTCTATTGGAGCAACCAGGAAAGCCCTCAAAGTATCTTGCAGTCGATCCTAGTTTTGGGTTGAAGAAATTGATGGAGGACATGGAGGAGAGAACTATCCGCCAGGTGAAACAACAGTGGGGAGTAGTCGAAGGTCTTGTGTCATCATTATCAGGACCCTATGCCAGTACGCGTGATGGAGAACCAGAGGAGAATGTCGTTTGGGTCACAAGACGCGACAGTGCAATGATTGCCAAATATAGCGAAGCAATCAGGAGTGTTGAAGATAGCTTTATTGTGGCTACGGCCCTACCAACAGCCTCAGACAAGAACATTTTAGCCGCAGTTAAAGACGCTTTGAAGAAGAAGAAGACATGTCGCGCTATTCGTCGCATTGGCTCAGATTGGTCGAAAAAGGAACTTGATGTATATGAAGAGTTAATCAATTTGGGTGATGATATTAGACATCTTGAATACGAGGGTCTTACTTTCGCTGTCTTTGATCAGAAGGATATTGTATTGTGGTTACCTCCATATCCTTCAACTCGCACCGTATGGATCAAACTGCCCGAATTGGCGAAGGTTCTTCTCGAGTACTTCGAAACACTCTGGAAGAAGAGCACCCCAGCCCGTCCATTAATCAAGAAGTTAAAGGAAGCGAAGTGATTTTACTAATTACCATGGTACTGAAGAGCCAATCCAACCGAACACGAAAGCCCACACCAGTTGAATCCCAATCAAGAGATTAACTAGGGCAATTGCTTTCCCCATACTCACATTATGTAATTTCCAGAAACCTACAACATAGAGATATCCAACCCACAGACCTGAGATTAACCCGAAGAAAGGCACCCATCCCATTAGAAGTACAGGAGCTGTTGAGTAGATGGCGATTTTGAAAGAGTCATTGAGTGTACCTGTGCCATGCATTATCTTGGAAAACCCATGGAAAAGGACGCCCAACAATGGGAACTTCAGGAGATTTCCAGCATATGTTAAAACAGCTACCCAAAAATATCGAGAGATGCCCGTGCTAGCCTCCAAGAGAGGAGCCTGAACATAGGCACCCATCTGAGCATTTGTACCTGCATGGACTATGTCAGATGGTATGTGAAACCAATTCACTACTGGAGTGAGAACAGCTAGGAGAATATTGAGTACAAGATAGAACCTAAGCATTGGCCAATAACTCATGTCACTGGATTCTCTCTCAAATGCACGTTCTGGATGAATGATAAACTCAAACGACTTGCGGAAATCTTCCTGCAATATAACCACCTCAGTCAAGCATGTTGTATGCTTATGGTCTGAGGAAACATAGGGCTCTTTCGGTGTCAGTAGGAAATAGTCGAAAAACCGTCAAGCATCATCTATGTCTGAATTATTGTACGGAAATGCAGATTAACCTTCGATGATGCATTTAACATTGGGATGACCTACTATAGATACTATCGTGATAGGGACTTGTGCTGGAATTGTCGATACTGTGTCACAGGGGTTTCATGTCCCAGTCCTCAGCAGTGTATCGGTTGTAGCGCATGTTTCCTAGCATGCCCACATGAGGCCATTCGACGAGAGAAGAAAGAACAGAAAGAATGGATAGTTGTAAGAGTAAATGACCAGCAGGTTGAAGTCCCTGCAGATGTCACTATCAAAGTTGCTCTAGAATCAATAGGACATCATTTTTCATCGTATCCAAAGAAAGACAACCTCTTTGCACCTTGTCAGACCGGTGGGTGTTATGCCTGCTCAGTAGTTGTAGATGGGGAGCTAAGACCGAGTTGCCATACGTCAATCAAGGCAGGGCAGGTAATCCAGACACAAGTGTCAGAGGAGGTCACTCCTCTTCGTATCGTTGGATGGTATCAGTCCCATGCTGTGGGAGGCGTCGGCACTCCTTGGCCTGAAAAGTCTGTAGATGGTAGACTTCATTTCTACGCAGAGGCGGCGTGTTTTGCCGCTGGATGTAACCTGAGATGTAGAACATGTCAGAATCACACTGTTACATATGACAGTGCAGGACCCCCAGTCACTCCGCAAGAGGCAGCGAGAGATCTTCTGAGCTTGTGCCGAAGCATGGACCTACATCGAATGGCGATATCAGGAGGAGAGGCCACACTTAATCGACCTTGGTTACTGGATTTCTTTTTGGCTCTCAAAGACAAGTCCAAGAAAGGGGATAGACTCCATCTCGATACCAATGCTACAATTCTCACAAAAGATTACATTGATGCACTTGTCGAAGTAGGGATGACAGATATAGGTCCAGATGTAAAGGCCGTGCGACTAGACACCTTTCAGACAATCACAGGAATTGAAGATTCAACACTTGCTAAGAAATATCTGGATACACAATGGACTGCTGTGAAGCATCTTGCAGACAACTACTACCCAGATGATGTCTTCATGGGTGTAGGTCTTCCGTTCAATCCAGCATTCTACAAGTCTGAGGAAGAAATGAACAACGAACTTCATAGCTGGGCGAGTCGGATAGTTGAGTTAGATAATCGAATCCAAGTTACGATATTGGACTATCGTCCTGAATTTCGGAGACGAGATATTAAGCGACCTTATCCAGAGGAGATGTCAGCAATCAAAGGGTTCATGGAGGATGTAGGACTGAGGACAGTTATTGCCCAAACTTTAGGGGGACATCTAGCTCCTAACTATCTTGCACCGGATCGAGTAAAGAGTTGAGTACATGAGTAAAATACCTGATTG
>JASFEF010000062.1:0-13126 GCA_050124975.1 Candidatus Thorarchaeota archaeon | reverse complement strand
GCGGTAGTACTAGCGATGACAATCTCACATTTTGTAGTGGGATATCTTGGCGACAGAGGGTCTAGGTGGCGTGATGCGTTTATCTCCACAAGTATTCTCCTCAGTGCTCTCGCAATGATCCTTGTTAGTTATTCCAGCAGTTTTCTGATTCTGGCAATATTCCAATTCTTCCTAGGTGTTGGAGCCTCGGGATATCATCCTAGCGTTTTTCCAGCACTTGCAGAGAAATTCCGCCAGAGAGACCTTGCAAAAGCTACTGGAATTCAGGCAATGGGTGGTCTCATTGGAATGGCAGTCATCCCTTTCCTTGGAGTCACTCTCCTCGTCGCTCTTGGTGGTTGGAGACTCTCGTTGGTTGTTCTAGGTGTTATGGGCCTTATCATCTTCATTCCATTCATCATCCTAATGAGATACGCACGTTCAGGGTATACTGAGGGGTTCATTGACAAGGAAGATGAATGCGAGGGTGCAGATGGTTGGACGAAAGGATATTGGCTTGGGTTGATTCTCATGGGGGTGAGAGGCATGTCATTTAGATGCACTTCATTGCTAATGCCACTCTACCTGGAAGCAACTTATCCTGTGGATCTCATACAGGCGGGCGCACTCACAACCGTCATGCTAACTGCAGGTCTTGTCGGAGAGATGGTAGCAGGATGGCTCTCAGACAAATTGAACAAACGCGTAGTGTTTCTTGTACTCTCAACAGGCTTCGCAACACCTGCTCTTCTATTATTGAACTACTCCTTGAGCCTAGGAGTCCTGATTCTTATGCTAGTAATAATTGGATTCTTCTTCTATCTTGGAGTACCAGCCAACACAGCCTACCTGACCGAGGTCAGTCCTAGAGAGAATAGAGGTCTTGCATTTGGGTTGCTTTTCTCCGTTGGAGCTCTTCCTGGTGCTATTTCACCTATCATCTTTGGATGGATCGGTGATATATGGGGATTGCCAGCATCAATCCTATTTCTAGTTATTACAACGACAATTGCCACCCTTGTAGCGCTATTCATGAAAGATGCAAGGTCAACAAAACCCATCGGTGAATCGCAGCTTAGCTTAGACGCTCCTCCTACAATTGACTAGGACAATAATTCACCTTCAGACAGCCTGAAATAGCTGAGATTTTGGAGGAATACCAATGTTTGACTACCACATTCACCCTAACTACTCAATTGATGCAGAAGGAGAGGTTGACGAGTTCTGCAAAGCTGCACTTGAGGTTGGTCTCAGAGAGATTGCGTTTACTACCCATTTGGACACTGACAGAGTAGCTGAGGACTGTTATGTGAATGTGAGGGGGAAAAGGGTGGACATTGCTTCAAGCACTTGGTTTGAGGATTACGAAGCAACAATCAGAACTGCGGAGGATTTCTACAAGGAGAAAGGACTTCAAGTCTTGCTAGGTGTAGAGGTAGATTGTTTCCCAGGGGTCCATGAGGGGCTTCCTGAGGGGTTCTACTCAACCGATTTCGATCTCGTTATTGGTTCAGTTCATCTCATTGACCATATTGCAATCTCTGCAAATGGCAGAGCAGAGGAGGCATTTAGAAGACACTCAATGGATGAACTTGGTGAGAAGTATTTCTCGATACTGCTGGATTCTATTGACCTCGAGATTTTTGACATATTAGGACACATCGATCTATATCGGCGTTACGGCGAGATGTTCTATGGTGAAACCATCCATGATCTATGGAAACCTTATTTGAAGGAGCTATCGAGAAGGATGCTTTCAAAGGGGATTGGTTTCGAGATAAACACGTCATCATTGAGAAGAGGAATGCAACAACCAATGCCAGAAGAGCAGATCATTCAAGCTCTGAGGGATGAAGGGATTGAAACTGTCACTGTTGGATCTGATGCTCATACACCTCTAGATGTTGGTAAGGGGATAGCGATTGCTCTTGACGTGTTGAAACATGTGGGATTCGATGGTCCCACTATCTATCGGAGAAGAAAACCAACTAGGGTTCCATGGGCTGACTTCGTTGTTGAGAAACAGAATTAACCCGGTTTGCCTTTCATTTTAGAGGTGATAATTTGAAGAACGGACTTTCTGTTGCTCTCGCCCTCATTGGAGGGTTCTTGCTGTTCCAAGTAAGTTGGGTGGGAAGTATAGGCTTCATTGCTGATATCGCATTGTATGCACAAACATACTTTCCAGCAGCAGCTGAGATAATTACGCTAGTATTGACAATATTGTTGTATATTGCCGCACTCGGCGGCATTGCAGTCATCATTGGTGGAATACTCATTGCGATGGATCGAATTGGAATAGGAAAATTCGTAATTGGTCTAGGTGCAGGTGTAGGTCTATTTGGACTCATCATAATGCTAGTGGAGGCATATCTTGCTGGTGGCGTAGCAGCCCTCACTGATATTCTGACTATGATTTCACAGTCGATTGCATGGATTGGCGTCATCATGTCCATAGTGGCTCGAAGTCGAGTAAAGTCAGATTAGGTCTACTGCGGAATCCTTATCCACTCTGTGTGGACAAGAAGCTCGGTCACATTGTCCGAGAACAACGACGGCAAGCTCAAAGAGGCTCTAAGCCTCATAGAGGAAGGATTGATTGAGAGAGCAATAGAGGTCTTGAGGGAGTTGGTCAAAGAGCAACCAGATCGTATTGAGGGATGGTACAATCTAGGTTATGCTTTGACGGAGAAAGGTGAGTACGAGGAGGCAATCAAGGCATATGATGAAGCCTTAGCAATTGATAACTTCATTTTTGAGATTTGGTTCAACAAGGGTGCGGCACTCTATGCCATGAGGGATTTCGAAACCGCCAGAGATTGCTACGAGGAGGCTCTGGAGATAGACCCTGATGACGCTGAAGCGTGGAACAATATTGGTAACTGTCACTCACGACTTGCTGACGGAGAAGCTGCAATTGAAGCATACACACATGCTGTTGCACTCAGACCAGACTATGCTGAGGCATTCTATAACAAGGCAAATGCGCATTTCATCGAAGAGCAAGATGAGAAAGCAATCGCCTACGCAGAGCTGGCTGTTGAGTTGAATCCTGAGTTGAGTAAAATGGTCAACCAATGGATCAATGTAGCAAAGAATCGATTAGAATCAAGAAGGGAAGATGCAGAGTACAAAAGACGACAACTTGAGAAGCAGAATACTGAAGACACCTAAGCCAAATGGTGTACACATTGATTGATTCGCCAGACCTAAAAGGAGCGGGAGTAGTCCCCACATCATGATGCCTCAATTTCCCGATGATGAGGAAGGCATGGGACTACTACCCCCAAAAATTGTTAGTATCGCTATCATAACCATTTTTGTCGGAGGCGTTATTATTGCCTGGCTTGGTGGATTGGGTGTTCTCCCAATTGAACCCATTTCAACTCTTGGATTGGCAATTATGTTAATTGTAGTCCTTGTATGTTGCAGTGCGATCAATATGATTGCGTCTTATTCTCAGAGAATTCCACAGTATGGTGAGATGGAGATTCGATACGAAGAGGCAAAATTACACTATGACAATGAGGAGTATGAAGAAGCACTTGAGATTTTTAAACAGCTGGCAGGTCCAAGACTAAATCACAAGAGAGCATTATACTATGGTGCACGATGCTATGAAGCTCTTGATGATTGGGAAAACATGAAGTTATTCTGCAAGGCATATCTTGAATTGAAACCCAAGGATAAAGAGGTCTGGGAGATGCTCAATCGAGCTCACAAGAAGCTGTTCGAGTATGAGGAAGCCCAAGAAGCTCTAGAAAAAGCAAATAAACTCTGAAACTAGTTGTGAGATTTTTTAGAGTCATTTGACAATCTTGTTTCGCAAATATCCGATTTTCTCGATGTACAACTCCATCTGGTCTCCAACCTTCAAGTACTCAGGAGGATCACGCACAAAACCAACTCCAGAAGGAGTGCCAGTAGCGATAACATCACCTGGTTCGAGTGTGAATGACTTTGATAGATATGACACGATATTAGGAACTTTGAATATCATTTCAGATGTGGAAGATGCTTGTTTGATAACTCCATTCACTTTAGTGTGCATCTTTAGTTTCGATGCTGCACCTAGCTCGTCCTGAGTGACAATACATGGACCCATCGGACAGAAGCCATCAAGCGATTTACTGCGGACCCACTGGCCATCACCCATCTGCAAGTCCCTGGCAGAAACGTCGTTGATGATTGTATAACCAGCAACATAATCTAGAGCCTTTTTCTCACTCACGTTTCTACATGTCTTGCTGATAACAACGCCAAGCTCAACCTCCCAATCGAGTTTGGAAGAGACCTCAGGCATTGATATTGGTTCGTCAGGACCAATTATGCTGGATGAGAACTTGGCAAAGACAACTGGTTGTTCAGGTATATCAGAACCTGTTTCTACAATGTGGTCCAAGTAGTTCTTTCCTAAGGCAACGACCTTCCCTGGACGAGATATTGGTGCATCAAGGGTCACAGATTTCAAAGGAAGGGTCATAATTCGTTCACCCTCAGGCGTCTTCTTGTACCTTGTAACAATCTGACGCACAACTTCAATTCCTGATTCCCACTGAAGAAGGTCCATCATTGTAGCAGGAAAACTATGACCCCTAACGTGATACTTTCTTCCAAAGTGTGAAGCGGCATCAGGGATATCTAGAATACCAGAATCTACTTCAACACCGATTGAGGGCACACCCATCCTTGAATATGTGACAAGTCGCATGTTGTTTTCATGACAACCATCTCATTTATCCGTACTGGTGCAGAGTTCGATTGCGGTGAAATGTTTGGAAGATGAGCGTTCTCTTGATGAACTTCCTGATCAGGTGTTTGTAGCTCTTGGAAGAAGAGGCATGGAGCCAATAGTATTGAAAGAGTGCACGTACGAATGTGATGGGCAAGAACTCATTCTCATTGACCCACCTAAGAATCAAGAGATACCGAACAAAGGGAACATAGAAATTGAAGAAGATTGGGTAGTTAAGTGTGCGAAGTGTAACCGGCAGTTCACTATAAGATGTAGAGTGCACTATCTTGACGGAGAAAGGTTAGAAACAAGAGTTAATTTGATAGATGACAATGGGAAAGACCTTGGCTGGCTAGGGAGTTACTAGGTGATTCAGAGTGGGTCGCGACTATAAGATTTCAGTCTTGCCGGGGGACGGCATAGGACGAGAGGTCATCCCAGAGGTCAAAAGAGTTCTAGAAGAGGCGAGTGAATCTGCAGGAAACCTAAGTTTAGAACTCCATGAGTTCGAATGTGGTGGAGAATACTACCTTAAAACAGGAAGTGAGTGGTCGCAGGAGGCTGAGGAGTTCACAAAGACCGAGGCAGATGCGGTTTTGCTAGGGGGGATTGGTGCAAAAGGTCCTGATGGAGAAACGGTTCGACGTCCTGATGGAAACCTCGCAGGCTACAGCGTCGTCATTGGCCTTCGACAGGAACTAGACCTCTACGCTAATGTCCGACCGGTTAAGCTTTTCGATGGAGTACCAACTCCTCTTATCGACAAAGGACCGAAGGACATTGATATGGTCATTGTCCGTGAAAACACTGAAGGCCTCTACATACCCGCCCGTGGAAGAGTTTCGGAATCAGATCGTGATTTTGCATTCGACTTGAGGATGATAACTGCAAAGGGCTCTGAAAGAATTGCGAGGTTCGCTTTTGAGCTAGCGAAGGACAGAAACGGTGCACCTTTTGATAGCATCAAGCGTGTGACCTGCGTAGATAAAAGCAATCTGCTTGCAGGTTGTCAGCTTTTCAGAGAGTCCTTCGACAAGGTTGGAGAGGATTTCAAAGAGGTGACAAAAGACTATGCTTACGTTGATGCATGGACATTGTCAGTTGTGAGAAAGCCTGAGTTCTATGATGTTGTAGTGGCACCAAATGCATTTGGTGATATAATTAGTGATCTAGGGGGAGCCCTTCAAGGAGGTCTCGGCGTTGCACCCTCAGGAAACATTGGGGATAAACATGCGGTCTTTGAGCCAGTGCATGGGTCTGCGCCTGATATTGCTGGTACCGGACAAGCAAATCCAATCGCCGCAGTGCTCTCATCAGCCATGATGCTCGAGTGGTTGAGTAAGAAGTTTAATGATGAGATACCTGTAGATATTGCTGGACAGATTAGAAGAGCTGTTGAAGCTGTACTACGTGAAGGCAAAATACGGACTCCAGACATCTGTCTAGGAAAGTGGAGTAAAGTCAAACCCTCGACAACTCAACAGGTGACTAACGAGATTATTCGAAAGATGAAGGGGTGAAATCATGGGTAAGACCATAGCTGAGAAGATTTTAGCCAGTCACACAAACGATGGTAAGGCGAGTGCTGGAGAGATTGTTGAGGCTAGAGTAGACCTGCTGATGGTCCATGAGGTCCTAGGATCAAGGATTCTCCCAATTCTTGACGAGATGGGTTTCAAGAAAGTTTGGAACCCAAATAGAGTTCTTGTCGTCAACGATCACTGGGCACCAGCCTCTGATATCAATGCCGCAGAGATTCACAGAAGAAACCGAAATTTCGTAAAGGAACAAGGAATCACTAATTTCTGTGATGTGGATTGTGGTATATCTCATCAAGTCCTCCCAGAGAGGGGCTTGGTTGTGCCAGGTGCTACCATAATTGGTAGTGATTCTCACTCAACTACCTACGGTGCATTCAACGCATTCTCAACTGGACTGGCTGCAACTGACTCAGCGCTTATTCTCGCAACAGGTAGTTGTTGGTTCAGAGTGCCCGAGTCCTTGAGGATTCAAGTCACGGGTGAGTTACAGAAACGCGTGATGAGCAAAGATCTGATATTGAACATAATCAACGAACTTGGTCCAGATGGAGCCAACTACCAGTCTATAGAGTTCCATGGCTCCACTATTGATGCGATGAGTGTCGGCGAAAGAATGACTATGTGTAACATGGCTGTAGAGGCTGGAGCCAAGTGTGCTCCGATGCCCATCAACCAGGATGTCAAGTTCTGGATGGAGGACCATGCCCCAAAGAAGAAATGGAAAAAGGTCACGAGCGACGCCGATGCAGAATATATCGAGGCGTTACACTTCAACCTAGAGAAAGAACCCTTAGAACCAACTGTCGCTCCTCCGGATCTCCCCACAAATGGAAAACCTGTTGCTGAGGTCGCAGGAGTTCCCATTGATCAGGCGTTTATTGGTTCATGCACTAATGGGCGAATTGGTGACCTAATAATAGCAGCCGAGATCCTCAAAGGTAAGAAAGTGCATGATGGAGTTCGATTAATCATAACTCCTGCAAGTAAAGCAACGTACATGGAAGCCTTGGATCGAGGCATCATCAAGATACTCATGCAGGCAGGAGGGATAGTCACGAACTCAACCTGTGGAGCCTGCGTGGGCGGTCACCTAGGCGTACTTGGAGCAGGAGAGGTGTGCATATCCAGCACGAACCGTAATTTCAAAGGGAGGATGGGACATCATGATTCTAGAATCTATCTTGCCTCACCTGCGACCGTGGCGGCCAGTGCGTTGAAGGGTGTGATTACCGACCCGAGGAGTGTGTAATCTATGGCAAAGAAGTTCAGCAACATTACTGGTCGAGCATGGGTCTTTGGGAACAACATCAATACTGACCAAATAATCCAAGGACAGTACCTTACCCTTCTTGACTACAAAGAGATGGCCAAACATACTTTCGAAGTCCCAAGACCTGTCTTTGTGTCAAAAGTAAGGAAGAATGATGTTGTAATCGCTGGACGCAACTTTGGAGGTGGCTCATCAAGGGAAGAGGCACCCAAAGTCCTTGCATATAGTGGTATTGGATGCATTGCGGCAGAGTCTTTTGCCAGAATCTTCTACAGGAATTCATTCAACATAGGGCTCCCACTCCTGATAATCCCAAATGTATCCAAGCTTGTCAAGGATGGAGAAACTGTAACTATCAATCTTTTGAAGGGAACCATAACCATCAAGGACAACGGAGATGTCATTCATGGAGAGCCCTTGCCTGAGATGATGCTAGAGATACTCAATGCAGGCGGAGCTGTGTCTTGGTACAAGAAAACCCGTTGATTCAACTTAACCTCACTGGAAAACACTAAAAGGCATCAGTCTGATGGACGCAACAGACACCTTCTGAGAGGTCAGTTAATGAATGTAATAGTCTTTCTTTTGATAAGCCTGATACTTCATGCGATACCAATCCCATTCAGATCAGAAATGCTGAGGCCAAATAGACTAATCAAATGGCTCCCGTTCAGACTCGTTTGGGGAACTGCAGCATGGGTAATCATCTGTTTGCTTCTAGTTGAAACTCTTCCTTGGGCAATTCTCACATTGATAATGAGTCTAGGCGCCCTGTTAGTGATTTCAAGCGGATTCCGCGGAGGAGCTATTGAGCAAGTCTTGGAGGGCATTCGAGTGCCCCTCACATGTATTGGAATACTCATACTCATTCTGATGCCAGTGTTCTCTGGATTCATTGGTTGGACGGCTGACGTGTCCAATGCTGAGTTCTTCAATTCCGTTATAATCGAAACCGATGACCCACTCTTCAACAATACAATTGATGATGCTAAGGTTCGTTTGGTGACAGAGGAATATGCAAAGTATGTTGCTCAGCAGCATATGTCACCGTTTGGATCCAACGTTCGTGTCGCTGCAGCGCACATCACAACGAACCCTGATGGTGACCTAGTGTGGGTGTGTACGATAATATCTACGAATGTCTTGGCAGAGAATTACGTGTTGGGATTCATCGTTGTTGATGCAAACGATCCACAATCTGTTGAACCCCTCCTCATCTCAGAAACAACCATACCCGTGGGGGAGGGGTTGTTCTGGGACAGGAATATTCAGTTTGGGAACTACCTGAATGATATGACCGCGAGCTATCAATACGCCTATCCGACATGGGACCCTGCAGGCAATCTAGTTTACGTGCAGACAAGGACGCCACTCGGTTTCGACTTTGTTGAGCGTGCAAGTGGTCCTGTTGTTTATGCAGAGAATGGTTCTATCTATAGATATGCCACAATTGAGGAAACTCCAGACTGGATAACACAAGCATACGGCGAGGAATATCTCGAACGTCAGATCTCAAGATGGGGCGGATATCGTCGTGGAGAGGGTTTCGATCTCTTTGCTGGTGGTCTGCTATGGTTCATTCCACCATCAAATGACAGATTGGAGATTCATGAAGACACAAGGTACATTGTCAATCCAGACACCGATAGGGTTGAGGCGTTTATTGCAGTACATCCTGTGACAGCCACAAGGACACTGGCAGGAGTATTCAGAGCAACAAAGGACGCAGTCTACTATCATGATCTGAGTGCTGAGGGGTATGTCAGCGGTGATGCTGCTGCTGCCAACGTTGTTGCAGATATTGGAGCACCAGCAAGTGGTGTGTACTATGGTGCGATGCCGCTACTCTATCCAGTTGTCATAAACTCGACTTTGACCAAGTGGACATGGTATGCACCAATCTACTGGGCAGACTGGTCTTATGATGAGGATCTTGAGGAGTACACCGCTTCGAATATGCGTCTTCACGCATTGGGACTTGTGGATGCCTCAAACATAGATCGCTTTGTTTGGATGCCTTTGGGTGGAGCGCTTTCTGGTGAAAATCTGGTACATGCAGTACGTTCGGAATATGTGGAGCTCTTTGGAGGTTCCATCGAACCTGAACCAACAGATACTTTCAGTCTGACTGCCACTGTGGTCAACAAGACATCATATGTCGATGGTGGAAATACGCACATTGTCCTCAAGACTGACAATGCTACATATCCATTCATCGAGGGAGCACGTGACTGGATGAGCTTGACAGACTGGTATACACTCCTCAATGATATCGGTGTGAATGATAGCTTCACAGCTACAGTCCAGACTGTTGGTGATATGCATAGGATAGTTGCCATAGTCAAGAATTAAACTAGGAAGGGGTTTTCCCCTTCCATCTATTGTTTACCTTGCATTCGTTTCCGCAATGCGGCGTATTTGCCTTTGATGATACTCCATACTTTTTCTTTTCGAGTCTGATAAAGCAAAGCAGTCGTGTGAATAGGACATTGATCCCCCAGACCACATTGGTCCTTGAACCCTCCATACTCATGTAGTATATCTACCAAGGTTGATTGCAATAGCTTTTGCTCAAATGCATTCATCAAATCAGAAGTCACATAGGACCAGTCAACATTGATGAATTGGTCAGCTGCCAAGATATCTGATACGCCTTTGAAAATACTCTCAGCAATCTTGGGCATATCTTCTCTAAGTCCAACAACAACTGAATGACCACTCGGTGTTGTTTTGGAAAACCGCATTTGCGTAGGTCCCATTGTAACTGCATCAAGACTGAGTTCCGAAGATAGTGTGAGTGGTAAACTCTGAAGAGCTGTTAGGAAGCCAGTTAGAAGTTCCGGATTCTTGAAAGCTGTCTTGCAAAATGTCCCGTAGCATTTGCTGTAGATTGGGAGTCCAGATTCAGTATATACCATCAGATACTCAAGAACAACCATAGCGTATTCCTCACTGTCTTCTGATTTACGTCCTGTAGTCAAGAATACTGTTGATGAAATAGTTTGCTACACGGTAATGAGTGTGATCATGAAAGGGGCAGAGTCCTCTCAATCCTATCTTTTCATCGAGGGAAGAATTCTTTGAAGACCTCTCTCTGAATCAGGAATCTGAGAATTTCAGCGGTCCCCCCGCCAATCGTCATCAATCTGGCATCTCGGAAGAAGCGTTCAACAGGATAGTCAGTGGTGTAACCCATACCACCTAGAATTTGGATCGCATCGTTCGCAATCTGAATAGCAGCCTCAGTTGTGTAGAGTTTAGCAATTGAAGCCTGTTTGGTTATATTTTCACCACGATCATACATTCGTGCCGCAGTCAGTGTGAGTGCCCGACCTGCCTCAAGTTTCATTACCATATCCGCAATCTTGAAGCTCACACCCTCAAATGCACGAATAGGCCTTCCAAATTGATGGCGCTCTGTCGAGTACTTGACTGCTATTTCGTAAGGTGTTCTACCATAGCCAATTGCTTCTCCAGCAATGGCTGTTCGTTCACTATCCAACTCATCCATTAGGATGTGAAATCCTTCACCTGGTTTTCCAAGAAGCATGTCACCAGGTACACGGACATCTTCAAGTTTGAGCCAGGACACTCTAGCAGATTTCATACCGAGAAGATCATGGTCTTGCACCACGGTGAAACCATCAGTTTTTGTGTCAACAATAAACGCAGACATCCCATCCTTCGATTTCACATCAGGATCAGTGATGGCAAAAGCACACATGTATTCAGCTTGGCTCCCGTTAGTGATGAACCTCTTCTCTCCGTTGAGAATCCAATCATCTCCATCCTTGATTGCCTGTGTCTTCATACCAGCAGTATCGCTTCCGACATCGGGTTCAGTTATCCCAATACACCCAATCTTGTCACCAGCCACCACTGGCTCGAGATACTTCTTCTTCTGTTCAACAGTCCCAAAACGAGCAATAGGCATACCATAGAGAGTAGTTGATGCCATTCGAGCCATGTCGAGACCTCCATTGACAGCTGAGATTTCCTCAGCAACAATGATCTCGTAGGAGAGACCCCGTTCTGTCCCACCGACAGATTTGTCATGGTGAACACCCATGTAACCAGCCTTTCCTATTTTACTAAGGAGTTCTCTGGGATAGGGACCTTTGTCAATCTCATCGGCGATTGGTGCGATCTCTTTAGCACAGAACTCCTGCACTTCTGCTCGAAAGGCAATTTCATCCTTAGTCCATAGTGCATTAGAAAGATAGTCAACCATTATTGAAACCTAGGCATAGTAGAAAATTACTTGCTTAAATCCATAGCTGCCAATGCATATTGCACTTACTTGTTGACTCGATAGCAGAGTCTCTTCTCTGAATCAAGTTCGATTTCGACGGAATCTCCAATGTGCACTGGCTCTTCAGTTCGCTTACTAGCAAGGCATAGAACTAAGGCACCATATTCCAGTTCAATAAGCGCCATTGATAGAGGAGCCTCAAAGCCTTCAGGAGGCATTTGAAGAGTAGTGTAACTCTGAACTATTCCACGAGGGGGTAGCTGTATCTCTTCCATCAGACCAGCTTTCTTTCCACAGTATGGACAGGTTTCTCTAGGAGGAACTATCACTCTATCACACATGTTGCATCTTGAGCCTACAATGGATAGTCCGGACATGGCACATCAGTCTTATTTTCACTTCATGATAAGGTTTCGTAAGCTTGTAGGAGCCCTTGGTCTTGAGCTCCTGGTGAAACTGTTGCTCCCCTTAGTCTCTGAATGATTCGATGAGGCTTATCAGTTCCTGTTTTGTGAGTCTCTTCAGCTCTTTAGCTGGAGTTGTTTCCCTGATATCATCAGGAATGAGATCAAGGAGCTCTTTCTTGGTGAGCGTCGTGAGGTCTACTGGGACTGCTGGTTCGATGAACTCCTCTGGAATATCATCATAATCCACAACCTCTGGCTCAACCTCAAGTTTAGGCTCTGTAACTTCTTCAACAACTTCGACTTCAGGTTCGATAGAAACCTCTTCCACTTCAGGCTCGACGAGGTCCTCATCCATTGGAGGTAGTTCAACCTCCTCAGGTTCAGCGACTTCATCGACTACTTCGGGCTCAATCTCAGGTTCCTCAACAACCTCAGGCTCAGTAGGCTCAATCTCCTCCGGGATTGCTTCAGCTTCGGGTTCAACAACCTCGGCTTCGACAGGAGCCTCTGGTTCAACTGGTTCAGCGACTCCAAAGTCCTCTGGTTCTATAGGGACAAGGTCAGCTGCGACCCCACCTCTCCTTCGACGAGAAGCAACAATCGCCAAAGCAAGCACACCAATACCCACACCACCACCGATGATCATTAGTGTCATTGTGTCTAATACGAATCCAGGTGCACCGACCCATTCAACCTCCACGCTTAGACCATCTGTGTCTAGTGCGGTGATTCCATGGGTATTACCTGATAGACTGGCCACTGTGAACGAGTAGTTGCCAGCAGTGGTCTTAGTGACTGTAGCACTCCAATATCCTGCCGCATTATAGGACATTGGAACAATAGCACCATTGTCGTCAAGGTTGACAACTCCAGTTGTTACATCTGTGGAATCAGCCTTGTATTCCAGAGTGACTCGAATCTCAGTTGCAGTACCTCTATCTA
>JASFEF010000061.1:0-13456 GCA_050124975.1 Candidatus Thorarchaeota archaeon | reverse complement strand
GGCGGACCTATCGACATGGACTTGCCTTTTCATCATGGAACATACATCAAGTTGCACTACCTAAACATCCAATATCGGCGAGGTTATGCAGATATCTACAACGAGATGGCATCACTTCTCAACTCTCATGTGACCATAATCTTCATTGATCCATATGGTCAGGTCCATATCTATCCTCGAAGAGTGAATGCTTTCCCAGAAGAGCCGAAGTATGCACAACCACACCCTGCCAGCATTAGGATTGGTGAGTTCCAAGATCTTCTACGAGAAACCAGAGAATCTGACCTTCGTGGGTTCTTGACCAGGGCTTTTTGTCGTCTTAGTTCGAACAAAGCAAAGACAATCGTTTCTAACGCAAGCAAGAACCTTCGTCGAAGACATCTTGATGATCTTAAGATGACCACACCTACTGATTCTCTATCTAAGACCGAGGTCGAACTTCTATATCGTGCATTTTCGAATGAGGACTATATTGCACCTCCAACAGACACAGTTGTTCCTGTAGGAGAAGAGATCTTCGAACAGACAATCCAGATGGCTTACAAGCCTGACTTCGTATCAGCTGTTACGAGAAAGCCAACCTCTGGTAAGGGTCTCTCATTTGCTATTGAGGTGTGTATTGCCTATGGTGGAGAGATCAAACCAGCTACATCCGCACCAATGGTCCTATGGCGGTTTGTTAATCGTGTACCCAAACTTCGTGACAATAGCGACTGTGCTACCTGGAAAGCTACCGCATCTGTTAACTGGAAGAACTACAAGGTTGCAACCTTTGACAACGGAATACCAAGAGGTCCGTTGATGGTATTCATCCATGTCGCTGGAGCTTATGTACATGTTATGTTCAAGGGTCAGAGCAAACAGGCACTCGCTGAAGATGAGGTTCTCCTAAGAGAGATTAAACTGGCTCTGGAAGATGCAGGTCGAAGATTTAGACGATTCATAACCAGACGTGAAACAGCCCAAAGGAAAGCAAAGCGTGCAGGGATACTGGCAATGTACGCGGATCAGTTTGCAGAAAGCCTTGTCACTATAGCCAATTCTGGTCGGAGGAAAGGAAAGTTCGACGCAGAAATGATAGCGAGTAGACTCAGGGACTCAATTACTGGGTTTGAAACAGTTGAGGACCAAGAAGAAACGGAAACTGATGCAATTGGAACCGATCTTGTTGCAGATATTCCTCTGAATGACGGAGGCGATACTGAAGGAGGTGACATTGAATGAGTCGCAAGAAGAAGAAGAAAACGGAGACCGTTCAAGCAACCTTAGGTGACGTATTGACTGATACAAAACCAAAGAAGACTACAAAGAAATCTACAAAGAAAAAACCTGCAAGCAAACCAAAGAAGAAAGCAACAGAGAAAAAGAAAACCCCAGCTAAGAAGAAGACTCCAGCCAAAAAGAAAACGCCTACAAAGAAAGCCTCTGCAAAGAAGAAGAAGAAGAAGACTCCCACTAAAAAGAAGGAAGCTCCCAAAAAGAAGGAAGCTCCTCTAGTTCAAGAGAGTGCATTTAGCTTGAAGCAACTCCCTGGTGTAGGTCCGAAGCTGGAGGAAAAACTCACGAAGGCGAAGTATGGGACCGTCGAGAAGATATCTCGAGCTAGGTCCGCTTCAATGGCTAAGAAAGTGACCGGACTGAGCAAGGACGGCGCGAAGAAACTTGTTGATGCTGCAAAAGACCTAGTCAAGAAAGGAAAGGTTTCTGAAGAACCTGTTGAACCAGTAGACTCCGTTCCAACAGATGAGGTTGCTCCACCAAGACTATCACTGACCGATGTCCCTGGTCTTGGATCCAAACTTGCTTCATCTATGGAGAGAGCAGGTTATGATTCCGTGGCACGTCTTGCGAGGGCAACTCCCAGCAATGTTGCAAAGAAGGTTGATGGACTTAGTTCAGCAAAGGCGTCCAAAATAGTGGCAGCCGCAAAAGATCTGATACACCGACAAGAAATGGCAAGATTGACGGAAGAACCAGTAACTGTAGTGGCTGCAAAGCCCGTAAAAGAAGCTGAAGCCACACCTGAGAAGGAAGAGCCAGTGAAAGAAACAGATACGAAACCAACGAAAAAGAAAGCTCCTAAGAAAGCTGCGCCTAAGAAGAAAGCACCCGCAAAGAAGAAGCGTGCAAAGAAACCAAAAGCTCCACCTAAGAGGAAGAAACCCAAAGCAATCAAGAAAGAATCTGGTCTACCTGTTCCAAAAGCTGTGGAAGAACTCGCGATTGAACTTAAGGAAAAATGGGTTGTTGCAGAGAAGGAAGCTAAAGCTCCAAAGAAACCTGGAGATGAACCTCAGATTGAAACCGTTGAAGTTGTAGCATTATCTGCAGACGATACAACTGAGCGAATTGTAGACACAGCGTTAGACATTCTAAATGAAACAATGATGAGTGGCCGACCTGCTTTCGAAATTCCAAGTCGGTCGGGTGATAATATTGTATGGGATGAGGTTCGCGACCTACTACTTCTAGGCATGCGAACTATATCTCGTCCATATCATTCACTAGCGTCAGTTGTAGACGCAACCAGGACTGCTCGCGTCATGGAGATAGTGTTCAATCTTCTCAAATTAAACCTGCATGCAACAAAACGAGAGGTCTACTACAGTGATGTTAACCTTTTCAGAGAGCAGAAGTATAGCGATAAGATCATTGAAGATGTTGCATCAATGATTCAGACAACTCGTGACAGTATTCACGTTGTCGCTTCGGCCCGCGGCTCAGCAATGGGTCGTGTGACCATCCGAGACGGTGGTGATTTGATTGATCTCACAAGGATGGGCACTGGTGGTTGGGCTGTAACACCGTTCCTAGACCAGCTTGAGATTGTAGAGAGTGATGCTGAATTCATTATACTATCCGAGAAAGATGCAGCTGTCATGCGACTGGCTGAGGCTAAGTATTGGAACCGTCAACCTTGTATCGTGCTGACTGGAAAGGGTTCGGGTGACATTGCGACAAGAGCATTTCTCAAGATGCTAGTCAAAGAACTTGAGATCCCAGCTTTTGCGCTCGTGGATTCTGACCCCTATGGACACTACATCTATTCAGTATTCCTTAGAGGCAGTAAGAGGTTGAGCTATGAATCGCCCTTCATTGCCACACCTGAGTTGAAACTCTTGGGTGTTTTGAGTCGTGATCTCGATGAGTACAAGATTCCCAAGGCTGTTCGTATTCCTATGCAGCCTACTGACATCAAGCGGGTCAAGGATATGCTCAAGGAACCATTTGTCAGAAGAAACAAACCTTGGGTGGAAGACCTTGAATTGATGCTCAGGCTTAAGGAGAAGGCTGAGATTCAAGCATTCGCAAGTCACAGCTTCGAATATCTCACGGATGACTATCTTCCTAGAAAGCTCGAAACTGGTGATTGGATCTAACGCTATCCAATTTCTATGCCACAAGTGAGGGCTTATTACTAGATGAGAATTGAGTATGATAACTATAGACAATTTTAGGTGGCTCCAGTTTATGATATCAAAAGTTGGAACAGAGGTAGTTGACTGCCACGCCCACTTCTTCACATATGATACAATCAAACGCTGGATAGAGAGTGGTGCATCTCTGGAACGAATGCAGAATCGTGTGTCCTTCCAAACAGATATGCCACAACTCACAATTCCAGATGAAAGCTGGGATGCAGGTCAGATGTGGGCTGATGAACTAGACAAGTATGGAATTACAGCAATCGGTATGATGATTGGTGAAGAAGTTTGGGATGAGTTCAATGAAACAAGGAAGCGTTTTCCAGGTCGTTTTTTGGGGTATGCGAACATCAACCCAGCTGATGAGAATGCAGTTGAAAATGTGAAAAAAGCCGGAAAGGATGGTTTCCAAGGAATCAAACTATACCCAAGCTCCTGGGATTTCCATGCTTATGATGAACGTGTTTATCCAGTCTATGAAGAAGCCAAGAAACAGAACCTATTGGTGATTCTCCACTTTGGCATTACTATCGGAAACCAAGCCAATCTGAGATTTGGGAATCCACTCGATATTCAGAAACCGGCTCTTGACTATCCTGAACTGAATTTCATGATTGCACATTTCGGAGCAGGTTTCTTCCGTGAAGTGCTTATGTTGATGTATCAGACACACAATGTTGTGATGGACACTAGTGGGAGCAACAGCTGGATGACATACCTACCATACGACCTGACAATCACAAAGATCTTTGAACGTGCTTTGAAGGCAGGAGCTTCTTGCAGAGTCGTGTTTGGCACAGACTCCTCATTTTTCCCCCGTGGATTCAGATACAACATTCTTGAGGAGCAATACAATGCAGTAAAGTCACTATTGCCTCAGTTCAAATACACCCAAGAAGATGTTGATTTAATATTCAGGGACAATATTCTTAGACTCACCGGGTTCGAGCCACGGAAAGGTTAGGCTTTCCTGATTTTCTTCTCGAGACCCTTTAGTTTCTTGTTAGCCTCAGCCTCACGGTATTTCGTTGCCGCTTCTTGATACTTTGAGAGGGCATCTCTGGAGTCTCCTTGCTTTGACAATTGATCTCCCTGAGTTTCCAGATTTTTACCCCATTCTACGTAGGCTTCTCTGACTTTCTCAGAACAACGTGCTCTCTTCTTGGCATCAGTGCTGAACATATAGAGCTCTCTTGCTTTCCGATACTGTACTATCGCCCATTCATACTCATGGGCTTTCATGTGGTTGTCACCCTGATCGAAATGGAACTTAGCCATGGAGTCGTATCCAATGTCTACTCTCTTGGTAGCCTCTGCGACCCCTTTTTCATTCCCTGCTTTTTCAAAGAGCATCTTGGCAATCTCAAAGGCCTCAATAGCACTTTCATGTTCGTTCTCTTGGAGGTGATGTTCACCCTGTGCCAGTCTTGCCTTTCCCATGGCTTCAAAGACATACGGTGGGTATTCAAACTCATCTGAAGATAGAACAATACCGCAATTAGGACATGCAGGGGTCTGAAGCTCTTGGAGTGGTCCTTTTAGTCCAACTCTATCTGGTTTGCCAACGACTACATCAATGAATGTTGTAGTAGTGGATCCTCTTCCTTCGGGGAATAAGTGTTCTACTGCCTGTTTTGTTTCTTCGCGGATCTCCTTAGGAGCGCCTTCTGGAAACAGATGGTCAAGAGCCTCTTCCGTGGATATTGGGACTTCCTCTTCGTAAACTCTGGGAGGCTCAATCTCTTTGAAGGGCATGCCCTCTTTGACTTCATACATTTCATCCTCCCATGACATGTCTGTACTTCGGCCAACAGGCTCCTCAGACTTCCCAATCGGAAGCAACGGAGGTTTACCAGATTCCGATTCTAACGAAGCCGCCTCCTCCAAAGAAGGGTCATCTTCAATATGCAATAGCTCTGGTTCTGGGATACCCTCTCCCCAACTGAGGTCCTCCTCTATAGGGGGTAACACCTCAGGCTCAGGTGTTGGTGGAGTTTCAGCAGGCAATTCGTCTAGTACGGAGTCATCCAAACTGGCTGCTTTCTCAGGCTCATCTACAATCTCTGACTCTTCAAGTGTTGGTTCCGGTGGGGCTGATGGCAAGTCCTCTGGCACGGCATTTCCACAACCTATACAGAATGTCGACCCTTTTCTAATGCGTTTTTGACATGAGGGACAAATTACTTGATCCTGCATTTTTGAATCGCATTCCTATAGTTAGACAGCATTTATACTGCATATAGAAAACTGAGGTTACACATATGAACTGTTTTCGTACAAAATCATTGAATGCGCATTTCGTTCACTCAAGGATGATACAGAAAGAAGTAGGTGAAACTCGTGATTATTATTGCAAGAGCAACACCCGCGATGGATTGTCCTACACTATGCTGCTTCAGAATCACCCGCGAATAAATCACTAGAATCCAGACAATAACAACTGTAAATGCAGGTAGTCCGAATACATAGATCAGCGCCATACCTGGACCACCTACACCTGCTCCATGGACTGAGATTTTAGATCGAAGACTGACCAACATAACTCCAAACGTCACCGTGAAATAAGCAGCTGCAAGTGTGCTCATGATGAGACAGTCAAAATAGCTGTAGATTGCAAACGCAATGACATCGCATATCATTGAGAACACGAAGAATTTTGTCCTGAGTTCTCTATCTGATACATCCAGATCTACATTACCCTTCCACGCTTCAAGGATTATTGGAGCTGGAGGTAGTATGACCATCACCACTGTGCAGATTAGGATAGAGGATAGCGGATTGAGAACTGGTCCTAGTCCAATTGGTGATGCTAGTGAAAAGATAATTCCCACATAGAGATTAATGAGAGGTGCTGCTGTAAGCCTTGAGATTACTCTAGCTACGGTCACCTGAGGTCCTTTCAAGTCAAGAAGCTCATCATGATACTTCACTAGCTACACCAAGATGGCTTGGAGATTTCAAACCTTCTCTTCAATCTTTTCTCCGAAATGGAGGTAGGAACCTTCCAGTTCGTTTCATATATTCCTGATACTCTATTCCAAACTGCTCGGTCAGCATACGTTCCTCATTTTGTGTGATCCAATGAAATGGAATGCCAATTAAAAATGCAAAGATGATCAGAAGCAGGTTGGCTGAGATTAAAGCAACAGCTAGAGAGAACAGGATGAAAACGGTGTACATAGGATGTCTGACTCTTCTATATGGTCCGACCTCGATCAGGTCATGTTCCTTCTGAATTGACAACTTCGCATCATATTGCTTTCCGAGGGTATGATGAATCCACCAAAGAAGTCCGATATTGACCGCTCCAAGCAAGACCCCGAACCAACGCACAATGACATGGATATCGATGTGCGCCCAGAAAATCCAGTCTGGAACTAGAATGTAGATGAACATTGAAGCAAAGTAGGCTATGATTACGATTGATAGGAATGTTGTTGGTGCATCTCTTAGCGACTCCTCGTGTTCCTTTTCTCTACCCAGTGTTTGACTCCTATAGTATATCCGAACACCACCGAAAACTAGGTATGTCAGCAAGAATATGATACGAAACATGAGTTCTTCTTCCATGACTTCTCACTACCGAGGTGCTGGCTATATGACAACAAGCTTTTTCTTTGTCCATTTAACACCTTTGAGATACCAGAACACCCAGAAACTGCTATGGATGTGTACAAAAACATGACCGCAATGCCAAAGCGCGAGATTTTCGAGAGGATCATTCAAAATATTACAAGCAAGTTTCCAGATGTCTATGCAGCTCTCTTCATTAGTCCTGAAGGATTTCCTATCAATACTTGGGGCGTCACGCTAGAGAGGGCTGAAGAGATCTCGGCTCTTCTGAGTGCATTGATTGGCAAGACTTGGGAGATTGTCAGGGGTGTTAAGAAAGGTGGAGAGTTAGCGTTCATCCAGATTCAGACGAACATGGGTGGAATCCGAATTGCTCCTCAAGAAGAGTTCATTCTGGTCACATTAACACGTGGATAGATACTCATCATTTCATTGATTCTTTTTCGATTACAGACAAGTCTATTTCAGAATGAAATGTGCACTTCTCCAGAATGATATAGTCCCCTCACTCGGTTTGACCACTAGTGCCATTTTTATATGAAGTGAATCGACACTATCACGTCTACATACTCAACGAAGTTCGAATCTAGAAGTTGGGTGATATAGGGAGGTCTTCTACTTGTCACCAAAGAAGGCAGCAGATGATAAAAAAGACGACGAGGAAATGGACTACGAGGAATTTGAAGGGAAGGAACAGGAAACCTTGACAGAGGTTGGACCTGAGGATGTCGGTGTTTCTGGCATTGAAGTCACGGATCTTCCCGGTGTGGGTCCTGCTATTGGAAAACGGTTGGCCGAATCTGGCTATAAGAATGTTGAAGCAATTGCTGTTGCATCACCTGGCGAGCTTGCTGCGGCAGGTTCAATCGGTGAAACCACAGCTACAAAGATTATCAAAGCAGCTCGCGAGATGTTGGATATTGGTTTTGAGACCGCTGATCTTCTACTAGAGCGGCGAAGGACTGCTGGTCGTATTTCAACAGGTTCAAAGGCACTGGATGAGCTGTTTGGAGGTGGGCTTGAAACCCAAGCCATCACTGAAATGTATGGGTCTTTCAGATCTGGAAAGACTCAGATGGCACATCAACTAGCTGTAATTGTCCAACGACCTCCAGATGAAGGGGGGTTAAGTGCGAAGGCCATCTATGTTGATACTGAAGGAACATTTCGACCCGAGCGCTTAGTTGACATGGCAGAAGCATACGGAATGGACACTGCCAAAGTTTTGAAGAATGTCGTTTGGGCGAGAGCCTATAATTCAGACCATCAGATTCTGTTATGCGACCAAGCTATGGAGATGGCAACTGAGCATAATGCTAAGCTACTGGTTGTTGACTCAGTCACTAGTCACTTCAGAGCAGAATATACTGGTAGAGGCACTCTTGCAGCAAGACAACAGAAACTGAACAAACATTTGCATCACCTACAGAGAGGTGCAGAGATTAACAACATGGCGGTTTACATTACAAATCAGGTGATGTCCCGACCAGATGCTTTCTTTGGAGACCCGACAGCTCCTGTTGGTGGCCATGTATTGGCACATGTGCCACAGACCCGTTGCTATCTCAGGAAGTCAAAGGGTGAACGAAGAATATGCCGCCTTGTAGACTCACCTAATCTTCCTGAAGGAGAAGCTGTTTTCACTGTTGTGAAAGATGGCATTCGTGATGTATAAACGCCTGAAGTAGATGGTCTCGCGGAGGCCATCTATTTCTGTCTATTCGAAGTTTGCTGACTCGATGATGCCTAACACTGTCTTCTCCCAGTTATCCAGTGTGTCTGGATTGGTTGGATAGTTGGAATAGGCTTTGTTCATCTTCTTCATCAAACCAGCTGCTTTTTGCAATTTCATTAGAAGTGATACTCTCCTCGCTCCTCTCTTCACTCTCCTCAGTTTGTCAGCCACACTAAGTGAGATTCCATCACCACGGTTTGCAGCCATTAGATCATTTGCCTCTAGGAGTTTTCTTTCAAATCCAAAGTCCATGTCCTCATCAGACACAGCCTGAAGGAGTCGTCTGAAGATTTCGAGAGAAGCCAGTCTCCTACCAAAGTTGGGAAGATACCGGTTGTTATACGACCAAAGGCATCTTGCAGAGTAGTCCCTCTTTGCTATCGCTCCTCGTACAACTTCACCAAGGATTATTCCAGCTCTCATACCTGCTCCGATTCCACCACCATGGATCGGATTAACCTGCAGGGCTGCATCCCCAACAAAAGCGACTCCATCTCCAACCAGACTTTTAAGAGGTCTCCGAACTGGTACGGCACCACCTTTTCCATCGATCAACTCCGATCCAAAGAGAAGCGGATATTTCTTCTTGAATTTCATGAAGTGTGACTTTGGTGAGCCTCGACCTTTACCCCCAGTTATTCCAACACCTGCGTTGATCTCTTGTATACCTTTGGGGAAGATCCATGCATATCCTTGAGGTGCAACATCCCCTCCAAGAAAGACACGAGCAACCTCAGGTTCAGCCAGTGGCATCTTCAGTTTTAGGATCTCCCTGTAGCAAAGGGCAATGTCTCTTTTGTCAACATTGTTCTCAATTAAGGGACTCTCAAGCTTGTTTCTTATTACCGCCGCAAACCCACTGGCATCAACAACAACTTTGCTCTTGACAATGACCTCATCTCCGGATGTGAGGTCTTTGTACTCAACGCCTGTGACCTGATCTCCTATCATCATGGGACTGCCGACATGGATTTCTGGGATGAACTTTGCACCAGCATCAATTGCCTCTTTCAAGAGCCGTTGTCCAAAGTTCAGTCTGTTCACAGTCCAACCATCAAACTCAGTCCATCCTCTGACCTGCAACTCATTCTTCATATTCGGCGGATAGACATCTGCACCAGCAATTGCTGAGGATACTTCATCACCAATTGGATAATCGATACCTGTTGCCTCAAAGTGTGATTTACTAACCTCATCTCCACACACTTTCTGTCCAACTTCTTTCTTTGGTTTTCTGTCCAAAAGGAGTGTCTTCAATCCAAGCTCAGCACATCTTCTAGCAGTTACGCACCCAGCGGATCCTGCTCCAACAATTACAACATCAGGTCTCTTCAAGGTCTATCGACAAGTTAGAGGTGCTTCGGAATTTAAATGCCTGCATGATTACATATGTGAAATCAGAGATTCTAGACATGCCGTCTCTCAATCATCACAATGGACAGAACAACGATGGCTGCAACTATGAGAAGTAACGGCGGAGCAAAATTAAGGAATATCCCAAAGTATTGAACGATTCTTGCTGGTTGCAATGCAATGATGGCCATGTGTCCCCAAGATAAGAGAAATCCGTAGATTGCGAAAATTGGATAGAGAATTGGTCCTCCAGTTATCACAAGGAATAGGATGACTACTGCTAGACGACTCTTAGTGGGATCGAACAGTGGCACAGTGATTGATTCCTCATCGCTAATATCGAAGTAGTACAGAATGAGAATGGTTGGGAGTCTCATTTTGATGAATTCTAAGATCTGAACGCCTTGTTGTATTGTCAGAAGGATGAAGGTGTGAATCAACATGTACCCCAAGATCAAAGCATTAAGGAAAGGTAGTGATGGTGTGAATAACTGAAGACTCTCAATTATCCCAACAAGCACTGAAAAATTGACCAAAAACATAAACAGATGTCCAATTGCGCCTTTCAAATACTGAAGCTTGGTGACCATCCATATCCTTCCTAGTAGTCCTCTCAGACGCCTAGCTTGAATGGTTTTGGTGGTTGGGTTCCTGAATGTGAATCGAGCGAACCCATTTCTGCTTGTTTTGCGATCGCCCGCTGGACCAAATCCGTGAAGAGCATATCTATGTTCTCACCGGTTTTGGCTGAGGTTTCGTAGTGCAGGACATCTAACCACTGATTGACCATGCTACCGGCTTCTGGTGGGACAAGTCTGTCCTCGCGGTCTATTTTGTTTGCTACAACCGCAACGACAGCATTTGGACACACAGTGATAAACTTGGTGAACCATTCACCAATGTCTAGAAAGGTCTGCGGTCTGGTCACATCATATACAATTATCGCCATGGAAGCTCCAGCCATATATCTACGTCTTAACTCATTGTAGGTCGGCTGGCCTGCTAGGTCCCATAGAACTACTCTAGCTGATATTGTACTCCCACTTGGTAGGACAGTGTCTACAGTCTTCAAGGCGAAGGTCGTGCCAATAGTGGCTATGTACCTTTCACTGAAACTGCCCTCTGTGTATCTCTTAATGCAACTGGTCTTTCCCACAGCCCCATTACCTAGGGCAACCAGTTTGAACATATGTGATACATCAGCAGTCGCCATTATGTTCCGTCCTATGTTTCACTACCGAGTACTTCTGCCAAGGTTTGACTAATAATAGTTCTGAGTATATCCTCGTAGTATTGGACCTTTTACGATAGATGTTGCAACGATATCATGGGTTCATCATAGTAAGGATTATACTGGACATTTTCCATATTCGGATGAATTTCTAGATAAAGGTGGCACACATGGCAGAGCAATTCCTTGGCCGATTGACGAAGATTGAGGAGAGTATCAATCAACTTGGTGAAACTCTAAAACGAATGATTACAATACTGGGCACAGTCACCGAGATAAAATCCGAGGTACGTGGTGCTAAGGACGAAATCATAGCTGCTCTAGGAAAACAAGCACAAGCTGCTCCTGCTGCTGATAACCAAGAAGCTCTAGCTGCTATGGTTGTACAAGAGGTAGGAGCTGTTCGTGTATTCGTACAGGAAGCTGTAGAGCAAATTCGACAGGAAATGCGGGATCTTGTCAAACAGATACCCGCACCAGCACCTCCAGCCCCTGCACCAGTGGCTCCTACCCCTGCTCCAAAACCTAAACCGGCTGCTGCTCCGCCACCAACTCCAGCACCGCCACCAGCTCCTGCGCCCACAGCTGCTCCATCCTCAGTACCAGCTGATAGAGCGATGCAGATTGCTGATAATCTTGACTCAATAATTAAGTCTCTGAAGATGGGATGTAAAGCTGGAACCGTATTGGATGCTATGGCTGAGGCTAAAGCCGCTATTGAGAAGATAGTTCCTAGCGACCCAATAATGGTACGGATTGACCAATGGGCTGGTGTAGTAGGCGGATATCAGAAACGAAAGGAACTCCAGGCACGAGATATTCTGAAACTGAAGAAGGAGATCAAGGCGGAGATTCCAAAGTACAGGCCTGCTTAGTCCTCAACAAGTGGAGCTCCATCAGCAATGAGCTTCATGGTTGCCAGTACTCTGATTATATCTGTAGCAGCCACAAGCCCAATGATGTCATTCCCTTCAATGACAGGTATGTGACGCTTTCCTGTCTGATTCATTAGTGCAATTGCTTGACCGAGATCAGCCTCGGGACCAATTGTCACAACTGGAGTGGTCATGATATCTTCTACGCAAAGAGTCTGAAATGACTCCTCAGAGAGGAGTTGAGCTCCAATGACCTCACGACGGGTGATCATCCCTGCAAGCACATCTGATTTCGTTATGAGTAGGCTACCTACATCTTCAGCTGCCATCAACTTAGCAGCATCCACTACAAGAGTATCTGATTCAGCTGTGATAATCAACGCTGTCATGAAGTCCCGTACTTTCATGTTCCCGTTCACCTCACCTGAAAAAGGTCACAAAATCGGACTCTTACTCTCCGCAAGTGCTTTTTCCAGAACAACCTCAGCAATGCGTGTAAACACATTGTTTACCTCATCGCCAGTCTTAGCAGAAGTTTCGAAATATTCCGCTTGGAACCAATCGCGTAGCATCATTCCGGGCTCATGTGGGACCATTCTCATGTCCATAAGATCCACCTTGTTAGCACTAATAATAACTGGTGATTCCGGACAGACTTCTTTGAATGACTCAAACCAATTGTTCATCGCCATGAAAGTTTCAGGTCGCGTGACATCATACACAATAATAGCCCCTGAAGCGCCCTTCATGAATTGTCTGCGAAGCTCTCTATATGTCGATTGACCTCCCATGTCCCACACATTCAAACGAACTTTGCGTGTGTTTCCATCTCCATCAGTCACATCGATGTCCTTTGTAGCGAAGGTGGTTCCAATGGTCTGTTTGTACTCCTCATCAAAGACGTTCTCAGTGTATCTCCTCACAAGCGACGTTTTACCCACTGCGGCCTCCCCTAGCAAAACCACTCGAAACTTGTATCCTTCAAACCCATCATCAGATGTGGTATCTGGATTATCGCTACTTTGAGTCATGCAAGGGCACTCCACTACATCGCTTTCCGGACGTACTCTGTCAATTCACAGGTCTTTTCTTATATCTTTTCTGCGGTTTGACAATTCAATTAAGCCATTCTGTGCTTCTAGGCATTAGTATCTCGAACGCTACTACTGGATAGCCAATACCAAAGTTCGATAGTATTTTTGGAGAAATCTCTCCAAAGTGACCCCATACTTTGCCATCAATCTTGATGCATGCTGATCTTCCT
>JASFEF010000060.1:0-13462 GCA_050124975.1 Candidatus Thorarchaeota archaeon | reverse complement strand
TTTCGGCCGACGCATATCCATACTTCGAAAACACAATTGAAATAACATAAGATCCTATGTCGCCATCTGTCATTGTGAACCTATATGTTCCGTCATTGTTGTCTACCCATAAGAACGGATTGCCTTGAATACCCCTGTAGGTCTGAATGATAGTTGCATTAGATAATCCAAGTGAGTCATTGTCGTTATATGATAGTACGAAGCTATACGGAATCCCATAATAGAGAATGCTCTCAGGACCCTCACCAGAGAGGCTTGTGACTGCTTCAAGAACTTCAAAGTTGAAAATCATGCTTGCATTTTGGTATTGAGGTCTGATTGCTTTCAATGAAAGTGACCAATGTCCTAGAGAAGATGGGTTCAAAGTAAGAACGTAGCCTTGAAGCGTTTCCACCACATCATAGTCAAGTTCGACGACTGCTTCAACGACTATCAGCGCACCAGATATGAATGTGCCATTATCGGCCCGCTCATAGAGGAGTGTAATTTCTAAAGTGTCTGTGAAGTAACAAAATCCTGAATCAAGACCATTTGATGTTCGGATTGTTGTGGGAACATCTGTCACCACTAACGTGAAGAGAGCAGTACTATTTTGATAGTTCTCTAGGGCTCCTCTGAGAACCAAGTTATATGTGCCCTTCTCTAATGGAACTAGCGCTATTGAATACAGACCCAATCCAAGATCACTCGTTTCAGATACCCAAAGTCCTGTGGTGGGACTCACTGAAACGACTGATATTGAAGCATTCTCTAAACCTTGAAAGGAAAAGTCTGTAAAAGTGATATTTAAAGTATAGTCAATATCTGTGGAAATTGAAGCTACAGAGGGATCTATAGAGAGAATACTTGGTATAGATGACACAACAAGAGTAAATGTCCGTATCTGTGAGTCATATCCATCTAGACTTGCACGCAATGTGATTGAATATATTCCGGCTAGATTTGAATTCACAATAATCGTATAGGTACCGTTTCCGTGAGATTGCGGAGGGTCAAAAGTCAAACCAGAGCTTGGTACTACATCCACAACAGACACACTTGCTCCATCAAGGGTTTCACCGGTCTCATTCAGGTACTGTAATGCAAGTCTGTATGTTTCACCTACATTCATAACATCAGATGTCCCGTTGAGCAAGATGAGTTCTGTTCCAAAAGCTGCGGAGAGGATATTGAAAGAAACAGTTTCTGTGTTGTGTCCAGCTTTTGACGCGCTGATAACGACAAGGTAGGTCCCTCCTAAGTCAACTTGGAAGTCAATCGAATAGTTCCCTGGCTCACCCGGAGTTGCGACGGTGCTTCCATAGCTGAGTCCACTTGGAGGACCAACAATCGAAATCACCTCAATCAGGGCATCTTCTACTCCAGTGTCGTCAGCATAGCTGTACCGGAATTTGGCAGTGTAGCTGCTTCCGAGACCAATGTCTACATAGGAGGGTCCGAAATAGGTCAACTCAGCAACAGTGGCAATCTCTACTATTATAGAACAGGTGCTGAAGCTATAGTGAGAACTGGTAGCGTTGATCATCACTGTGTAATTACCAAATCCCATCAGGGAAGTGTTCAGCTCTACTTCCCACCACGACTGAGCCAGATTCCTCTGAAAAGTGACGGTGCCAGTGGACCAGTTCCCTACAACTGTACTCATGTCATCCAAGAGAAATTCGTTCGTATCTGCATCTCGAAGATAGACAGCACAGGTAGCACTGGAATCAGGTTCAGCTTCAATGAATGCATTTACTGGTAGCAGACTCGAGATATGGTAGAGGTCGAAAGAGGTTTCACCGTAGGCAATCTCAGTACCATTATTCCAAAAGACAAGTATCGACCATTGTCCAGGAGTTGCATTGAGTGCCTCTAGGGTGAGTCCGATAGTGTAAGCTACACCATCCACGCCGTCATTGATTGTTTCCTCGAACCAAAGTGTGTCGTTAGGTAAGAACCAGCTGACCGTGAGATTCTCAATGAGCGCAGGAAATGGTGCTACCGTGCCGATCTCGACAAGTGTTCGTATCTTGTCATCTGTATTGAACTGGGTTTGGTTTTCCCAAGAAGGCATAATAAATTGTTGAGGTGTGACCATCATAGCATAGTTCGGAGATTCCCAGACCACCCTCCACCAGCCTAGGGAGTCGATTATATCTCCACTGATGACAATCATATTCTCGTTCAAAGTACAGGACGAGGTCACATCCATTGATGATGCATCATAGATTGTTACATTCTCATAGTCTGGAGGATGAGCAAGTTCAAAAATAGGGTCTTCCAGATTGTCATGAGCGGGCACATAGAAATACGAAGTCAGAATAGGACTTTCACCTGAATCCACGGAGTATCCAATTCCAGTTTCTGTTGGATTTGTTGACCAACTTGTATTTCCCGTTCTAAACTCAGATACGAATCGAGCCTCATAGTCGAAGGAAACGGGTTCATCTGATAGAATGCTTAGTGTTAAGGGACTGGTGTCCCAATAGGAGTGATTCAATAATACTCGTCCATTGCCATTCGACCCGCTTATGGTTGTGGACGAAAGGGGGTCCACATTCACCCTCATATTCACATCATCAGGGTCAATGTAGTCAGCCGATACCAGAGAGATGCCGTCGACAAAGAACCTCAAAAATCGTGCGTTGTCCCAGTCACCATCATAGTCCTCTCTGTCACCCTCGAGTGTCCGAGATTCAATTATCTCGAAGACAAATCGAAACTCGAATGAGGTGGGTGCACTGGGAAGTGATACCGGGATTGGTCCGAAATGATACCAAAGGTCTCTTCCAGAAATTGTAACAGGATCCAAGCTCCAAAGAACTGTGCTTCCCGCCTCGATTCTGAGTTCAAAATCTTCAAGCTGTCGTGGTCCAATTGGACCACTGTCATATAACAGGTCAAAACTGAGTAGGAAGTCGGTCTCGGATGGAGAACGGGTTACATCCTGATACCAATAAATCCACGAATCTTTGTATACTTTGAAATCCTGTGGTTGGCCAGTTGCCTCTCCCTCAAGCTCGAGTTCTATGAAATCGGTACTTGTATCATTATACACAGCTCTGAGTGTCTGTTTTGTAGGTTCCTTATTGAACCCGTCTGCATCCCATCCCAATGGGTAGTACGAAACACCACCAGAAGGATTTTCGTTCACACCTGGATATCCATCTGTAAACGTGCCATTGAGAACTAGGAGCTTTCTGATTTCAGAAACGTTGAGCTCTATCTGATTGCTCCTCCACCCATTTGCGGTGTCCAGAATAAGGTTAGAAGCAACAGACGGTGTTTCATCCGTTCTGGCAGATATGGAACCTGTTGTTTCGATATTGGTACCATTTAGTAGGAACTCAATTGCTGGAAGTACTCCAGTTCTTGTTGGTCCAGAAGCCGTTTGGAAATTCCTACTCAAGCCTGACCCAGATTCTAAGTCAGTTTCAGTGATATTCATTGAGGAGGGGGGATGGACGGTGTTTCCAATATCTATGAATGGACTAAGAAGAAGAAATCCTATGATCAGAATTATAGGAGTAAACGATTTTCTTATAGATTTGTCCAACCTCAAGCCTCACATATACTCTTCATCCAAGAACTGGCCTGCCCTGACATATTGATTCTCTTGCATATGCATATTTCAAGCAGTATAATGAGTGAAAATTGACATTTTAATTAGACCAGTGTCAACTCTTTTCATAAAATAATCAAATCTTCCATTTTTTGGAGAGAACAATCTGAAATCATCAAATCCCACATACATCTCATGAGAGCTATCAATATTTGAATATGGGGTGTCGCAATCAATATCATCCTCAACCAACTCATCCACCACTCATATCTGCGAGTCGTTTCGAAGCAAAATATAACCTATCTAGACTTCTAAGAGAAAATTAATGAAGAACCTCCATAGTCTTAATTATGCGTAAAGATGCTTTAATCATCTGAAGCTTGGAGGAGAGAGAATTGTCTGAAAAATCACTGAAAGTTGGATCAACACTTATGTTTGGCATGGGTATTTTTGCCCTGATAATGTCCATTCTCTGGATATTCATCACAGAGATCATGTTTGTGAGTGACTTCCTGCATTACACTGGAGGAAGCTATCAGGATTATCTTGTAGCCAGCCCTACATATGCGGAGATCTACATAATCACGAAGAAGCTGGTGGGTTTCATGATTCTTGCAACCGCAGTTCCAATTCTGTTCATCACTCATACAAGTTTCCAAAAGGGTGAGAGATGGTCTTGGTATGCACTCTTTATCACCGGAGGCCTAATGTGGGGGACTCTGCTGGGATACCGAATCTTCATAGGCTACATCGGTGGTAGTAGCATAACATTTGTTGCTGGACTTATCCTGTGGTTGCTAGCACTCCTGATACCTGTTAGGGAATTCTTTGGAAAAGAATAAACTAAGAGTGAAGATCTCTAGTCCATTGGTGTATTGAATTATTGACTAGTGGTATTTGAGAATCCAAATTGCCTTTACACATTCCTAAAGACACTTATTTTGCCAATTTAGACCAGCTCGGCAATCAGAGGGAACAACTTTGGGACGAAAATATCCGTTCACACGGAGAGAGGACATTGTAGAAGAGATTCATGGCGTCAAAATCGAAGATCCGTACCGATGGCTTGAAGATTCCTCCTCAAGTGAGGTTCAAGAGTGGCTCGAGGAGCAGGACAAGTTGACCTTCTCAGTCCTTGAGGGGTATTCTGGAGGAGATATCGTCAAAACACGGATGCAAGATCTCTTTCAGTACGACTACATTCAGGTAGTAAATTTCGAAGTTGTCAAGACAGAGAGTGGACCCAGATTCTTCTACTTCTTCAGGGAGGCGGGTAAGGACCAACCATCGCTCTGCTATCAGGATGGAGAGGAAGGAAAGAGGATAATATTGTATGACCCACTTAAGGAGTCAGAAGAAGCTATTGTTTCGATCGATTGGTTTTACCCAAGTCCTGATGGTAGTCTTGTTGCCTTTGGCAAGTCTGAAGGGGGCACGGAACAGAGCGTACTCTATGTGATGGATGTTGAAAAGAAGAAGATTCTCTCAGAAAAGATACCTCAAACAAAATGGTGTGACCTTGTTTGGGTGAAGAATCAAGGATTCTACTACAGTAGATATCCACTACCTGGCACTGTACCTCCCGAGGACGAGAACTACTATCATCATGTCTATTATCACAGACTTGGTGATGATTACAAGAATGATGTGAAGGTGTTTGGAGAGGGCAGACCCAAGACTGAACATCCAATCTTAACAATAAATGAAGACTCTACTCTCGTTTGTGTGGATACTCATCGTTTCATAAGCTCAGATATTCTTGTTGCTCATATTGATCTCACGAGCCCAGAAGCGCTGAAGTTTGTTCCAGTGATTGAGAGTGAGTCCGTGCTAAGTGTGGGTAGATTTGATGGAGATCATCTCTATGCAATAACACAGGTTGATGCTCCTAATGGGCAGATACTACGGTATGACCTGTCCAATTTCAAGAAAGCTGGAAATGTTCCGAAGGCACAGAAGATGTTGAAGGAGGGTGAGGGTGTCATCCTCCCAGATCTTAAGCGGTTGGCATTATTTGGCAACCATATGGCTGTGATAGAAGAAAAGAACGCATCAAGCTCACTCAAGATATATGAGACAGAGAATGGAAAGCTTGTGGATGATGTTGACTTTGGTTCCCATGTGACTGTCAACAATGTATCGACAGCTCCCGGCTTGGACTGTTTCTGCTATAGCTATGGAGGATATTTCTACCCTCCAGCCCACTACATCTATCGGAGCGGAGATTCCAAAGTCCTGTACAGGCCTGAGCTTGATCTAGACTCAGACCTTTTCCAGTCCAAGCTGGTCTGGTTCACATCAAAGGATGGTACCCAGGTTTCGATGTTCCTCCTCGCAAAGAGGGGGATAGAACTTTCCGAGAGAACACCGGTCACTCTGACGGGGTATGGTGGTTTCGGTGTTTCGAACAATCCAATATTCTCGCAAAACTATGTCACCTGGATTGAACAGGGAGGCGTTATGGCAATCCCACATCTCAGGGGTGGCGGAGAATATGGACAGAAGTGGCATCGGGCAGGCAATCGTGAGAACAAGCAGAATGTCTTTGATGACTTCATCGCTGCTGCCGAGTGGCTTATTGAGAACGGAATCGGTAGCAGTGACACTATCGCAATCTATGGTGGGAGCAATGGGGGTCTCTTGGTGGGGGCTGCATTAGTCCAGAGACCAGACCTCTTCGGTGCGGTCTCATGTCATGTCCCCCTACTTGACATGATTAGGTATACCAACTTTCAGGTGGCAAAGACGTGGAGACCTGAATATGGTGATCCGGAAACAAAGGAGGAGTTCGAGTGGTTATATTCCTATAGTCCATATCATCACGTCAAAGAGGCGAATTATCCTGCAACCCTACTACACACTGCATTGGGAGATACTCGAGTTGACTCTATGCATGCATTCAAGATGGCGGCAAAGCTTCAGAACATCTCTGAAGAACTTGATGAAGCGAAACCTGTGCTACTATTCGCTGAAAGCCAGGCAGGTCATGGTATAAGCTCTCCTGTCGAAAAGACAGTTGATCTGTGGGCTAAATCTTTTGTATTTCGAGCTCACCATACAGGTCTGGACATCAAGTGAATGAACAATAGTGCAATTCATGAACTTGGGAAAGAGTGAATACCCCTTTCCGTATTGCAAACTGCATGAAGTGGCCAACCGCTAAACTTGTGGCAGCTCAGTTCTTTTTCTATGCAGTGGGAGGTGTCTTCGCTTTCACAGCCTGGGTGATGATTCAAACGGGATATGAAACACTGCTCAATGATGTGGCTGGAGACTATCTGTCCTACCATTTCGTACAATGGACCTCGCGTCTATATCTCTGGGGCCCACTTGTCCTGATCAGTGCGGTTCTCTCATTTGTGGGTCTGTGGTTGATTCTGAAAGCAAACAAGATTGGCGGATATTTGGGGATTGTATCATTTCTCATCGGTTTCGTAGTAGACATCCTAGTAGCAAATATCATGTTTGTCCACATCCTTGTAGGTCTACTCATTGGATGGGTGCTCTTAGCTCCACTAGTCTTTGGTTGGGAGGACATCTTTGAGATCGAAGAGCAGTTAATCAGGTAGGTCTCCAATTATCTTGTTTGCCTCATCAGCTGTCACAGCGACCATGGTCCTGGTCCTGTTTGTTCCACCCTGTCCAAATATGAAGAGAGCCTTCATTGCGGCTTCGATAGATGGACCTTCCACAATTGAAACCCAATCATACTTTCCAAAGGTGTAGTATAGACCCAGGAGCTTTCCACCTACAGACTTGATAATGTCCTCGGCCTGTTTCTGTCGCTTTGGTGCACTCTTTATGCTCTTGATTCCTTTCTCGGTAAGACTACCCATTATCACAAATATCGGCACTTTCTCACCTCCTTCGCGAATTCGTCAAAACATACCTATTGCACTCATTTGATATAAAACCCAATGAAACCCTATATTGAGTGAGCAGAGCAAATACTATGATAGAAGTCCAAGGTCGTGGGGGATTGTGTAGAAGGTCAAATCCGAAGAGGACTGCATCTTGGATGTATCTAATATTCAGAACAGTGATGAATATCTCAAAGGTGCTCCAGACCACAATACCAGTGAGAAAGACAGCCAGATAGTCTTGTTTCTTGGTCTTGTACCAGAACACAAGACAGATGGTCAGCTACCAGAAACCTCTAGGTTCTTGATCTCCTATAAACGGTATTGTTTTAGTCGAGCTTAGCCTTCAAGTTCCCCGGCGAACTTCTTACCGAACTCTCGAGCTCTTGCTGGCTCAGCAGCATTGAGTGGGCCTTCATAACCATCCACGAGTGCAGTAAGACCAGGGGATAATATCTTAGCACGTGGTGCCTTTTTAGAAACCTCACTCTCAATCCCCCTGACTGCGTTTCCTCTATGTCCAGAAGCCTGATAGGTGTCAAAGGCCGAGACCAACTTTCCATCAAGGCCCTTCTTGGCAGCTTCCTTTACTGCTCCTTTTATTCCACGTGTTGCCCTGAAGGCATGGACTGGTCCGCCAAAGAGTACGCCATCATAACCAGAGAGGTCTTCCGATTTTACCTCTTTGATGCCTATGACCTTACACTCAGCAGTGCCGGTTTCCTCAATCCCGGCTGCAATCTCTCGTCCAAGCTTCTCAGTGTTTCCAAATTTCGTGTCAAAAACAACTAGAACTCTTTTCATTAGCAAAACCACAATGTTTTGACAATAAAGCCATGTAGATGTTATTAAAACTTGAGAAATGTAGATACAGTAAAGGTAGAAAGTGGGGAGGCGGAGAACCTCCCCGGGGGATGAATTAGTTCACAAATGCTAGGATATCAGATACCAGAAGAGAAGTTACTTCTTTGGTTTCTGAGTCGGTTTCTGCTGTTTCTTCTGTTTGTTGTGTTTGCCCATAATGTCACCTCACTTGACATTCAGGGTTCCTCTTGCCTTGGACGTCGCCGCATCCTGCGTGGACTCAGGCGAGAAGTCTGTACAGAAAAAACCCGCGTCTTTATTTGTGATTTAAATGGATATAAACATATCTAGCTAAAATTAGGGCTCTGATAACTCTTTAAATAAGGAATAAAGACATTATAACAACTTTTGAAAACGCACCTGATTGACCTCATTGTTTCAGCGCATCCGCTGACCCACATACTGGATTATACCATTGAGCCGTGACCGGGACGGTCTTCGGTCGAAGGTCAGACCCTCTGTGTAGTATTGGAGCTTCAGTTTTGGAAAAAGGCTAAGGATTTCATCTCTAGAGAAGAAGTGAAAGTGTAAATCCCATTCAGCGTGATAATACGTGTTCTCTTCGACTTTCTCTACATCATCCAAACTCCGGACGTGTTGAAGGTCCTCAACAGAGAACGTGTAGATGTAGAGCACACCCTTTGGTTTCAGACCTGCATGTATCTGTTCAGCAAGTTTCTCTATGTCTGCCTTTCGAAATAGCTGAATTATCTTAGACGCGATTATCAACGCGTATTTCCTTCGTGGAATCTCAAACTCCCGAAGGTCCATCCTATGATATGTGAAGTCGAGACCCTCCGCCTCAACCAGTTCGGGAATCCCCTTCGAGAGCTTTGAGGTGTCAACCCCCTCCACCTCTCGACCTAGCTTGGCAAAGAAAACAGCATGTCGGCCCCTCCCCATTCCAAGATCTAGGACAGGACCCTTCGGAATGATATCGAGATACTCAATCAGTTTGAAGTCTGGGCCTTGTTTTCTGTCCTCAACAGTTTCTTTGTACGTATCTAACCAGAATGTCTTCTTCTTGCTCATTTCGAATTTGCCCCATCCTTTCCCGGGCGAGACGCCTTTCTTGTCTTGCGCTCAAAGCAAATCTTATTTACTTAAGTATAATATATTTTACTTGAGTAAAATCATCTAATGAGTTGGTCCCGTGTTAAAGAACAACGCCGCGTCACCCAAAGTAAAGAGGCTCAAACGTGAGAGAAAACAACGTCGTGGAGCCATCATCAAGATTGCTAGAGAGTCCTTCGCCACTCAAGGATATGAACAGACAATGATTGACCCTGTTGCACAAGCTGCAGGTTATACCAAGATGACTCTCTACAACTACTTCAAGTCTAAAGATGATCTCTTCCTGGCAGTTGTGTCTGAAGCATATCAGAAGCTGTACGAGATAATGGACAGTCATCTGAAACAAGAGGATGTGCCATACGAACTTCGTTCCATGGGGGATGCTTATCTTACATTCTTTGAGAAACACCCTGACGATGCAATCCTCTTCGAATCAGCTCGCTTGGGAGTTGTTATCTCCAAGCTGTTGCAAAAAGTTGAGAACAACGAGGAGTTGACAGAGAGTGAGCAGGATTTCAGACTCTACATGGGTCTGCTTGAGGAGCTCATGACCTCGGTCATCAAAGAAACCATGCAGAGATCGGGAGTCCAGGACAAGGTGGACCCGTTCTCAGTGATAATGGTCCTCAGTACTTTTGCACAGACAATTCGAGAGCTCGTCTTACGTGGCAAGAGGAGTGATCAACCAGAAGAGAAGACTAGAGAGTATCTCTCCGTGTTTTTCACTATTATTGACCAGGGACTGAAACACTACGATGATTGACTAGTTTCTACAGGTAATCTATAATGAACGAAACAAGAACAATTCAAACAGAGAAGAAGAGAACAACAGAAGCACACCAACCCTCTGGGCTCAAGAGAGTCCTTCAAGTGATTGGACTGTCAGTAGTATGGGCGTTCCTTTCAGCAGCAATAGTAGGGTCGCTTGCTGCCGCTATCTGGACAGCGATACCAACCGAGATGTTACAGTGGGGGGCAAATGAGGCCAACCTAATCGGGTATGTTTCCCACTGCTCCTATACACCAATCAGTACACTAATCCTCCTCGGCATTTCGACTATTGGAGCAGTGATCTCATACAAGCTGAAACGTGGAAGAACTATCGGACTCGTGATCTTTGCTGGGACATCTGGTGGGCTTATGATTGGACTACTTGGTGGCATTGATATCGCCATGTATATTGGAATGGGGGCAGGCTTAGGAGTAGGAGTGTTCCTTGGTCTGGCTATTGGCCTTGTAGGGAAGACAGGAGTGTAGGAGAATGAAGAGAGCTTTAGTCATCTATCACTCCCTGTTTGGAAACACAAAGACCGTTGCAGAGAGCCTTGCACAAGGAATCAGGGAAGGTGGAGTCGAAGTGGACTGTCAGAGTATAGACTCGGTCGATATCACCAAGATTTCTCAGTACAACTTCATCGCGATTGGGAGCCCTACGCATATGATCAGACCATCTAAAGAGATGAAGGAGTTTCTGAAGAGGCTCAGGTCTGTTGACCTCTCGGGTTTATCGGGATTCTGTTTTGACACTAGAAATGAGTCACGGATGAATAAGAGCAGTTGGTTGGTTCTCGAGAACAGTGCAGCCCGGTCAATTGAGAAGGCATTGAAACGAACGAAGGTGAGGATTATCAGACCACGAGCTTCAGCCATTGTTCATGGAAGGGAAGGACCCCTCGACACTGGAGTAGAAGAAAGCTTTCTTCAAATTGGCAGAGAAATAGGTCAAAAAATGGCAGTGTAGTAGCTATTTTTCGCACTGCCTCTTCTTTTTTCATTACAAACGCAATTTCGCGCCTATTTTTTGAGTCGCATGTCGCATTTGCAAGAGTTTATATTTGTTCAAGTCACGTAATACGTAATAGGATTACAATTGTTCGTGAGGAAAAGAGAGAGATGAGCGAGTCTGATCGTGTGAGAGTAGTGGCTGATGAGATACTCAAGGGACAAGTTCTAGCTTTGGGTGAGCCTCTGTCCTACTCCGGCATAGTCATTGTCCCAATCGTAAGAGTCGATGAGGACCCAATTCAAATCAGACGAAAACTCAGCAGAACCATATTGACAGAGTATGTGCACAAAGTCATTGTCGGGAGTCTTCCCAAGAACACGTGTGGAGTGTTTATTATGGACTCGCTAGGAGACATAGTGGCATTCAAACTGCACTTGGACGCAGCTACATTTTGGGAGCGGATCAACTTTGTAGAGAGGCTCGTGATGGAAAACTACAGAGAAACGAGAAAGCCGCTTGGGAAAGAGAGTGCCACGGCCAGAGCCGTTGCTTTTCTGATGCGCCTTAAGTTTGAAGGACCCCGGGGAATAATGAGAACAGCATCAGACTATTTTGCAGTATCACGGACTGAGTTGACTGAGGAGCTCACTGAGGGAACAGATCTTCTTACGTCTACTGCTGCGGTCATTTATGCAGCAGGTCGTTAGCAACCCAGAAATCCTAGATGAATACAATAAGTGCAGCAAATATCAGGCTTAGGATTATCAACACCGGCATCGCACGAGCGTGTCCCTTTGCATGATAGCTTCTGAATTCTTTATACTCCTTGTCACGCATGTGTTCAGTCCCGGGGATTATCACCCAATCTGGAGTGATGGTCCCAACTATCAGCAAGTCCAGAATCACGAGGTCAGCAATTGTGCCGAATATCACAAGACCAAATATGTTGAGAAAAGCATCCAAGAGAGGTAGTGAACCCCCATAGATCCCCTCCAGAATCATTGTTGAAGCAATAGGAAACCCTAAGATGAGGATGAAGAAGGGGATTGCAGTATATGCAGCTATCTTTCGCTCTCTTGGAGTCTGAGGGGGCACATGATCAGTGATACTTTCGGGATAGTCGCTGAATGCCCATATCCGGGGATTGAGTCCACGCATCACAGCTAACAGATAGATTGTAAGAAGCGCCGCGAAGACTGAACCATGCAGTAGGACATTTTCTAGAAGCTGCATAGTAACACCGCAATGAGAACCCATTTGAAAACGTGCAACGAAGACCTTTTGCACACTATACCAGTACTTTTCTGACCAAGATTCGTAGACTAGATGGCCATGCAGGTTTCAGTTCTCTCTACACCGGGCGCATCATGAATCGATTCAACCAGTCTTCTAAAACCAGCCTTTACAGGTATGTCAGCATAAGCAATGATGTCATAGGGTCCAGTCACCATATGCACGTGCTGTACATCTTTGACTTTCTCAATTTCAGCAAAAGCAGCACCAGCTGTTCCAGCTTTGACCTGTATTAGAACGATAACAACAACCACTGTCGGAACCTCCTGTACACATCAAAGTGTATTGACAAATTCCCACAAAAGTATAGCTGAAAATCGATAAGATGCACTTGAAATGCAGTTTTACGTCTAAAATCGAGCCTTCACTGTTGTCTTGAGCCTTTCTTTGAACCCCTCAGCATCGTATTCGAGTTTCTTGCGTAGCATCTTCCAAGTAGCTGCACAGTTGGGGTATTCGACACTCAGGATATCATGAAGGATCTCATCGACTTTCTTCATGTTCTCCTTAGTAGGCTCGACCTCAATATCACTGAGCAACTCTTTCATCCTAGAATTCTTGAAGTAACAGGTCATATCGTAGGCACCATTGTATTGTCGTCGTTCTTGTTGATGGATTTCTCAAATATAATCTCTATTGAACCTTCATTTCTATAGTACATTTCCTCTAGTGTCGCAATCTAATATAGTGAGGTCAACCAACACCGTCATGGAGGTGTTTTGGTTGGATCAACAAGTGTTCTTTGAAACACTGAGCCTTTTCATCCGAGACCGTGATGTGGTCTACGAGAACATCAAAGATGAAAAGAATCTCAAGACTTACGCAATAGTGGCAACAGTCTCGACTGTTGTTTTTGGTGCTCTCTATGGGGCAGTGATGGGAGTCTATGCTGGGAGCATCCAGATTCTCTTCGATGCCATTAAAATTCCGATGCTGCTTTTGATCGCCCTCTATGTTTCATTACCTACCTACTATGTCCTCAACGGCATTCTGGGAGGCGAGCTCAGTCTTCGACAGATGGCAGTACTGTTCATGGTCAGTGTAACCGTGATGGCCATTATGATGATTGCATTCTTACCCGTGACTCTCTTCCTCACCCTC
>JASFEF010000059.1:0-13603 GCA_050124975.1 Candidatus Thorarchaeota archaeon | reverse complement strand
GATGTTTGTGATGTAGTCATAACTTCTGGAGGTCTCGGGCCTACTCATGATGATGTGACACTGAAAGCCATTGCTAAATCTCTTGGACGAAACCTCGTAGAAGACAAGCATGCGATTGAGATAATCGAGAGGCAATACAAGACACTTCATGACAAGAAGATAGTTACTGCACCAGATCTAACAGAAGCAAGAAGAAAAATGGCCTTACTTCCAGAGGACGCGGTCCCACTCGATAACCGTGTAGGTGGTGCACCGGGTGTAAGAATTCATGAGGGAGATACAACGATTTTCTGTCTTCCAGGTGTGCCTGCCGAACTGGAATTCATCTTCGAAGACTCCGTTCTACCATGGATAAAGGATAATGTTGTACAGAAGTTCTATGAGAAATTGGTTGAGTTTGAAATGAAGGATGAGTCAGTCTTTGCTCCCGCGATTGACTCTGTTATGAGGAAAATTCCAAACGTCTACATCAAGTCACTACCAAAGCCCTATGGAACATCAAAAGGCATCAGAGTTTGGATTTCCTCCAGAGGCACGGATGATAAAGAACTGAAGAAACGTGTTGAAGATGCCATTACTAGTTTAGAAGAGGTTACAGGGATTCGTTCGAAACCCGCCGAGAAATGAGTTGTTGTCTGCCGATAGATATATTCACTAGTTTAACCCGGACACCCTTCGAGTGGAACAATCATGCAAGTGGAATTCTCCATTGTCCTTGGTGACATCATTGTCTACTTCATTGCTGTATTCTATGCAGTGATTGTTCTGACTATTGCAGATATAGCAAGAAAGAAACGTAATCTGGGTTCAGAGGTGACAAGGAGGATTGTCCATCTCTTCGCAGGTGCAGCAATCTGGACTGTACCCTATTATCCACATCCTTGGGTTGCCACTTTTGTTGCATTGACCTTTGTCGTCATGTTGGCTTTGGCGAACACTGACCGGTTCAGCGGTTTCTTTGCAGCTATGGCTAGACCTGAAGATCTGGAGCACAATAGCGTTAGAGGTCCATTTTGGTATGCTGTTTCCATCACGATTCTGACTGCGATATTCACTTTCACTGGTTTTCATGAGTTGTATTTTATAGCTGGTGCGGCGATTCACATTATGATGTTTGGAGATGGTATGAGCGCGCCAATTGGAATGAAGTATGGACATAACTCAACTAGGGTGATCTTTGGATCAAACAGAAGTATTCCGGGGACCCTTTCTGTTTTCATATTCGGCTTCTTTGGATCCCTTCTTGCATTCTGGTGGTTCGGTATTTTTAGTCTGATTGATCCTGTTTTTGTTACTGGGGGAAATGTTCTCTGGTTTGAGCTGATTGTCCTAGCCTTAGTTGGTGCAATCACAGCAACAATTGTTGAACTAGTGAGTCCAAAAGGGACAGACAATATCACTCTGCCTTTAATCACTTGTCTGGTGATGTTCCTCTTTGCAATACAACTTGGATTAGTTGTTCTCTAGAATTAAGAATCTACCACGAGTCTATAGTAGAATGCTACGCCAGCCGTAGGACTTGCGCGTTCGACGCGTATTACTTGTCCCGGACGAGCACCTAATACCCGTGCAGCTGGATCCCTACTCTGAATACGGGGTAAGTGAGTCTTGTCTATTCCATAGTGTTCGAGGACTAGCGTAATTTCAGACTCTTCCGCAATTACGTGAGTTGGGACTAACTCATGACCAAAGAGGTCAAAGGATGCATAGTTACCATGTACTAGTTCTACTCTAGAAACCTTGGCATACTTCTTTGAAGCAGGTGTAAAACGAGACCCTCCAACAAGCATCCCTCGCAAGGATTCAGTTTCCTCCATTTCTTTGACGAGCTCCCTGACAATTGCGACACCTACAACTTTCTCCTCTTTCAAAATCCACACAGTATACTTCTGGAGTCCATCCTCAGATTCTCTGGTTGGATGGAGGACATATCTGTCATCATGCTCAAGAAGCTCATCTGCCATGAATCCGCGGAGCGCAAGCAAAGCTCTCGTTTTAATGACCATAGCTGGAATATCAGGTAGCTCAGACAAAGTAGAAAACACCCGTGATACTGACCCGATTTGATGTCATTGATATAAACATTGTCAAACTAATGTTGTTTGACCGATTCTGGCGTCTAACTAGAATCAACAACTAATCTGTAGTAGAAGCTCTTACCAGCTGTAGGGCTATCACGTTCTATTCTGATAACTTGACCAGGTCGTGCTCCTAAAACTCTGACTGCAGGATCATCGCGGAATATTCTGGGTAGTTGGTTTCTCTCAATTCCGTAATGGTCAAGGACTAGTTGCACTTCTTCCTCTGATGCAATGATGTGCATGGGAACTAGTTCATGTTCAAAGAGATCGAATGAAGCATAGCCGCCATCAACCAACTCAACACGAGATATCTTAGCCATTTTCTTTGCTGCTGGTGTGAATCTAAGTCCTCCTACTAGCATCCCACGTTGAGAATTGGTTTCTTCCATCTCACGGGCAAGATCCTTTACATACGCCACTCCAACAACTTTGGGATCCTTGAGTATCCAAACTACGAATTTATGCACCTCTTCTTGGACAAATCTAGTTGGGTACATCACATACTTGTCATCGTATTCCAAAACTTCGTCAATTGAAAAGGATCGTAGATTGAGAAGACCTCTTGTTCGAACAACATTGCTAGGCAGCTGAATCATTGTATAGCACCCTCAGAAGCGTTAGCTCCGCCCCTCTAGAGCCAATATAAACATTGTCAAGTGTGAAATTAACTAACGACAAGTTGTGGTTCCATTGTAGCAAGTTCTTGCAGCCTGAATGATACTAGTCATCCTCGAATAGTCTCATAGGTTGATTGCAACAAACCAGAGTACCAACTCCGGATTTCTTGACTTCAATCACTTGCTGACAGATGTCGCAGACGTAGATGCCGCCTTCTTTTGCCAATTTTCAGTTCCTCCAATATTGGGTGAATATTTCGTTGATTTTCATGATTTATGGGTTTCTGACCATCCCAGAATATACTCAAAGTGTCCAAGATGTGTACGCTTTTACGAGATTGCTCTTTAGCAACATTCGCTAAAGACTCAAATACTGTAATGACCTTCAAGCAGTACTACAGGTAAGAGGCGATTTGCTTGGCCGGTATTACTAAGGGAATGATTGCTGACGTGCACAAGAAGAGGGAGATCAGCCTTCCAGAGGATTTCTTCAAGAATGCCGAATTGAAGGACATGAAGGCTGCAATGGTGATCTACTTCGAAAGGTCAGGGGAGATTCGTCTTATCCCCATGATGAAAGCTGGTGGAGCACGTGTTAGGTTGGAGGTTGAGAAGGTCAATCCTGCATTGATGCAAACGATGACTCAACTGTTCAAGCAACATGACCTCAAAGTCCTATTCACAACAGGATTCTGTTTCGAGCAGAATCGTTGTATCTATGAAGTCTATTTCTCAGCGGATAACATTAAAGACAAACAAGACACCATTAGAGCCACAATTGAGAGTATCCCAGGACTATATGAGAGTGAATTTGAGATACTCGAGATTGGAAAGGAATGGTAGATTCATTTCCCTCAACATTCGAACCAGTAAAAGGGAGATGAAGTAAGAATCATTTGATTCGCAGAGCAACAATCTCTTTTGAAGTCGTTTCATCTATTTCCATTTTCACCTTTAGCAAAGATTCTAGGTAGCCTCGAATGAATGGCGCAGGATAGAATGGACTTCCGATAACAACAAGGCCCTCGTTCAGTGTAATTGAGCCCCACCCATTCTCTTGAAGAAGTTTCAATACAAGATCACGACTTCCAGCATCTGTTGGATCTCCACCATAGAACAAACGTACAACATCCGCTATGGGTGATTGACTGCCAGCCGTTTCTCCAAGCTCATATTGATCTGTTGGAGTTAATTTCGAGAAGAATAGTGATGACATTGTTTCAGACTCGAAAACAGCTCTGAAGGAATTGACATAGATACCACGTTCATTCCACTTGTGGACTGTGAAGTCTAGAAACCACCTGACTGCATCTTCAATCAACTGAGCTCGAGACCGTCCGACCCTCTCTTGTACAAGATTGTCTATCCTGTTTACTAATGACTGACTCATTGTGACGCTGATTATCTTCTTCTTATCATCTTGCGACAATCTCAGTGCCTCCTCTCATGACCGGTGCGCTATCACTGTAATGAACAAATAGACAGTATTCGTGTCTACTTGAATTGACTAGAAGTAATGCAAAGCTACTATTTGAACTCTTTGGGCAAACTTTGAATCGAAGAGTGTCTACAGGCAAACCTTAATCGGACACAAATACAGCCTTCACTGGAACATCAATGACATACTGTGAACTCTGGTTGGAGTCTGAAGGCGGATTATCACAGTTTCGGGTCGCTCTACTCATACCCGATGAATTCGAACTGCCTGAAGGTTTCACCCTTGCCGATGCTCAGCACGACCCAGACAAGAAATTCTATGTTTCCGATTGGTACGAAGGAATAGTCGCCGCCAAGAAAGCAATAGACGCCGCAGCACAATTTTATACTGATAGGGATCTGAAATTCCTCTACTTCCGTGAGATACGAAAACCAAAGTGAAAAAACAGGAGAGGAGGGGTGAAACACCCCTCTGAACTCATGGCCAAGCCACTAGTCCAACTAGTGCTGGATTGAGAATTACTATCACACCAACAGCAATTGCTGCAAGTCCAACGAGTACACTCACTGGAACTGATGCGAATATCTTCCCGATCAATTGGATTAACTTGATTATCAATCCACCAACTACGTACGCAACGCAGAATATGATGAATCCAATGACCAGAAGACCTTTACCAGATGTCAGCCAAAGCGCGGCTTCCTGTATTACTGGAACTGTAGTCAAAGGCATCAAAAATCCATAGATCACTGCAGTACCAAAGACTGCTACAGCCAAAGCAAACACCAAGGCTAAGGGGAATTTTGATAGTATTCTCATGACTAGCGAGAATCCCATGAGGATAAGCACACCAGCGACGATGATTGCATCCGGTTGTACTGTCCACACAACATATCCTACGAATATGTCGAGGATTCCAACAAAGAAGCCCAAGTAGGTTCCTACAGCGACAAGACCATCAAAGATGGTACCCAACAAAGGAATTGGGTCCGTGATGTTCTCCAGCAACCAGATTGCGAGGAGACCTCCTGAAAGAATCAGAGTCCAAGCAAGAATCCAGTCATCTTGGAAAAACAACATGATGTCGGCTAAGGTCCAATCTAAAAATGGGATTTGAAGCATTGTTACACCTCATCCTAACTATGTCCGGAATACGCAACTGGACAAATAAATGATTCTTACGTCATCCAAGACCCATCATACTTGATGATAATGAAAAAGATATCCAGAACAGGAGTCCACAGACAAGGCCTATCACAACTGGACGTGACCCACTTACCATCTTCGTATTTTGGTATCCGGTGGACAATGTTGTAACACCCAATGTTAGAAGTAAAGGTAGGATGTCAAGAGTCGTAATACTCCCTGGAGTCCAGGTTGGGCCCTGCGAGAGAAGTGAACCGATGAACAGGAAGGGTGAAAGAGACGCCAGCATACCTAGGACAGCTGCGCTTGTAATAGTTAGGAGGTAGACCTTCATTCTCTGAGCGGCGATAATCGAATCTCTTTCCTTTGCTACAGCAGACCGTTGCACAAGACGAGTTGCAATTCTCGATAGCCGATCCCCAGCCGCTTGAGCTGAGGTTTCACACATAATGGCAATCATGTTCAGCATCTGTGAAACTCTTTGGCCTAGTGCCTGTTCGGACGCACGAGCCATTGCCTCGACAACGCCCGCATCTTCACTATGGATTGCATTCAATGCAACATCGATTAGTTTCTGAACCTCGACATCTAGATCATCACGGATTGAGTCCAAAGACACCTCAAGAGTGTCACCTGATCTTAGACGCTCACCTAGCAGAATGAGGAAGTTCAGAAATGCGTCATACTCTGAGATTATCTGATTCTGTGATGGAGCCACTATTGATGTTTCTCTAGGGCGGTCGAAATAGGCAGAGAACTGACGTGAGAATCTACTCTTCAAGAGGGCATTCATCAAAATGAAGACCGGTGCTACTAGCACAATCAGAATGCTTGTAGCGTATCCTGCAAGTGAAACTGCTAGTGTGAACATAATGGGAACATAGGTCACCAGAGCAGCTACAATCAGGAGTCTGCTCTCTAACTCGAGATTCTTCTGACGAAGAGCCAAATCTGCTTCAAAGGACTCACCTGAGAGCATATCAATCAAGTCGGTCTTCTTCTCAAGTGATGAAACAACTGCAGTGAAGTATCTCCTTAGATCATCCGATGGCTGGTCTTTTGCAAACTCCATCAGACAGGTTTCTGGAGGAGTTCCTTCATTGATTCTCCCAACCATTTGCATGAAAGCTTTTGAGAGATAGGGGTGGTCAGATTGAGCGACCATCTCGATTGCATCGAAGATTGTACCACCTGATTGAAACACGAGAATGAACTGCTCAAATACGAGATCCGCCTCTTCAGAGAGACCCAATTTGTAACTGTTCATTATTGACACTGGGTATGAAACAACTATGTAGTACATCACAACAGCGGCCATTCCTGCAAGGGGTGCAACTATGAGCAGGCTAATTTCGAGAAATGTAAGTATGAAGACTAAGAGGAGAAGTACAAGGACCGATAGTAGATTTGCTGCTGCTTTCACTCCCCTAACTGTGATGTCCATCAGTGGAGCTAGGAACTTGACTGCCCTCTGTAGGTCTTTATCATCCAGCTTTCGGCTTGTTCGCCCCGCGAATCGCTCGCTGAATCTACAGAGTTTCTCATACAGCAATATAGGGTCCTCTAGGACCTATGTCTTCTATGCTTCTCTTAAATTACCCGATGTTTGAAAAGAAAGAGAATCCCTGGGATTCCAAGATGAGGAACCCAGGGTTATTTTTGAGTTAATCAGCGTCGTCGTCGAACCATTATCCAAACGACTGCAACAACACCTACGATTAGAATTAAGGCAAGAACACCTCCGCCACCTCCAGGTTCGGCATAGAGGTTGGTGTATGCTACATATACAGGGTCTTGCTCTACTCGCAGTGAGTTCCACTCTGGGAATGTGACTGCATACCACCATTGACTGTTGTGGAATGCAGCTCCTGATGCAACATTGTTGACCATGTCTCCAACAGTTGCATAGACTGATCTGAGCTGAGCAGACAGACCATATGCCATATGTGCGAACACCCATGCAGAGAAGGGTGCTTGCCAAGCAATCAGAATGAGATCACTCAGTCGAACTCCAAGTAGCGTGTTGAGCGCGGTTTCATCAGAAGACACAGTAGTCCAAGGATCTGTGGTTTCGTTAATGAGTGCATATGAGCGTCCAAGACCAATGTCAAAAGCACGTTCATCGTTATTTCCTACTCTGATGCTGAGATCCTCATCTAAGGGAGTAGTTGCTGTTGGTGGAGTCAGTTCCACACCAGTTTCTGTTGCGACAGTATATTGCGATGTGAAAACTGCTAGATAATGAACTGCAGAAATCTCCATAGTTTCAACAATCAGCTCAGTTGGATGAAAGTCTACGCCCCAAAACTTCAGTTCTTTGACCTGACCAATCGTGTACAGAGTTTCCGCATGGACCTGGCCCGTTTCGTCAATTGTGATGTCATATTCAATCACTAATTCACTGATTACCACTTGCAATATTGGAAAACCTAGAGATATCCAGAAACCAAGTGGATTATTTGCATCAACCACTCTACATGTCAGATTGGTATAACGCATACCCATCCTATAATGAGTGTCACTAAGTTTTGTTGCTGGAATTGGCTCAACAGTTGGCTCATACTCAGGCCAAGTATCATCAGATGCTAGCGGTACAACATACCATGCTGGTTCATTACCAACATCTGGAAGATTGTTGCTACCATATGTTTCGTTGTGTGCAAGCAAGAACGCAAATATGGCACCAATGAAAACCTCTCTGTTCTGTGGCGTCTTGAAATACATACCAAACAACTGGTAAGGCAGAATCATCGAAGTTACGTTTTCACCATCTGTCGTGTTCATGTTGTTGAAAGCAATTAAGAAAGATGAGAATTCACCAACGTGAACAAAGGAAGCCGTTAGGCTTGCGTTCGTTCCATCATCACCCTCAATTCTAATTGAGTCATTTGTCCAGTACTCTTCTTCGAAGGTGTGGCCAAAAACAGCGGCTTCATCACCTGCAGTCCAAGCACTAGCATTGGGAATCAGAACGAATGGCATTGCTAGAAGCACCACAACCCATAAGGTCATGATCTTACTTTTTGTAGCGCGCATATCAAACTCTCCGTCATTTCTTTTTGAATATTGTATTAAAAGACAAATGTATGATAGATTCATTGGATGTTTTTACCAGAAATCAGTGAGTTTTGTTTGACTCTGAAATACGGTATAGATTCTGCTGGTTTCCAACCATCTGTTCATGGGTATCCGGAGATTTGGCGCGATGTAGTTGAGGGCTTCTTCAAGAGTACCAAAGCTCTCCATCGTTGTTTCCGATGCCCTCTTTGCAATCTCTCTGAATCTCCACACTCCCAAAGGTATCCATTGTTGAGGATCGATTTCCATGAAGACAATGACTCCTGCTTGCCGTCGAATATTGACCAGATACTCAAGTGCTGGAAGTCTAGTCGCATAATATGCTCCAACAACATCCTTCGCATAGTCCTTTCGACCCTTGAACCACTCATGGTCAGAGATGATTGGTGGTCTGAGTCCGCCTAACCACGACTCCATAGCCTCAAACTGCCAACCACTGGGGAGAAAGAGAAGGGCAACAGTATTTCCCAGAGCATGATCAACACTCACCCTGAAGTCATTGATCCAAGGATTTCTCAGGACCTTCTTGTGAAGCTGTTTTCCTACTATATCATCTGTTGCAGTGATACTCCACTTTGTTGGGACAAGCCTTCGTTTCTTCTTCTGCCCAATGGTCCCTACTGAGAGAAGCCGTGTGATATGCTCAAGTCTTATCCCCCCATCGAAAAGATTCTTGACACCTGTAACAGCCTTGAGGTCAGTATCAGATGTCACTCTGTCAATCACTTTGGGAACCTTAGGGTTGTCTTCAATCTTGAAAGTTCGCAGGGGAGCTGAAGGTCCAATTGGAAGTGTAACATCAGAGAAGACTGAGGTGAATTGAGGTCTTTTGAGCAGCGTCGCCTCGGACACAAGAGGGCTCTCTGATAGTGCTAGTGTTTGGGTTTCAGCAAGGTCTCTTGTTGGGTCAGAGGCTGTTGTGACTGGAATGTACTTCTTTGTCCGAACAAGGCTGAATCGAAGTGACAGAATCTCGTCAATGGTCTTTGTCAACCAATGGTCAGGTCGTTCCATGTACATGGCCTCATCTGAACGAACTGGCGGGACTAGAGGACCTGCGAGAACCTTAGGATAACCACTCTCTCCAACAAAGACAGAGGGAGGTGATGCTCCTGTTAGATCCATTCCAGTGAATGCATCATCAATTCGAGCCTGAGCTTTCGCCCTCATCAGTATTGGACATGGTCTGATGCCACATAGATGACGATGTCCCATACATTTGGCACACACTCTATCATTGTACGACTGCCTACGCGCCTTTGTTGGCTGGGGTTCGAGTTTCATCTGCTCCAATTGGATGTCGTCCAGTCTGGTTTCTTCTCAACAAGAGTACATTGTGCAACAACACATTTAGACCTATATCTTCCTCTCAAAGTTACCGAGATACTAGAAGGGTTTGAGCAACCAGATCCTTCTGGTTTCATTGAATGACAAGAGAATCGCGATAATGCTCATTGAGATGAACATTATATCTCCTCCTGTCAATGGCCTGGATGCAAAGATCAGTAGGTAGACTGCCAACATTGCACTGAACAGAGTTCCAAGGAATAGGAATCTTGGTAGAAGACGGGTACCGAACTTTATGAATAAAGAGAGTGAACCTACCCTCACTGTGCGTTTTACACTATAAATTCCATCGATATTCTTTGTGACAAGATCAAGTTCTGATAGTTTTGTGAGATGATGAAGTGCCAAGCTTGGACTTGAGAAACCTAATGCTCTCTGAACCTCTCTCACACCCATCTCGCCACTTTGTAAGAGCAAGGCGTAGACGCTCATAGTCCGACCTTTGAGAAGTTTGTTAACCAGATCTTTGTCAGCTTCCTCACTCATTATATCACATCTGACCACGCGTATCCCATGTATGTACAACATCAAATAAAATTAGGAGGATGAGCGCAAAGGCTCATCCCTCAGGATACGATACATTAGTTGTTATAGTTGTGTAGAGAGCGTTAATCCCAGCTGTTAGATGACCTCCTTCTAAGAGCCAAGCTCCATCATCCCAACCTGTAACGATTGGATGGCCATAAGAACTGAATTCACCACTCCAGGTTCCATTTTGGATGTACAGATACCCATCAGCTGAGGTGAATCCTACTAAGAAGCAGGTGTTATCATCGAAGAAGACATCGAAATAGAAGTCTATTGGCCAGGTAAGTGGGAAGTCTCCAGCAGGAGGGTCTTCTGGTGCTTCCATTTGACCTATTCCATCATCGATAATAGTACCACTAAGACTTTCCCATACTGTTGTTGATATCTGACCCGTTCCTCTAATGCCCGCGTGATAGGGTGCGAACAACAAGAGGATTTCCCCACCAGTGGTAGTGCGGTTCATTCTGATGCCATCGACGAATGCACTAGGTTCAGACTGGGCATAATAGTCTGTAATGTCTTGATTTACAAATGTGGAATTACACATCCAATAAAATTGTACATCATCTCTCTTCGAATTGAGGAATTCTGCTACCTTGTAGCCTAGGTTTGTTGGATCCGGCGGCAGTCCGTTTCCTTCTCCAGGGAAGTAAATGGCTACGGCAAATACACCAGCTGTTAAAACCACGGCGGCTATCAATGCAGCAAATGCCTTGCTTGATATGCCAGTGTTGTAATTTCTCATTTTACATCACATGGAATACTATAGTGAAATTGAATATGACTCTACGTTTTGTACAGACTGTTCAAAACACTGTACAGCCCAAAGTATATCTCAGAACCACTCCATGGATTGATCAGTCATGCCTACACGAAGAGAAACCATTGCAGAACTGCTGGAACGAACTGAGCATCCATTGACTGCTGAGGAGATCTGTGAGAGACTGGACATAAAGAAGCGGTCGATTGTATACGAGGATTTAGACCATATTTCAAAATCTGTGAAGAGAAAAAACAAAGAGCTCTTGATTCGTCCAGCAAGTTGCGGGAAGTGTCAATTCATTTTCAAAGCCCGAAAAACTGCGAAAGCCCCGAGCAAGTGCCCTAAGTGCAGGTCTGAGTGGATACTCTCTCCAGCGTTTCTCATCAGATACAGAAAGTGATCAATCCAATTTGTGGACTTTCTTGACGCCTTCACCTTCACGTTTGATACTAGTCACCCGAGAAACCACAAAGTCAGATAGACCATATTCTGCCTCCTCCACATATCCGTGAATGATGACTTTCATTCCAACCCGAGGGAGGAACCTGTGTCGATCCATGACTCCAGCTGAAAGCCGAACATTGTATGTTTGACCAGTTTCTTCATGTTGGACAACAATATCTGTTGTGCCATACCAACGTCGAGCTGAAACCTGAGTTGTTTTACTCTTACCAATCTCTCTGATGATGCCCTTGACCACTGTCATTGTTAATCTTTCTCCCATGGAGGTATTAGTGAACCATATCGGCCTCCACCTCCAGCCAAGTATCCAATGGAATTGTTCCGGTATGCTTCAATCATCTCGGCTACTCGTTTGTTATGTTCCCCTATTCCCTCTATTGGGGTTTCAGTGAGGATGAGTGTTTCGGGACCAAATTGCTCACGCATTCTATCATATAGAAACTTCACTCGTTTCGATGATGGGGATTTCACACCTAGTGAAAGCGCAATGATATCCAAGAGAGGTGCAATGTGAAGATACGGTGGCCGATGTGGGGGGGGTTTAACTTCACCGTCGCCAATTGCCGCTGCGCGATCATTTACACCTAGTCTGAGCTTCTTCCCATCTACTGGGCACTTCACTGCTCGTCTATGAATGTCGTCTAGAAGACGTTTCTTCTCAGCGATATTCTGACAACTGATGTATATGTTTAGATCATCAAAACTAGGGGTATCATCCCCAGTCTGCACGACTAAGGTCCGCCGGCAACTCGAGCAGAATGATAGGAAGTATTTCCCGAGTCTTGGATCAAGCCCAACATTCAGAACAGGTCTTCTTCCGTTCTTCCTCATGAGTGCAAGCTTGAGTTCATTAAAGGTGGGTTTCTTCATCTCAAACCTCACGAACTCCCGGCCAAGCTTGTTTGGTGATGGTGAGTGCGCATCACTTGAAGTGATGAACGTCAGTCGTCTCAATTCAGGAATGAAGTCAGCGGTGACCGAATCAGCTGAGAGACCCAGCTCAAGAAAATGTATGTGAGGAGTTTCACTCCCATAGCAGGATTTCAGGTCTGTATATTTGTTCTCACGAAAGATTGACCTGTATGGTGTAAACGCATGGGCTGGTCCTATCAACCCACTGGCGTCTCTCACTAATCCTGCAAGGGTTTCACCATCAACTCGGGCTCTTGGACGCCCACCCCATTCGTCATCGATATTTGGTGAGTGTGGTTTCAATGACACTCTTAGTGTTTCTACAGATTCAAAATCGGGAAGAATGATGACATGATGAATTGACTCATTGTCCTCAACCTCAACAGTTGGAATGAATGCGATTGAGTCGTGAGTCAGAATATTATCTTTCAAGGTGAGATTCTTGCGAAGATGTTGAAGCCAGTCTGGTTGTGTGACATCACCAGAACCTACAATCTGAAGTCCCTTTTCCTTAGCACCTTTAGCAATCATGGGAATGGTCATGTTCTTGCTAACGCCTATGGAGTGTAGGGAATGAATGTGGAGATCCGTGTCGAACTGAGGCATTCGTGGCCCCTCAGATATTGATTACTACCTTTGTCACTGAGGGTTGGTCTGCGTACTCAAAAGCTTTGGTACCTTCTTCCAAACGGAACTCCCTTGAAATTAAACGCTTCACCTCTATTCGACCTTTCTTGAGCATCTCAAGCGCTTTGTCATATGGCCCCCGACTAACCCCATGAATTGTGAGTTCTTTATTCACAACTCTAGTTGGATTGAATAAGTAGTCGAGTCCATGCATGCTCATCAGATTGACAATCCCGCCGTTTTGGACAACATCAAATGCCATCGCGATTCCATCAGTATTGCCTGTAGCTTCAACAACAATCCTTGGACCTACGCCATGGGTAGTATCCATCGCCTTCTTCTTCCAATCGTCTTCATTAATGTCCATAGTGTTCGAGAGACCAAGTTGTCTAGCAAGCCCCAATTGCCACCGATTGCGTCCAACAATGTGTACTTCTGCACCACTTGCATCGTACACCTGTGCAAGAAGAAGTGCAATCTTCCCACTTCCAATGATCATCACCGGTTCACCCAACTCAGCTGGACTGCCAGATACTGTCTTAATGGCGGATGCAAGAGGTTCGGTAAAGGTACCAGAGACTGCATCAACTCCTGTGGGAAGGGG